>NZ_CAJPGQ010000024.1:0-113631 GCF_905339595.1 Burkholderia sp. BCC1977
ACCGCAGCTGTACATCGCGGTCGGCATCTCGGGTGCGATCCAGCATCTGGCCGGCATGAAGGATTCGAAGGTGATCGTCGCGATCAACAAGGATCCCGAAGCACCGATCTTCAGCGTGGCCGACTACGGCCTCGTCGGCGATCTGTTCGCGCTCGTGCCGGAACTCGTGAACGAGCTGGGCTGACGCGGCGTGACTTGACGCTTCGGCGGCAAGTACGCAAGACGAGGGGCGCGATGAGCGCCCCTTTTTTATGCGATGGCAGAAGAGGGCGGGGACGTTCTTCGATGCAGGGGGCCGCGATCGCACAATGCCGCACGGAACAGGTTTTCGTGCGGGCAGGTGGGCCCGAAGCGTCGATCGTCGGCGCGAAGGGCGACGAGCGTGCGCGCGTTGGCGCAAGCCCTGTTCCTCGCCGACATCGCATTCGCTGTAACGAAAAAGGCGCCTCACGGCGCCTTTTTCGTCTATGCCGACCGGCCTGCGTCGCCGTGGGCCGTCCTGGCTTATGCGTACGCCGGGCGTGTCTGGCCGGCCACGTCCTTCAGGTAGCGATGCACCGACAGGTCGTCGGCCTGGATCGCCGGCTTCTTGCCCGAGATCAGGTCGGCGAGCAGCTGGCCCGACCCGCACGACATCGTCCAGCCGAGCGTGCCGTGGCCGGTGTTCAGGAACAGGTTCGAGACCGGCGTACGGCCGACGATCGGCGTGCCATCCGGCGTCATCGGGCGCAGGCCCGTCCAGAAGGTTGCCTTCGACGTGTCGCCGCCGCCCGGGAACAGGTCGTTCATGCACATTTCGAGCGTCTCGCGGCGCGCGTCGCGCAGGTTCTTGTCGAAGCCGACGATCTCCGCCATGCCGCCGACGCGGATGCGCTGGTCGAAACGCGTGATCGCGATCTTGTAGGTTTCGTCGAGCACCGTCGACACCGGGGCGGCCGCCTCGTTGACGATCGGCGCGGTGATCGAATAGCCCTTCAGCGGATAGACCGGGATCTTCATCAGGTTCGAGATGAAGCGGGTCGAGTACGAGCCGAGCGCGACGACGTACGCATCCGCGCGCACCGTCTCGCTGCCGCACTGCACGCCGGCGATCTTGCCGCCCGCGATCGCGAGCGCATCGATCGGCGTGTTGTAGCGGAACTTCACGCCGAGCGATTCCGCGAGCGCCGCGAGGCGCGTCGTGAACAACTGACAGTCGCCCGTTTCGTCGCCCGGCAGGCGCAGGCCGCCCGTCAGCTTGTGCGATACGGCGGCGAGCGCCGGTTCGGCATTCTGCAGTTCGGCCGGCGACAGCAGTTCGAACGGCACGTTCGCTTCCTGCAGCACCGCGATGTCCTTCGCCGCGCCGTCGAGTTGCTGTTGCGTGCGGAACAGCTGCAGCGTGCCGCCGGTGCGGCCTTCGTACTGGATGCCCGTGTCGGCGCGCAGCGCCTGCAGGCAATCGCGGCTGTATTCGGCGAGGCGGACCATGCGGCCCTTGTTGACCGCATAGCGGTCGGCCGTGCAGTTGCGCAGCATCTGCCACATCCACTGGAGCTGGAAGCGCGTGCCGTCGAGGCGGATCGCGAGCGGCGCGTGCTTCTCGAACATCCACTTGACGGCCTTCAGCGGCACGCCGGGTGCGGCCCACGGCGCCGCATAGCCGGGCGAGATCTGGCCGGCGTTCGCGAAGCTCGTCTCGAGCGCCGGGCCGGCTTCCCGGTCGATCACCGTGACTTCATGACCTGCGCGCGCGAGGTAATACGCGCTTGCCACGCCCACCACACCGCTGCCCAGAATGACGACTCGCATAGCTGCTCCAGATGGAAGGGATCAGGTCGAGGCCGGGCGCACCTGCGTCTCCGTGTAACCTCTAGCTGATCTAGTTTTTTGCGCTATGGTATTGTCGAATGTGTAGGTTTTGTTATCGTATTTTTCAGGTTTTCAGAATAAACAAATGAGAACGCAACGCCAGCCAGTACGCTCGCTCGACAAGCTCGACCGGCGCATCCTCAAACTGCTCCAGGACGACGGCCGGATGGCGATGAAAGACCTCGCGGAACAGGTCGGGCTGACCGTCACGCCGTGCATCGAACGCGTGCGGCGCATGGAGCGCGACGGCGTCATCACCGGCTATCACGCACGCGTCGATCCGGGCCAGCTCGGTGCCGCGTTGCTGGTGTTCGTCGAGATCACGCTCGGCCACAAGGGCGGCAACATGTTCGAGCAGTTCCGCCGCGAAGTGATGAAGATCGACGAGGTGCTCGAATGCCACCTCGTGTCCGGCGACTTCGACTACCTGATCAAGGCGCGGATCGGTGAAATGGCCGACTATCGCAAGCTGCTCGGCGACATCCTGCTGCAACTGCCCGGCGCGGTGCAGTCGAAGAGCTATGTCGTGATGGAGGAGATCAAGGAGACGCTGACGATTTCGGTCGGCGAATGACCGCGACCGTGGCCCGCTGACGGTCCCTCTTTCTCGCCCTTGGCATGCTGCACCCAATACTGTATAAATATACAGTATTGGGTGCAGGCGAATGGGTGAGCGCATGGACGGTCTGTCCGACAACGAATTTCCGATAGCGCCGCCGGCGCCCCGCAAGGGGCGCGGTGCGGTCGACAACCTTCAGGGCCGGTACGAAACGGCGCTGCGCGAAGCGGTCGACGACGGCTGGACACACGAGTCGGACGACGTCGATCTGCCTGCTCCGCTGCGCACGCAGGTGTTCGAGGAGCGCGCGAAGAGCATCCTGACGCACAACCAGTCGCCGGATATTCCGTTCAGCGTGTCGCTCAATCCGTATCGCGGCTGCGAGCATGGTTGCATCTACTGCTTTGCGCGGCCGACGCACAGCTATCTCGGCCTGTCGCCGGGGCTCGATTTCGAGAGCCGCATCTATGCGAAGGTCAACGCGGCCGAACTGCTCGAGCGCGAGATTGCGCGCAAGCGCTACGTGCCGGAGCCGATCGCGCTCGGTGTCAACACCGACGCATACCAGCCGGTCGAGCGCGATCTGCGCATCACGCGCAGCGTGATTCAGGTGATGCACGATCACGGGCTGCCGTTCGCCGCGATCACGAAATCGTCGCTGATCGAGCGCGATCTCGACCTGCTGGCCCCGATGGCCGAGCGCGGGCAGGTGATGGCCGCGGTCACGATCACGACGCTCGACGCCGATCTCGCGCGCACGCTCGAGCCGCGTGCGGCGACGCCGGCGCGCCGGCTGCGCACGATCCGCGCACTGCGCGACGCGGGCGTGCCGGTGGGCGTCAGCATTGCACCGATGATCCCGTTCGTCACCGAGCCGGACATGGAGCGCGTGCTGGAAGCCTGTGCGGAAGCCGGCGCGACGCACGCGAGCTACATCATCCTGCGGTTGCCGTGGGAAGTCGCGCCGCTGTTCAAGAGCTGGCTCTCCGCGCATTTCCCCGATCGTGCGGAGCGCGTGATGAACCGCGTGCGCGACATGCGCGGCGGGAAGGATTACGACTCGGATTTCTCGAAACGGATGAAGGGCGAGGGGATCTGGGCCGACCTGTTGCGGCAGCGTTTCCGTCAGGCCGTCAAGCGGCTCGGGTTGAACGAGCGCACGAACGGCATTCTGGATCTGTCGCAGTTTCGCGGTGCGGCGGCGGCCGGGGGAGCGGCGCAGCGCGCGGTGGCGGGCGCAACCGGCGCGAAATCGCGCGACGACATGCAGTTGAGCCTGTTCTGACCGATGCGCGCCGGCGCTTACTGCGAGATTTGCTTCGCCGCTTCGACTTGCGACTCGAAATACGTCTGGAACGACAGCGCGAGCGCGGTCATCAGCAGGAACGCGCCGATCAGCAGCGAGAAGATCACCACGAAGATCACCGTCCAGCCGGACCGGCTGTGCTTGCCCGTGTCGGCATTGAATTGCGCGTCCCATTTCTCGTCGGGGCGCAGGCCATAGACGAGCGCGGCGAGGAACGCGGCCAGCAACGAGATCGCGCCCGGCACGGCGAGCCACCAGCCGAGGCCGGCACTGCGCTGGGTCGCGGCGAGCAGCAGGAAACCCGGGATTCCGACGATCGTCGCGAGCAGGTGTGCCCAGCCGTACACGTCGCGAAAGCCGTACAGGTAGAAGCGGTGCGCGCCGAGCGAACCGAACAGGAACGCGAGGGCTGCGGTGAGCGTCTTGGAGCGGAAGCGGCGGGACGGTGCGGTGCTGCTGGACATGGGTGGCGGTGGATTATCGTTGGCATGGGTGGCCGGCAGGCCGGCGCGGGGCGCTCGGCCCGGCACGCATTCTACGATGCCCGGTCGGGCCCGGTCACCCCTCGCCTGCGTCAAGGTGCCGCATAGGTGACACGATAGATGGCGCCCGCGTAGTCGTCGCTGACGAGCAGCGAGCCGTCCGGTAGCGGCAGTACGTCGGCCGGGCGTCCCCAGGCGGTGCCGTCCGCGCGGAGCCAGCCCGTGATGAATGGCGTCTGGCGCGTATGACTGCCGTCGGCCGACACGATCGCGCGCATCACGCGGTAGCCGATCTTCGTGCTGCGATTCCACGAACCGTGCTCGGCTATGAAGATGTTGTTGCGATACGACGCCGGAAACATCGGCCCCGTATAGAAGCGCATGCCGAGTGCGGCGACGTGCGCGCCGAGTTTCAGCACGGGCGGTACATAGCGTCGGCACACGTCGGGGCTCCCGAATTCGGGGTCGGGCGTGTCGCCGCCATGGCAATACGGAAAACCGAAGTCGAGGCCCGCGCGCGGTGCGCGGTTCAGCTTGTCGTCGGGCACGTCGTCGCCCATCATGTCGCGCCCGTTGTCGGTGAACCACAGCTCGCCCGAATCGGGGTGCCACGCGAAGCCGACGGTATTGCGCACGCCGCGGGCAAAGACTTCGCGACCGCTGCCGTCGGCGTTCATGCGTGCGATGATCGCGTATCGGCTGCGATCGGCGAGGCACGCGTTGCACGGTGCGCCGGTCGGCACGTAGAGCTTGCCGTCGGGGCCGAACGCGATGAATTTCCAGCCGTGGTGATGATCGGTCGGCAGCGCGTCCGTCACGACCGCCGGCGCGGGCGGCGCGGCGAGCCGGTCGTCGATGTGGTCGAGGCGCAGGATGCGCGACACGGCGGAGATATAGAGCGCGCCGTTGCGATACGCGACGCCGACCGGCATGTCGAGCCCCGATGCGATCACGTGGCGGGCGGTGATCCGGCCCTCCTGCATCACGAATGCATGCACGCGGCCTTCCCGCGAGCCGACATACAGGATCCCGCGCGGCGACCACGCCATTTCGCGGGCAGTCGGCACGGTGTCGGTCAGCACGTCGACGTGGAAGCCCGGAGGCACGACAAGTTCGTCCACCGGCGGTGCGGCGCAAGCCGCGGCGGATGCGAGACAGGTAACGAGGCCGGTCAGCAAGCCCGCGAGGCGGTGCTGCGCGCGGCGCGCCGGGGTGACGCGAAATAGCGGCATGGCGGCGGGGAGCGTCGTGGACTCGACGATTGTATGCCCGGCGAACAGGGCGTCTGCGGAATTTTTGCGCGTAAGTGTTTGTTGTGGCTTTGGTTTCCGGCTATAATCGCACGTTTCAGTAGTTTCGAACCCGGTTTTCCCGAAGGATTTCATATGGTTATCATCCGTCTGGCTCGCGGCGGCTCGAAGAAGCGCCCGTTCTACAACATCGTCGCTACCGATTCGCGCAACCGTCGTGACGGCCGCTTCATCGAGCGCGTCGGCTTCTACAACCCGGTTGCCACGAAGGGCGAATCGCTGCGTATCGCTCAGGACCGCCTGACGTACTGGCAAGGCGTTGGCGCGCAACTGTCGCCGACCGTCCAGCGTCTCGTGAAGGAAGCGCAAAAGGCGCAACCGGCTGCCTAACATGGCGCGGTGTGCCGGTCGTGCCGGCTGCAAGGAGCATTGATGTCCGGTCACGATTCCGGTAACGCAAAGCGCGGGCGAGCGTCGTTTGGCGCATTCGTCCGCAAGCCGGTCGAGCGCGACACTGTCGCGAGCGCCGGTACGGCTGCCGAGCAGGGCAGTCTCGAAGCGGTGCAAGCCTGGCCCGACGATGCTGTCGAGGTCGGGGCAGTGGTCGACGCCTACGGCCTGAAGGGCTGGGTCAAGGTGGCGACGCATGCCGACGCCGGTCGCGGCGGCGATGCGCTGCTCAACGCGCGCCGCTGGTGGCTGGAACGGGGTGGGGAGCGGTTGTCCGCCCGCATCCTGCAGTCGAAGACGCACGGCGACACAGTCGTCGCGCATACCGCGGATGTCAGCGACCGCGATGCCGCACTGGCTTTGCGCGGCTTTCGCGTGTTCGTGCGCCGGGAAGATTTTCCGGCATTGGCCGCGGACGAATTCTATTGGGTCGACCTGATCGGCCTCGAGGTCGTCAACGAGCAATCGGTGGCGCTCGGGACCGTGAGCGGGATGATCGACAACGGCGTGCATTCGATCCTGCGCGTCGAGTATCCGGCAGTCGGCAAGGATGGTCAGCCGACCACCGACGAACGGCTGATTCCGTTCGTCGGCGTCTACGTCAAAACGGTGGATCAGGCGGCACGTCGCATCGTTGTCGACTGGGAAGCCGATTACTAATGAACCAGGTTACGGAGAGCGCGGTGCAGTTCGACGTCGTCACGCTCTTTCCCGAAATGTTCCGCGCGCTGACCGACTGGGGAATCACCAGCCGGGCCGTGAAGCAGGAGCGCTTCGGGCTGCGCACCTGGAACCCGCGTGATTTCACGACGGACAACTACCGCACGGTCGACGATCGTCCGTACGGCGGCGGTCCGGGCATGGTGATGCTGGCCAGGCCGCTCGAGGCCGCGATCGGTGCCGCGAAGGCGGCGCAGGCGGAGCAGGGCGTCGCGAGCACGCGTGTGGTGATGATGTCGCCGCAAGGTGCGCCGTTCACGCACGAGCGTGCGGTGCGGATGGCGCAGGAGCCCGGTGTCATCGTGCTGTGCGGCCGCTACGAGGCGATCGATCAGCGTCTGCTCGACCGTTGCGTCGACGAGGAAATCAGCCTCGGCGATTTCGTTCTGTCCGGTGGCGAACTGCCGGCGATGGCGATGATGGATGCCGTCGTGCGCCTGCTGCCCGGCGTGCTGAACGATGCGCAGTCGGCCGTGCAGGACAGCTTCGCCGACGGGTTGCTCGATTGTCCGCATTACACGCGCCCCGAGGAATACGAGGGGATGCGTGTGCCGGACGTGCTGCTCGGCGGGCATCATGCCGAGATCGAGAAGTGGCGGCGCCAGGAAGCATTGAAGAATACGTTGCAGAAGCGGCCGGACCTGATCGTCCGGGCGCGCCGCGAGAAGTTGTTGAGTCGTGCCGACGAGGCGTGGCTTGCGAACCTCGCACGCGAAGCGAAGAACGCCTCCTGAGGCGGCGTCGCGGGCGGGAAATGGCGGTGCCGTGCATGCGTGTGCGGTGCCTGATGTGAATCCATCCTCTATCGGGGCCAGGCCTGGAAGCAGGCGGGTGCCAACGCCGATACGATGGCATAAGGAGTCAGTAATGAATCTGATCGCAAAACTTGAGCAGGAAGAGATCGAGCGCGCGCTCGCCGGCAAGACGATCCCCGAATTCGCCCCGGGCGACACGGTGATCGTGAACGTGAACGTGGTTGAAGGTACCCGCAAGCGCGTTCAGGCTTACGAAGGCGTCGTGATCGCGATTCGCAACCGTGGCCTGAACTCGAACTTCATCGTCCGCAAGATCTCGTCGGGCGAAGGCGTCGAGCGTACGTTCCAGACGTACTCGCCGCTGCTGGCGAGCATCGTCGTGAAGCGCCGCGGTGATGTGCGTCGTGCGAAGCTGTACTACCTGCGCGAGCGTTCGGGCAAGTCGGCTCGTATCAAGGAAAAGCTGGTGTCGAAGGATCGCGCCGCAGCAGCTTCCCAAGAGTAAGAGCTGTAAGGAAAAAGCACCCACCCGGGTGCTTTTTTCATTCTGGCGCGACAATATGCTCGATACGTCACGAACCCGAGAGCCCCATTGAATCGCCGCCCCATCATTGATCCCGAAGTGCTGCCGGTCGAAGGCACCGGCGCCGGCCTGCCGTTCATCGATTCCTGCCTGATGACGCCGCCCGGGTTGCGCGAGCGTTTCGCGCGCACGCTCGAATGGAGCGTCGAGCCCGACGAGGTGCGGCTGCAGGAGGGCGTCGATCCGCGTAGCGCCGCCGTTCTGATCCCGCTCGTCGTTCGCGAGAGCGGCCTCACCGTGCTGCTGACCCAGCGCGCCGATCACCTGAACGACCATGCCGGGCAGATCAGCTTCCCCGGCGGCCGGCGCGAGCCGTTCGATCGCGACGCGACGGCGACCGCGTTGCGCGAGGCGAAGGAAGAAATCGGACTGGCCGCCGAACCGGTGGAGATTCTCGGTGCGCTGCCCGACTACCTGACAGGGACCGGCTTCTGCGTGACGCCCGTCGTGGCGCTCGTGCATCCGCCGTTCACCGTGCAGGCCGACACGTTCGAAGTCGCCGAGATTTTCGAGGTGCCGCTCGCGTTCCTGATGAGTCCCGCGAACCACCAGGTGCGCGTGTTTCGCTGGGAAGGCGGCGAGCGTCGTTTTTTTGCGATGCCCTATCCGAATGGCGAATCGGCCGGGCATTACTTCATCTGGGGCGCAACTGCCGGCATGTTGCGCAATCTGTACCGCTTCTTGGCAGCCGGATGACCTGCCGCGCCGTCCGGCGCACGCGGCCGGCCGCCGGGCGGCCGCATCGTCAGCCATGCGCCGCTTACGCTGTGCTATCGTTATGCAAAAAATGACATAACTCCGAAGACGGCGCACGCATGACTTTCTTTTCGGTTCTCCTCGCTCTCATCATTGAACAGGTCCGCGCGTTGTCGCCGAGCAATCCGGTGTTCGCGCTGTTCCAGTTTCATGCGGAAACCGTCGCGCATGGCCTCGACGCCGGCAAGCAAAAGCATGGCGTGCTCGCATGGCTCGCGGTCGTGCTGCCATGGGTGCTGATCGTCGCGCTGATCTACTTCCTGCTGTACAAGGTGAGCTTCGTGCTCGCGTTCATCTGGAACGTCGCCGTCGTGTATTTCACGCTCGGCTTCCGCCAGTTCAGCCACTACTTCACCGATATCCATCTCGCGCTCAACAACGACGACGTACCGCGCGCGCGTGAAATCCTGCACGAGTGGACGGGCCTCGATACGGTCGACATGCCGGTCGGCGAAATCGTCCGTCATACGCTGATTCATGCGGTCGTTGCGTCGCATCGCCACGTGTTCGGCGTGTTCTTCTGGTACGTGCTGCCGATCGGTCCGGCCGGCGCCGTGCTGTACCGCATCTCCGAATATCTCGCGCGCAGCTGGTCGACACCGGGCGACGATCGCACGGCTGCGTTCTCGACGTTCGCGCAGCGCGCGTTCTTCGTGATCGACTGGATTCCGTCGCGGCTGACCGCGCTCGGCTTCGCGATCGTCGGCAACTTCGAGGATGCGATCTACGCGTGGCGCAATCACACGCGCCAGTGGCCCGACCCGAACGACGGCGTGCTGCTCGCGGCCGGCAGCGGCGCGCTCGGCGCGCGCCTCGCGGGGCCGCTCGCGGAGCCGTCGAGCCTCGACGCGCTGGCGGTCGGCGACAGCGGTCCGTTGACGGTCGGTGATGATTGCACGCCGCGCACGCTGCAGTCGGCGGTCGGCCTGGTGTGGCGCGCCGTGATCCTGTGGATGATCCTGCTGTTGATGCTGACGCTGGCCGTCTGGGTATCGTGATGCGGCAGCGCAGTGCGCGATGAAATGAGAAGGCCGGCGTCATGCCGGCCTTTTTGCTGTGCGTCAGGTCGACCCGCTCAGTCGTCGAGCGGATCGCGCACGGCGCCGCATTGCCAGCAGGCCGTGAACTGGGCTTCGAGCGCCTCGCCGCACTGGCGGCAGCGCCACGGCGCGGCACCGGCCGACGGGCCGTGCGACGCGGCGTCGAGGAGCCGCCGCGCGAGCGCATCGTCGCGCTCGTCGTCGAGCCACAGCTCGGGGGTGCACGCGTCGGCGGGCAGGCCGCCGAGCGCACCGGTCGCGTAGCAGTTGTGCAGCTCGCAGCCGATGCCGGCCACCTGCAGCACGTTCGCCCAATGCTGCGCGGTGGCAAGATCGGGGGCCTTGAAACGCATCGCGGCTCCTGTCGGTGAAGGCCGGGCCGGGGCCCGGCCGCCTTCTGCCCGCCGTGCGGTCAGCGGACGATCTGGCTTGCCTCGTGTACGAGCTGCGCGTAAAGCGCGTGCCGCGACGGCGCAATGCGGCCGTCGGCGATGGCTTCGAGAATCGCGCAGCCCGGCTCCTGCAGATGATGGCAATTATAGAAACGGCAGTCCGCGAGCAGTGGGCGGAATTCCGGAAACGCGCGTTCGAGGCGGCCTTCCGTCAGATGATAGAGGCCGAACTCCTGGAAACCCGGCGAATCGATCAGCGCGCCGCCGCCTTCGAGCGGGTAGAGGCGCGTGAAGGTCGTCGTGTGGCGGCCGCTGTTGAGCGCGGCCGAGATTTCGCGGGTCGCGGCCTCGGCATCGGGCACGAGCAGGTTCACGAGCGTCGATTTGCCCATCCCGGACTGGCCGAGCAGGATCGTCGAATGCCCGGCCAGATGCGGCATCAGCTGCTCGCGCGCATCGTCGGGCGCGCCCTTCACCGACAGTTCGAGCACGTCGTAGCCGAGCGCGCGGTAGGGCGCGAGGCGCTCGCGGGCGACCGGCAGCGCCGCCTCGACGTCGATCTTGTTCAGCACGACGAGCGGCTTCAGTTCGTTCGCTTCGGCCGCGATCAGTGCGCGGCCGAGCAGGTCCTCGCTGAAATAGGGCTCGGTCGCGAGCACGATCAGCAACTGGTCGAGGTTGGCCGCGAACAGCTTCGACTTGAACTGGTCGGAACGGTACAGCAGGTTGCGCCGCTCGCCGATCTCGACGATCACGCCCTGGTCGGCCGACGCCTGTTCGTACACGACGCGGTCGCCGACCGCGATCTCGCTTTTCTTGCCGCGCGGGAAGCACTGCAGCATCGGGCCGCCGTCGTCGGGCGCGACGATGTAGTGGCGGCCGTGCGCCGCGATCACGCGGCCTTCGACACGCGGCGCGCCCGACGCGCGCGGGGCCGGCTTGCGGGAGGTCGGCCGGCTCATGCGTGCTGCATCAGGCGGTCGATCCGCTGCGACGCGGGCGGATGCGAGTAGTAGAAGGCCGTGTAGACGGGGTCCGGCGTGAGCGTCGACGCGTTGTCCTCGTAAAGCTTCACGAGCGCGCTGACGAGATCCTGCGCATCGGTCTGGCTGGCCGCGAACGCGTCGGCCTCGAATTCATGCTTGCGCGACGTGAGGCTGCTGAACGGCGTCGCGAAGAACAGGAATACGGGGATCGCGAGGAAGAACAGCACGAGCGCGGCGCCCGCGTTGCTCGTGTCGAGCGACGGCGTGACGCCGAGCCCGGTGTAGAACCACGTGCGCTGAGCGAGCCAGCCGAGCAGTGCGAGCAGCACGAGGCTCAGCACGAACGACACGAGCATCCGTTTCATCACGTGGCGGCGCTTGAAGTGGCCGAGTTCGTGCGCGAGCACGGCCTCGATTTCCTGGCCGGTCAGCCGCGCGAGCAGCGTGTCGAAGAACACGATCCGCTTCGATGCGCCGAAGCCCGTGAAGTACGCGTTGCCGTGCGCGGAACGGCGGCTGCCGTCCATCACGAACAGGCCCTTCGCCGCGAAGCCGCACCGTTTCATCAGCGACTCGATACGCGTGCGCAGCGCCTCGTCCTTCAGCGGTTCGAACTTGTTGAAGATCGGCGCGATGAAGGTCGGATAGATCAGCAGCACGAGCATCTGGAACCCGACCCAGACGATCCAGGTCCACAGCCACCACAGGCTGCCGGCCTGGTTCATCAGCCACAGCACGACGAACAGCAGCGGCAGGCCGAGCACGGCGCCGAGCAGCGTGTTTTTCAGCATGTCGGTAAAGAACAGGCGCTTGGTCATCCGGTTGAAGCCGAACCGCTGTTCGATCCCGAACTGACGGTAATACTCGAACGGCACGTCGATCACGCTCGTGATCACGAGCACGGCGGCGACGAGCGCGACCTGCTGCCCGTAGCCGCGACCGAACCAGCCCGTCAGCAGCGTGTCGAGGGCGCCGACGCCGCCAAGCAGCGTAAGGCCGACCAGCACGGCCGCGCTGACGACGATCTCGAACATCGCCAGCCGGGTGCGGTCGACCGTGTAGTCGGCCGCGCGCTGGTGGGCGGACAGCGGAATGGTGGCGCTGAACTGCGCGGGCACGCCGTTGCGGTGCGCGGCGACGAAACGGATCTGCCGCGACGCGAGCCACAGCTTGGTGACGACCATCGCGAGCACGGCGATCGCGAACAGCAGGGTGAACGAAAAGGGTGACATCGAAGGCGCCAAAGGGTTCTATGCGAGAATTATATGTTCTTGCGGACCGGGCCCGCTCACGCGATGCCGGCCGCCCGGGCGGCGCCGCATCGGCGGGCCCGGTCCGCCATTTTCCAGGATGACTCATGACCGATACCGCCGCTTCCGCCAGCCAGCCCGCGCTCGTGCGCAACGAGTTGAACCTCGTCTGGCTCGACATGGAGATGACGGGCCTCGACCCGGATAACGACCGCATCATCGAAATCGCGGTCGTCGTGACCAATTCCACGCTCGACATCGCGGTGGAAGGCCCCGTGTTCGCGATCCACCAGAGCGACGAAACGCTCGCGAAGATGGACGACTGGAACAAGTCGACGCACGGCCGCTCGGGCCTGATCGACCGCGTGCGCGCGTCGACCGTGACCGAGGCGGACGCCGCCGCGCAGCTGCAGGCGTTCCTCGCGCAGTACGTGTCGCCCGGCAAGTCGCCGATGTGCGGCAACTCGATCTGCCAGGATCGCCGCTTCATGGCACGCTGGATGCCGGAATTCGAGCGGTTCTTCCACTACCGCAACCTGGACGTCAGCACGCTCAAGGAGCTGTGCCGCCGCTGGCAGCCCGCGATCTACAAGGGCTTCCAGAAGCGCGCGATGCACACGGCGCTCGCGGACATCCACGAGTCGATCGACGAGCTGAAGTACTACCGCGAGCATTTCCTGATTCCGGCCGCGTCGACGCCGGCAGGCGAGTCCGCGCCGGCCGCCTGAGCGGGCCGGCACGCGCTCGGCGCTCGGGATACGCTCAGCGCTGCGCGCTCTTCGGCCGGAACGCCGCGACCACCGCGGCGTCGGTCTCGATGTACGGGCCGCCGATCAGGTCGATGCAGTAGGGCACTGCCGCGAAGATGCCGGGAACGGTCGACTTGCCGGCGGCGTCGCGCAGCCCTTCGAGCGTTTCCCGGATCGACTTCGGCTGGCCGGGCAGGTTGATGATCAGCGCCGCGTGGTCGACCGTCTCGCGGATCACCGCGACCTGCCGCGACAGGATCGCGGTCGGCACGAAATTCAGGCTGATCTGCCGCATCTGTTCGCCGAATCCCGGCATTTCCTTCGTCGCCACGGCCAGCGTGGCCTCCGGCGTCACGTCGCGGCGCGCGGGGCCGGTACCGCCCGTCGTCAGTACCAGATCGCAGCCGGCGACGTCGACGAGCTCGGCCAGCGTGGCGGAGATCGTCGGTGCGTCGTCCTGGATCAACCGGGTTTCGGCGCGCCACGGCGAGCGCAGCGCACCGGCGAGCCATTCCTGCAGCGCCGGAATGCCCTTGTCCTCATAGACGCCCGTGCTGGCGCGGTCGCTGATCGACACGAGGCCGACCACGAGCTCGTCCGGGTGGTTACGCTTCGTCGTCATGGTCGTCTCCGGCGTCGTCCGGCGCTTCGTCTCCGTCCGCCTCGCTCATGCCGCCCGCGGTCTTGATCCATTGGAACAGCTCGCGGAAATAGCGCGGCGGCTTGCCTTGCTGCGCTTCCTTGCGTGCGTTGCGGATCAGCGTGCGGCCTTCCTGGATGTCGGCTTCGGGGTGCTGGCGGAGGAATTCGGTCAGTGCGTCGTCGTTCGCGAGCAGCTGTTCGCGCGTGCGCTCGATCCAGTGCAGGCGGGCCGTTGCAGCCTTGTTCACGCCTCGCTGGGCGTCGAGCGCGGTGCGCAGCGCGGCCGTTTCCTCGTCGGTCAGCGAGCGCATCACGCGGCCGACGTACTGGAGCTGGCGGCGCTTGCCTTCGTGATCGGTGATCCGGCGCGCCTCGCGCACGGCGTCCGCGAGGTCCTCGGGCATCGGCATGCGCTTGAGCGCGTCCTTCGGCAGGTCGACCAGGGCCTGGCCGAGCTCCTGCAGCGCGTGCATCTCGCGTTTCAACTGGGATTTGCTGGGGCGATCGTAGCCGTTGTCGTCTTCGTCGACGGCATGCTCGATCGGCTGGATTCGGGTTTTGCGTGTCATGGGCGGCATTGTATCGCGGCCCGGACACCCCAAGCTTGTCGGTATGTGGCCCCGGACCTTGCTATGATCGCGGGATACGCAACATTTTGAACATGCGGGCGCCCGCCCGCCACCGGATACCAAGACGATGGCAGCCAATCTCGACGTACAAGCGCGCTATTTCCCGCACACGCAGGACCAGCTCAAAGAAATTGCCTCGGACATCCTTCGCCATGCGAAGGCGCTCGGCGCGACGGACGCCGCGACCGAAATCTCCGAAGGCGACGGCCTGTCGGTGTCGGTGCGCCGCGGCGAGGTCGAGACGATCGAACACAACCGCGACAAGATGGTCGGCGTGACGGTGTTCATCGGCAAGAAGCGCGGCAACGCGAGCACGTCGGACTTCTCGCCGGCCGCGATCAAGGATACCGTCGCCGCCGCGTACAACATCGCGCGCTTCACGGCCGAGGACGACGCGGCCGGCCTCGCCGAGGCCGAGCTGCTCGAAACCGACCCGCGCGACCTCGACCTCTATCACCCGTGGGCGCTGACCGCCGACGAGGCCGTCGAGCTCGCCCGCCGCGCGGAAGACGCCGCGTTCGCGGTCAGTCCGCAGATCCGTAACTCGGAAGGCGCGAGCGTGTCTGCGCAGCATTCGCAGTTCGTGCTCGCGACGTCGCGCGGTTTCCTCGCCGGCTACCCGTACTCGCGCCACTACATCGCGTGCGCGCCGATCGCGGGCACCGGCCGCCACATGCAGCGCGACGACTGGTATTCGTCGAAGCGCAGCGCGGTCGATCTCGCGGCGCCCGAAGCCGTCGGGCGCTATGCGGCCGAGCGTGCGCTGGCGCGGATGGGCGCGCGCCGTCTCGACACCCGCAAGGTGCCCGTGCTGTTCGAGGCGCCGCTCGCGGCCGGCCTGCTCGGCGCGTTCGTGCAGGCCGTCAGCGGCGGCGCGTTGTACCGCAAGACGTCGTTCCTCGTCGACAGCCTCGGCAAGCCGGTGTTCGCACCGCACGTCCAGGTTGTCGAGGATCCGCACGTGCCGCGCGCGATGGGCAGCGCGCCGTTCGATGAGGAAGGCGTGCGCACGCGTGCGCGCAGCGTCGTCAACGACGGTGTCGTCGAAGGCTACTTCCTGTCGACCTATTCGGCGCGCAAGCTCGGCACGCAGACGACCGGCAACGCGGGCGGCTCGCACAACCTCGCGCTGCGCAGCACGAACACGCAGCCGGGCGACGATTTCGACGCGATGCTGAAGAAGCTCGGCACGGGCCTGTTGCTGACCGAGCTGATGGGGCAGGGCGTGAACTACGTGACCGGCGACTATTCGCGCGGCGCGGCCGGCTTCTGGGTCGAGAACGGCGTGATCCAGTATCCGGTCGAGGAAATTACCGTCGCGAGCACGCTGCAGGAGATGTTCCGGCATATCGTCGCGATCGGCGCGGATTCGATCGTGCGCGGTACGAAGGAAACGGGCTCGGTGCTGATCGAGCAGATGACGATCGCCGGGCAGTAAGCGGCGCGGCCGCGGCCGCCAGGAAACGAACAAGCCCGACCGGTGTGAGCCGGTCGGGCTTTTTTTGTCGTGTGCCGGGGTGTGCCGTCGTGTGCCGTGCGTCAGCCCCGCTTGCGCGCGTAGACGACGAACGCATAGCCGAACGTGTTCGGCGCGGCAGCCTGATGCGAGTCGCGTGACACCTCGTGCCAGTGTGCGGGATCGGGTGCCGGGAACGACGCATCGCCGTCGAAATCCGCGTCGATCTCGGTGACGACCAGCTTGTCGGCGAGTTCGAGGCCTTCCGCATAGAGCTGTGCGCCGCCGATCAGGAATGCTTCGGCCACCCCGTCGCGCGCGGCGAGCGCGAGCGCGTCGGCGAGCGACGTGACGGTGTCGCAGCCGTCGAAGCGGCGCGCTGCGTCGCGCGTGACGACGATATTGCGGCGGCCCGGCAGCGGCCGGCCGATCGACTCGTGGGTCTTGCGGCCCATCACGATCGGCGCACCCATCGTCGTGCGCTTGAAGAACGCGAGGTCCTCGGGAAGTTTCCAGGGCAACTGGTTGTCGCGGCCGATGATGCCGTTGCGGGCGCGCGCGACGATCAGGGTCAACGTCGTCATGAAGGTCGGGGAAGAGGAGAACCGGAATGGCGCCGATTCTACCGGAATGGCGGCGCGCGACTGCTTCGGTGCGGATGCGCACGCGTACTTGCGGTTTCCGGTCTGCCGCACCGCGTCGGCGGTGGCGATGGCGGCGCGGTGCTGTGCGGCCGGTGCGCCGTCATGTCCTGAATAAAAAGAGTGCCCGCCGGGGGACGGACACAAAAAACGGTTCGCGTCGCGATATCGACGCTGCGGGAAACGACCTGCGTCGTTCAATTCAATCGGAATCCTTAGCGATCCAGCGGCATGCGGCGTCATGTGCCGATTTTGGATGCATGCGGTTCCCTGCGTTTCCTGCCATCGCAGGCTGCATCTTGACGGAAAGCGGCACAGGAATCGGTATCGGCAGCGGCGCCGATGGGACGAGTTCGTCCCACAGCGTCACCGATGTCTTGTCCGACGAACGCGGTTGCGGCGTGGCGACGGGCACGGTGCCGATGCGGTTGTCCCGATGCATGCGCGGCACGTTATCGGCAAGCAGCATCGCTGCGTTCGGGGCTCGCGCTTGCTTCCGAGCGTGCCGGTATGAACGGGCACGCGAACGCCAACGCAATCGCCATCTGCACGCAAGACAGTGAAAAAGTGTTCGCATGGCCACCTGCTCCGATCCGTTACGCATTCAGCGAAATACATGCCATCGGGCGAACAGCGTTGTCGCGTCTGCGATTCGCGGGGGAGCGCCGTGAATCGCGATTGAAAACGAGTGGAAATGTTTCAGGCGTGAAACGAAGGGGCTCGGGAATACTGCGGATTCAATCGATGCGCTTCAAGGATGAAAATTTGCGCGTGTGTCGATGCAGGTACGCGTCGTTGCGCATGTGCTATGTGCAGACGATTGATAAACGTCGACCATTGAGCGAATCGACCGCTCGCCCATTTGCGCTGAAATCGGTTTGTCGTATTCGGCGCCTATAACTAAGCTGTCTTGACCAAAAAATAACTGGACGCGAGATAAGCGCCATCATGCGAGGCTTGTCGTCGCCGCGCATCGGCATGGCGAATCGAGCCGCTTCGGCTGACCCGGTTCGATCCTTTTGCACGCGACTTGGCGTGCGTGGCAATCGTTAGACGGTTGATGAACGGGGTGAGCATATGGGAGCCGAGCAGCGGCATGTGATTTATTTCTCGCGCGAACCGAACGACGCGTTGCGCGGGCATTTCGACGAATGCGGGTGGCGTGTCGATCTTGCGGAAAGCGCACGCGACGTGCGGCGTGTCGTGCAGCACGGCGCGGCAACCGCCGGCCTGCTCGATTTCTCGCCGGGTTTTCGGCCCGCGGATCTGCGCGAACTCGAAGCGTGTCTGAGCATCCAGCACATCGGCTGGATCGCGGCGACCCGGCGTGGCCAGTTGCAGGACGCCACGCTGCGGCATCTCATTCGTGACTATTGCTTCGACTACGTCACGATGCCGTACGAGGCGTCGCGCATCGTCGAGACCATCGGCCATGCGCACGGCATGGTCGCGCTGACCGACCCGGTGGCGCCGCCCGTCGGCGCCGGGCGCGCCGAAGGCGAGATGGTCGGCACCTGCGACGCGATCCTTGGACTCTTCAGGACGATCCGGCGCGTTGCGACGACCGATGCACCGGTGTTCATCTCCGGCGAATCGGGTACCGGCAAGGAACTCACGGCCGTCGCGATCCACGAGCGCTCGGCGCGCGCGCACGCGCCGTTCGTCGCGATCAATTGCGGTGCGATTCCGTCGACGCTGCTGCAAGCCGAACTGTTCGGCTATGAGCGCGGCGCGTTTACGGGCGCGAACCAGCGCAAGATCGGCCGTGTCGAGGCCGCGAACGGCGGCACGCTGTTTCTCGACGAGATCGGCGACCTGCCGCTCGAGAGCCAGGCGAGCCTGCTGCGGTTCCTGCAGGAAGGCAAGATCGAGCGGCTCGGCGCGCATGTATCGGTGCCGGTCGACGTGCGCGTGATCTGCGCGACGCACGTGGACATGGAAGCGGCGCTGCGCGAAGGGCGGTTCCGCGAGGACCTGTTTCATCGGCTGTGCGTGCTGAAGATAGAGGAGCCGCCGCTGCGCGCGCGCGGCAAGGATATCGAGCTGCTGGCGCGCCACATGCTCGAGCGTTTCAAGGGCGACGCGCATCGACGCCTGCGCGGCTTCTCGCCGGATGCGATCGCCGCGCTGTACGGCTATTCGTGGCCGGGCAACGTGCGCGAGCTGATCAATCGCGTGCGCCGGGCGATCGTGATGTCCGAGGGCCGGATGATCACCGCGGCCGATCTCGAACTCAACGAATTCGCGATACTGGCACCCGTCTCGCTCACCGAGGCGCGGGAAGCGGCCGAACGGCAGGCGATCGAGCAGGCGCTGCTGCGTCACCGCGGCCGTTTTGCCGATGCGGCGCGCGAACTCGGCGTGTCGCGCGTCACGCTGTACAGGCTGATGTGCGCGCATGGCATGCGCGATCGCGGCGACCCGCTGACAGGGTTTTCGGCACCGTTGCCGGGGGTTCAGCATCACGCTTGCTAAAATTGGCGGGTAACGGCCGCCCTCGCGGCCGAAGGAACCCGCATGAAACAGTACCTCGACCTCGTTCGCACCATCCTCGACACCGGCACCTGGCAGGAGAACCGCACGGGCATCCGCACCATCAGCATGCCCGGTGCGATGCTGCGGTTCGACCTGCAGCAAGGTTTCCCGGCCGTCACGACCAAGAAGCTCGCGTTCAAGTCCGCGATCGGCGAACTGGTCGGTTTCCTGCGCGCATCGCGCAGCGCGGCCGATTTCCGCGCGCTCGGCTGCAAGGTGTGGGACGCGAACGCGAACGACAACGCGCAGTGGCTCGCGAACCCGTACCGGCAGGGCGTCGACGACCTGGGTGACGTGTACGGCGTCCAATGGCGCCAGTGGCCCGGTTACAAGGTGCTGGACGCCGGTGCGGATGCGCAGATCGCCGACGCGACGCGCCGCGGCTTCCGGATCGTCACGCGCTTCGACGAGGACGGGGTGCCGAAGGTGCTGCTGTACAAGGCGATCGATCAGCTGCGCCAGTGTCTCGACACGATCATGGAGAACCCGGCCGACCGCCGCATCCTGTTTCACGCATGGAACCCGGCCGTACTCGACCAGATCGCGCTGCCCGCGTGCCACCTGCTGTACCAGTTCCTGCCGAACGTCACGAAGCGCGAGATTTCGCTGTGCCTGTACATCCGCAGCAACGACGTCGGGCTCGGCACGCCGTTCAACCTGACGGAAGGCGCCGCGCTGCTGTCGCTCGTCGGCCGGTTGACGGGTTACACGCCGCGCTGGTTCACGTATTTCATCGGTGACGCGCACATCTACGAGAACCAGCTCGACATGCTGCAGCAGCAGCTCACGCGCGAGCCGTACGACAGCCCGCGGCTCGAGATTGCCGAGCGCGTGCCGGACTACGCGAAGACGGGCGTGTATGCCCCCGAATGGCTCGAGCAGATCGAGCCGTCCGATTTCTCGCTCGTCGGCTACCGGCACCATGAGCCGCTGACCGCGCCGATGGCGGTCTGAGCTCCTGCGTTCGATGGCGGCGCGGTTGACGTGACCAGCGCCAGGTCGAATGAAGAAGGCCAGACCTGAACTGAACCCCGGAAGTTGGACGGTTCAAGAATGCCAGGCCAAGAAGGGCTGAGTTCTGTACTGCACAGGACTCAGCCCTTTCCGTTTCATCGGGCGCGGTTACTGGTGGCGCCGCTCGTCGTGGCCGCCGGGCGGCGGATTGCTCGGGTGCGGCGCCTCGACGTGCGGTGCCGGTTGCGGCCGCGGTTCCATGCGCGGCGCGGGCATCGACGGCCGCGGCTCCATGTGCGGCGCGGGCATCGATGGCCGCGGCTCCATGCGCGGGGCCTGAGGCTGCGGCTGCGGTCGCGGCATTTCATGCACGGCGGGCGCGGGCGCAGGCGGGCGGTACTCGTTCACGCGCGGCGGCGCGACTTCGCGGCGCGGTGCCGGTTGCGCGAATTCAGGTCGCGGTTGCGGCGCCGGAGCGGCCCGCTCGGGCCGCGGCTGCGCATGCTGGGCCGGCGCCGCGAAATCGGGGCGCGGACGCGGCTGCGGAATCTGCGCGGTCGTGTCGAGTCGCGGTTGCGGCAACGCGCGCGGCGTTTCCTGCCGTCCGCCGGGCTGCGTACCGGGCGCGGCTTCCGGATGCGGGGCGGGCGCTGCGCCGCGCACGGGCGGCAGTGCGTTCTGTCCCGCTGCGTGGAGTGCCGTCGGCGGCGTCTGGCGCTGACGCTCCATCGGCGTGTGCGGCTGCATCCACGCGGGCGCGGGCGCCGCGGCTGCATGCGTGTTGTCGCGCCCGGTCGGCTCGTTGGCCGCCGTCGGCGGGTGAGGGACGCCATTTCCGGGGCCCGCTGCCTGATGCGGAACCGGATTGCCCGGCGCCTGCGGCGTGGCGCCGTTGGCGAAGCGCTGCGCATTGGGGGCTTCGCCGTTCATCGGCCGCACGCCATTCGGCACGACCGGCATCGGCGCACCCGGCACACCCGGCACACCCGGCCGCGCGGCCTGTGCCTGTACCGGGGCCGGCTGGCCTTCGCGTGGCACCTGCGCCGGTCGCACGACGGGACCGTGCGGATTCACGAGCTGCACGTTGCGCATCGCCCATGCACCGGCTTTCGGGTCGCCCGGAACGCGAACCGGGCGCGCCTGATAGGCGGCCGGCACGTTTGTCCTCACGACCGGCGCGCCCGCGCCCGGCACGTGCTGGCCCTGCCGTGCGAGGTGCGCGGCCGCCTGGTCGCGATACGCGGCCGGCACCGCCGGATTGCGCGTCGCGACGAACGCGTGCTGTCCGATCGCCGCCGGCGGACGGTAGCTGGTCGTGCGCAGTCCGCCGGTAAAGCTCTGGCGCACCGGCGCGATGCCGGGCGTGCCCGGCGTCACGTGCGCGTTGCGCCATTTCTGTGGGTCGACGCGCTGCGCGAAGTGCGCGACCGGCTGGCCGTGCACGAACGCGGACGCCGGCACGGCCGTGATCGCGTGCGGCGCGCGGAAGTTCACGTACGTCTTGTTGATGTTCGTGATGTTGTTGATGTTCGTCACGTTCACGGTCTTGTTGACCGTCACGTTGTTGACCACGATGTTCCGGTTCACGCGATCGTAGTAATGCGGGCTCCAGCCGCCCCAGCCGGGATGCCAGGGTTCGCCCGGGCCGAGTGCGAACCATGCGCAGCCGGCCGCGGCGACGCCGCCGACCGTCAGCGCGACGCTCCAGTCGGGACCGCCGCCGCCGCCCACGAACGCGACGAGCGCCGGCGCGTAGACGGGCGGCTGGCTGACGACCATCGGGCCGGGCACCCACGCCCAGCTGTCGTCGACATAGGCCCAGCGGCCGTAGTGATACGGTGCGAAGCCCCACGGCGCATCGTCGACCCACGTCCAGCCCCACGGCGCCTGCCAGATCCAGTGACCGTCGTGATACGGCGCCCAGTCGGCCGGCGTGTCGTTCGGCACCCAGACCTCGCCGTAATTCGGGGTTTCGCGCCACGTGCCGTTCACGTCGAGATCCTGATAGCCGGGCACGTCGCGCGACACATAGCGGGCCGACACCGAGCGCTGCTCGGCCGCATCGCGGCCGGCGGCCCACTGGTCGAGCGCATCGGGGGCCGGTGCGGCCGCTTGCTGCGCGACCTGCAGGTCGGTGCCGGTGAACACGACCTGCTGCCCGGGCGACAGCGGATACTGCCCGTTGCTGCCATAGACGGTCGCGCTGCCGTCGCGCAAGGTGACCGTCGTGCTCGCGCCGTTCGGCGCGACATCGACGCGATAGTCGCCGGGGCCCGTGATGCCGAGCGCGAGATTGGGCGTATCGATTTCGTACGACCCGCCGCGCGGCAGATCGCGCACGTGCGTCGATACGGTGCCGAGCCCGACCTTCAGCTGCGTCGCGGTGTCGTCGAGGTTCAGCACCGACAGGCTCGTCGATTCGCCGAGTCGCACCGCGGTCGAGCCGATGTGCAGCTCCGAGCGTGCGCCGGCATCGTTCCACAGCTGGTCGCCGGTCGTCAGCGGCCGATTCACGGCGGCGTAGGACCACGTATCGGTGCCGGCGGGCTCCGTCGTCACCGCACCCGACATGTAGTTGAGCCGGGCGACGCGGCTCGGCGGATCGCCGCCCGGCTGTCGGGCGGCCGCCGCATACGCCGCGGCCTGTGTCGCTTGCGCGAATGCGGAGGGCAGGGTCGCCAGCGCGGCGAACGCGAGCAGCGTGCAGCGGGTGGTTCGCTTGAGCGTGAACAGGGAGGCCATGATGAGCGTCTTCGTCGTTATCGCGGCGCGTCGATTCGTGCCGTTGAATTCACAATATCCGCTCGGCCTGTTTCAGTGCTCGGTGTTTTGTAAGTCGGATGGCACGCGATGTAACAAAACCTGTCCATCGCGCGCCGTTGTCGTCCGGTCGCAATGTCCGCGTCAAGCGGACGTAAGCCAGTCGTCGAGAACCTGCTGTCCGGGCACGGTGACGCGCAGCACGCGCGGCCGCGCGGTGCGCTCGATCCAGCCATGTGCGCAGAAGCTGTCGAGCAGTGCCGCGCCGAGCGCGCCGCCGAGATGCGCGCGGCGCTCGCTCCAGTCGAGGCAGCCGCATGCGAAGCGGCGCCGGCGCGTGCGTTGCTGCGCGACGTCGATGCCCCAGCGCGCGAGCGCCTGCGTGCCGAGCTCGGTGGTCTCGATCGCGTCGCCGTCCGCCTGCAGCCAGCCGCGTGCGGTGAGCCCGTCGAAGATGCGGACCGCGAGTTCGCCGGCCATGTGGTCGTAGCAGGTGCGGGCGTAGCGCAGTTCGGCCGGCACGGTGCGCGACGGCGGCGGCACCGGACGGTTCGGCGCGGCCGCGCGGGCCACGTTCGCGAGCGCCTCGAGCGACGCCGCGATGTCGGCCGACGCGAGCCGGTAGTAGCGGTGCCGGCCGCGCACGTCGAGCGCGAGCAGGCCGCCTTCGGTCAGGCGTGCGAGGTGCGCGCTCGCCGCGGACGGCGACAGCCCCGCGATCATCGTCAGTTCGCCGGCCGGCCGCGCGCTGCCGTCCATCAGCACCCATAGCATCGCGGCGCGCCCCGGATCGGCGATCAGTGCGCCGATCCGGCTCAGGCCCGGAAAGTGGTGGTCGTCTTGATCGGTCATCGTCGTGTCTCGTCAGGCGGAATGACTGCAGTGTAGGCGCTGCTCGCATTCGATGTTTCGCGTTCGGATGAAATATCGGATGCGGCGGGGCGGTGCACGATCCGCGGTCGCCGGCCACGCACGCGTAGAATGGCCGGACGCGGCGGCAGTGGGCCGCCGGATGCGACACGATGCAACGATGAAGACGATTTTCTGCCTGTTGGCGGCCGCGCTCCTCTGCGCGGCCTGTGCGCAGGGCGGTTCAGGCGCCGCCGGCGAGCGGGGCGGCAGCCTCGAGATGTACGGGACGATCGATCAGGGAATCACGGTGCGCCGCTGAGCGGCGCCAATTTCCGGTCGATTCCGGTTCAACGCGCGGGTGGGCGCGCGGCCGCGGCCGCGCGGCGGGCACCGCGGCGAGTTGCCGCAGTGCAACGTATAATGCGCCGATTGCCGTACCCCCGCCGCCTGGAGCTACCACGATGTCCCAACCGTCCCCCGTACCGGCCGCCCTCGACCGCACCGAAACCGTATTCCGCTTCCTCGCCGAGCCGTCGTCCGTGAACTTCGGCGGCAAGGTGCACGGCGGCGCGCTGATGAAGTGGATCGACGAGGTCGCGTATGCGTGCGCGGCGGTCTGGTCGAGCCGCTATTGCGTGACGGTCAGCGTCGGCAACATCCGCTTCCAGCGTCCGATCCTCGTCGGCAACCTGGTCGAACTGAAGGCGCGCGTCGTCGCGACGGGCCGCACCAGCATGCACATCCATGTGTCCGTGCACGCCGGCGATCCGAAGGGCGGCGTGCTGCGCCAGACGACCGACTGCCTCGTCGTGTTCGTCGCGGTCGACGAGAACGGCAACCCGGTGCCGGTACCGCCGTTCGTCCCGGAGACCGACGAGCAGAAGGTGCTCGCGAAGTATGCGGCCGACGTGCGCGCCGCGCTCGACAAGATCGTCGAGATGAAGCCCGAGGAAGTGGCGAAGGGCACCGTCTGACGACAACGGGCGCCGCGCACGCGCGCCGCGCCCGTCATCGCGTCGCCCCCCACGATCAGCGCGATCCGATCATCTCTTCGGGGCGTACCCACGCGTCGAATTCCGCCTCGGTCAGGTAGCCGAGCGCGAGCGCGGCGGCCTTCAGCGTCGTGCCTTCCTTGTGCGCCTTCTTCGCGATCTGCGCGGCCTTGTCGTAGCCGATGTGCGGATTGAGCGCCGTCACGAGCATCAGCGATTCGTTCAGCAGCAGGTCGATGCGCGCGCGGTTCGGCTCGATGCCCGCCGCGCAGTGGTCGTTGAAGCTCTGCGCGCCGTCGGCGAGCAGCCGCACCGACTGCAGCACGTTGTGCGCGATCATCGGCCGGAACACGTTCAGCTCGAAATTGCCGCTGGCGCCGCCGACGTTCACCGCGACGTCGTTGCCGAACACCTGGCAGCACAGCATCGTCACGGCTTCCGACTGCGTCGGGTTCACCTTGCCCGGCATGATCGAGCTGCCCGGCTCGTTTTCCGGAATCGACAGTTCGCCGAGCCCGCAGCGCGGCCCGCTCGCGAGCCAGCGGACGTCGTTGGCGATCTTCATCAGGCCGGCCGCGACCGTCTTCAGCGCGCCGTGCGCGAACACCAGCGCGTCGGCGGCCGCCATCACCTCGAACTTGCTCGGGGCGGTCACGAACGGCAGCGTCGTCAGCCGGCCGATCTCGTCGGCCACGCGCACCGCGAACTCCGGATGTGCATTCAGCCCGGTGCCGACGGCGGTGCCGCCGAGCGCGAGTTCGTACAGGTGCGGCAGCGCCGACTCGACGTGCCGGACGCCCTGGTCGAGCTGCGCGACGTAGCCGGAAAATTCCTGCCCGAGCGTGAGCGGCGTCGCGTCCTGCAGGTGCGTGCGGCCGATCTTCACGATGTCGGCGAAGGCCTTCGACTTCGCGTCGAGCGTCGCGCGCAGCGTGCGCAGCGCGGGCAGCAGGTGGTTGACGATCGCGTAGGCGGCCGCGACGTGCATCGCGGTCGGGAACACGTCGTTCGACGACTGCCCGCGGTTCACGTCGTCGTTCGGGTGGACCTTGCGTGCTTCGCCGCGCTCGCCGCCGAGCAGCTCGCTCGCCCGGTTCGCGATCACCTCGTTGAGGTTCATGTTGGTCTGCGTGCCGGAGCCCGTCTGCCACACGGCGAGCGGAAATTCGCGCGGATGCTTGCCCGCGATGATCTCGTCGGCCGCGTCGATGATCGCGCGCGCCTTGTCGTCGGCCAGCACGCCGAGCGACTGGTTCACGGCGGCCGCGGCGCGCTTGACGATCGCGAGCGCGTGGATCAGCTCGGGCGACTGCTTCTCCGTCGAGATCCGGAAATTCTGCAGCGAGCGCTCGGTCTGCGCGCCCCAGAGCCGGTTGGCCGGCACGGCGATCTCGCCGAACGTGTCGCGTTCCATCCGAACTGCTTCGTTCATGATGCACTCCTCTTGGGAAGGGGAAAGGCCGCGCGTCGCGCGGCGTCTGGCGTATCGTGAGGCAGTCGCGCCGCTGGCGCGGCGTCTCGGGTCTTCAACCGACAAGCATAGCGCCGGCCGCGATTTTGCGTCGTGTCGCGCTCAGCGCGTCGATGCGACGAGCGACGCGCTCTTCAGATGGAAGCGCCAGGCCATCAGCGCGGCGACGCTGGCGAGGCCGGCCGCGAGCCCCCACCACAGGCCGCGTGCGCCGAGGCCAGCATGGAACGCCAGCCAGTAGCCGGTCGGGAAGCCGATGCCCCAGTAGCCGAGGGTCGCCGCGAGCATCGGGATGCGTGTATCCCGCAGCCCGCGCAGCGCGCCCGACCCGACAGTCTGCATGCCGTCGACGATCTGGAACACTGCGGCGATGCCGAGGAGCGACGCGGCAAGCGACACGGTCGCCGCGTTGGCCGGATCGTCGAGGTGCAGGTACAGGCCGACGATCGCATGCGGCGCGACGATCAGCACGAGCCCCGACAGCGACATGAACGCGACGCCGAGGCCGAGCGCGACGAAGCCTGCGTGCCGCGCGGCGACCGGCTGGCCGGCGCCGACCCAGTAGCCGACCCGCACGTTGGCGGCCTGGCCGATCGCGAGCGGCACCATGAACGCCACCGACGCGACGTTCAGCGCGATCTGGTGCGCGGCAAGCGACGTCGCGCCGAGCACGCCGATGGTCAGGCCCGTGGCGAGAAACAGCGTCGATTCGACCCCGTACGTGATCGCCACCGGCCAGCCGATGCCGATCAGCTCCCCCATCACCGGCAGTTTCGGGCGGGCGGCGGTCACGAAATGGCGGAACCGCTGGCGGCCGTGCAGCAGCCAGATCAGCGCGAGCGCGGTGAGCCAGATGGTGATGGTCGTCGCGACCGCCGAGCCGAGGAAGCCGAGCCGCGGCAAGCCGAATGCGCCGTGGATCAGCCCGTAGTTCAGCACGCCGTTGACGCCGACGCCGCCGATCGACACCCACAGCAGCCGCCGCGCGGCGCCGATCGCCGGCAGGAACGCGCGCATCAGCCCGACGCCGATCAGGCTGCCGAGCGCCGCGAACCGCAGGATGCCGGTGTACTCGCCGACGTGATGCGCGAGTGCCGGCGGCTCGTGGAACATCAGCAGGATCGGTTCGGACAGCGACAGCGCGACGATCGCCGGAATCGCGAGCAGCACGGACAGCACGAAGCCGGTCCAGTAGATGTGCGGCACGCGGTGTTCCGCCTGCGCGCCGCGCGCATGCGCGACGCTCACGCTGACCGACGACAGCACGCCCTGCAGCACGGTCACGATGACGAAGAAGAAGTTGGCGCCGAGGCCGCCCGCCGCGAGCGAATCGGGGCCGAGCGAGCCGAGCAGCACCGTGTCGGTGACGCTCATCGCCATCTGCGAGAGTTGCGCGATCGCGAGCGGCGCGGCGAGGCGCGCGGTATCGGCGGCATGACTGGAAAGGGACGGCGGCGCGGCGGCCGTCCGCGTGAGACCGGAATGCGACATGGAATGGGCGCTCGCGCGGGTGCGGGCCCGCGCTGTCTGTATTTATTTTGAGAGACGGCTAGCTTACGGCTTTATTCGAACGCTGTCGAACGCGCGCGCCGATGGCCATGTCGTGGTCAGGGGAACCGCTACGCGTCGTGCACCGCGATCCGCGTATCGCCGAACAGCACGACCTGGCCCGCGCGGATCTTGCAGGTCTTGCGCAGCTCGACCACGCCGTCGACTTTCACCGCGCCGGACGCGACGAACATCTTCGCGGTGCCGCCGCTGTCCGCGAGGCCGGTGATCTTGAGAAGGTTGTGCAACTCGACGTATTCGCCGGTCAGCGTGAAATCCAGGTTGGGCATGACGAAGGAAGCGCGCGATGCGCGGGAGGAATCGCCCCGCATCATACGGCACCGCGGGCTCGCACGCGAGCGCGGTCGCTCGGGCAGGTTCGCGCGGCGCAGTTGTTAGCGACTGTGAGCGATTCGTCAGCAAATGAAACGGTGGGTAACAGTCTGAGAGATTCGAGAACCGGCCGTGCCGCCCGCGGGTCTTTCGTCGTACCTGCTGCGTGTTGCGGCAGGGGACGCGACGGATCGCATCGAGGCGGTCCGCGCCCACAACTTCTTGAGGAGGATGGTCATGTCCAAGATTCGTACGATGCTGATCGGTGCCGCGCTGACGGCGTTTGCCACTTCGGCCGCATTCGCGCAGACAGGCGTCGCGGCACAGGGCGCCGCAGGCGCCGGCGTGCAGGCGCAGGCTCCGGCCGCAGGGACAGGGGCAGGCGCTGGCGCGGGTATGGAGGGGGGTGCCGGCGCGAATGCGTCGGGCAATGCGGTCGGCGGCGCGACCGACGCGGTCGGTGCGGCAGCCGACGGCGCGAAGGATACGGCGGCATCGTCGGTCCACTCGGCCAAGAAGCACGCGAAGCATGCGGCGAAGTCGGCCAAGCATCACGCCGGCTCGGCGAAGTCGAAGGTGGGCGACGAGGCGGCCGATGGCGGCGCGTCGGCCGGCGTGCAGGGCGGTGCATCGGCCTCGGGCGCCGCGCAGTAAGCGGCACCCCGACGCCGCACGACACGCGCCCCGGACGGCGCGTCGTGACGGCGATCGACCGGCGGCCCGGTTCGCTTCGCGCGAACCGGGCCGTTCTTCATGCGTGGCGCCGGGCCGTCACGGCCGGCGCTGTTCCGGCCCCGGTCCTTGCGCCGGCCGTGCGGCGGACGGCGTAAACACGCTGCGCAGCCACACGGCGAGCCGTGCGAATACGTCGTACGGCTCGTCGACGAAGATCTCGGGCTTCAGGAGCCGCAGGTATTCCATGATCTGCTGCGCTTCCTGTTTCTGGAACGAACCGTGCGCGAGCCCGAGCCGCAGCAGGCCGCGCAGTTCGCCGAGCTTGTCGCGCGCGGCGCTGCCGACGCTCATCTCGCACGCGAGCTTCGCCTCGTAGATGCGCTGGCGCAGCGACTCCGCGAGCCGCCATGCGGGCGTCTGCATCATTTCCTCGAGCGCCTGGATGTCGTGCACCGCGCTCTTGATCTGCGCGGCGAGCGGATCGACGAGCGACGCGTCGCCCTGCGCTTCGGCGACGATCGCCTTGGCCCAGTCGCGGCAGGCCTTCGCGAGTTCGTCGGGCGTCCATTCGGAGCGCGACGCGAAGCCGAAGCCGAATTCGCCGGCCTGCCGCATCAGGATCGCGACGACGTCCGGGAATTCCTTGTCGAGCGTGCGCTTCGCCCACGCGTACTGGCCGCCCTCGAGCATCCGCTGCACAGCATGCTCGGTCAGCGGCACCATGTTGTCGAGCAGCTTGGCGCGCAGGAAATCCTCGAACGACGGTGTCGCGAACTGCGGGTCGAGTTTCAGCGACACGCGCACGAACGCGTCGTAGTCCTTGCGCAGGGACGCAAGCGTGTCGTCCTTGAGGGAAAGGGTGATCTGGCCCATGAATCGTCTCGATGGCGGCCCGCGCGGGCCGGCGGCCGACACCGCGCACCGGTGCGGGCGCAGCGTCGACGGACCGGTTCGCGCCGAGGCCGATGGCGGGTCTTCACTTCTTATATCGGCGCGCCGGACGGAAACTTGAGCGCGGCCGGCGACGTCCGCTCAGGCCGGCAGCCAGTGCGGCATCACGATCCCTTGCCAGAAGAAGAACACCGCGAGACCGACCGCGATCGTCACGAGCGGCCGGCGAGTCGTCGCCGACACGAGCACGGCGGCGAGCGCACCGACGAGCTGCGGATTGCGCCAGGTCAGCTCGGCCGCGCCGCCGTGCGGCGAGACGGTCATCGGCACGATGATCGCAGTCAGCACGGTGACGGGCACGAAGCCGAGCGCGGTCCGCACGAGCGGCGGGAAGGTCAGCCGCTCGCCGAACAGGAACAGCGTCGTCCGGATCGCATAGGTGATCGCGGCCATCCCGAGGATCAGCAGCGCGTAGTTCACGATGCGGCCTCCGTGCGTGAAGCGGTGCGCGAACGCGCGTGCAGCAGCGTGAGCGCGACGCCGACCGCGACGCCGGCGGCGACCGCGCCCAGCAGTCCGAGCTTGTACGGCCAGCCCTGCCAGAAGTACGCGAGCGTGCCGGCCGTCGCGGCGGCCGCCAGATAGCGCAGTGTGCCGAGCTGCGGGACGACGATCGCGATGAAGGTCGCCGCCATCGCGAAATCGAGGCCGAGCGACTGGAGGCCCGGGAAGGCCGCGCCGAAGCCGATGCCCGCCAGCGTCCAGATCTGCCAGTTCAGATACATCGCGAGGCCCGAGCCGAAGAAATAGTGGGGGCCGATCGCGCCGGGCGGAAAGTGCCGGTAGTGCGCGTAGGCGACTGCGAACACCTCGTCGGTCATCAGCGCGCCGAGAGTCGCGCGCCAGCGCAGCGGCAGGTGCGCGACGTACGGCGCGAGCGTCGCGCTGTACAGCAGGTGACGCAGGTTCACGATCAGCGTCGTCGCGAGCACGACGACGAAGCTCGCGCTGCCCGCGATCAGGCCGAGCGCGATGAATTGCGCGGAGCCCGCGAACACCGCGAGCGACATCAGCGCGCCGTGCCATGCGGCGAGCGGTCCGCCACCGACGAGCGTGCCGAAGATCACGCCGAACGGCGCCGCGCCGATCATCATCGGGATCGTGTCGCGTGCGCCGTCGAGCCATTCGTTGAGCGGCCGGCGAGGCGGGGCCGAGGGGGTGGGTGTGGGGTTCACGGGGCGCGTCTCCATGAAATGGAGGATAGCGGGGCGATGCGGCGGCGGCTTGTATGTTCTTGCGCCCGCGCGGATGCCGATGGCGCTGCGAGCGTGCCGGTTGCCGTCTGTTGTCGAATGCAGGTAAGGGCGTCAGCGCGCCTGCCAGCGTCCGGGCGGCACGCCGAACATCCGTTTGAAATGCCGCGTGAAGTGACTCTGGTCGACGAAACCGCTGGCCGCGGCGACATCGGCGATCGACGCGCCCGCGCGCAACGGTGCAAGCGCGCGCTGCAGCCGCAGCTGATTGCGCCACGCATGCGGCGGCATTCCGGTCGTGCGCGTGAACAGGCGCGCTGCGTGAAACGGCGACAGGCCGGCGGCCTGCGCGACGTCGTCGAGCGTGACCGTGCAGGTGAGATCGGCGGCGAGCCGTTCGCGCATCGCGTCGACGCGCGGTTCGTCGGCCGCGAGCACCGCCGGTTGCAGCCGCGCGTCGGCATGGCGCGCGATCAGTGTCGACAGCGCATCGAGCATTGCGGTTTCGGCGGCGAGCGGATCGTAAGCGCGTTGTGCCGCGGCGGCCGGATCATCGGCGGCCGGCTGCTCGTGCGGGTAGAACGGCGGCACGCGTTCGCTGCCGGCCTCCATCATCCGGTGGGCCAGCGCGAGCCGTGCCGCGAGATCGGTGTCGCGGATCACGTCGGACGGGAACCATGGCGCATCCTGCGGGCGCTCCGCGATCGCGCTCGCGAGCGCGCGAATGTAGTCGACCGGCACGTAGCTCACGCGATAGCACCAGCCTTCGTCGGTCGCGCGCGAGCCCGTGTGCACTTCGCCGGGATTGATCACGGGCACGGTGCCCGTTTCGGCGACATGGCCGCTGCCGCGGCAGGTGTAGCGCTCCGCACCCTCGAGGATCACGGGGATCGTGTACGCGTCGTGCCAGTGCGGCGCGAAGGTATGGTCGCGATAGGTAGCCGTGAGCAGATCCGCGTCCGGCAGCAGCGGCGTGCGCCAGTAGCGTGCGGAGTCCGGAAGAAGGCGTGGGGCGGACATGGTCGGGCGCGAGGGCGGTCGAATCGACAGTGTAGCGCTCGCGCGCCCGGCCGGCGCGGGCTTACTTGACCGGAATCGTCGTGCCGGCCGGCATCGGCACCGCGGTCACGGCGTTCTTCGGGCTGCCGCTGACGATGCGGTCGCTGTAGGTCAGGTAGACGAGCGTGTTGCGCTTCTTGTCGACCACGCGCACGACGTGCAGCGTCTTGAAGATGAACGACATCCGTTCGCTGAACACGTCGGTCTGCTGCTTGAGCGGCTCCTTGAAGCTGAGCGGGCCGACTTGCCGGCACGCGATCGACGCTTCGCTCGGATCCTCGGCGACGCCGAGCGTGCCCTTGATCCCGCCGGTGCGCGCCCGCGACACGTAGCAGGTGACGCCCGTCACGAGCGGATCGTCGTACGCTTCGACGACCACGCGGTCGGAGCCCGTCACGCGGAAATGGGTGTTGACGCTGCCGACTTCCTCCGCGTGCGCGAGCGGCGCGGCGGCAAGGGCGGAGAGCAGAAAGGCGAGCGGCGCGGCGGAAAGGAGACGGTGCTTCATCGACGGAACCGGATGCGAATGCGGGACAGAGACTCTAGCATGCGCGGCGGTGACCGACGGGCGCCGGAAAAACAAAAGGCCCGTCGAATGACGGGCCTTTCGCTGTCTGGCTCCCCGACCTGGGCTCGAACCAGGGACCTACGGATTAACAGTCCGGCGCTCTACCGACTGAGCTATCGGGGAATAAATCGGTACATCTGCGTGTGTGTCTGGTGGCCAACAAAAACCCGTCCACTTTCAACGGGCCTTTGTGTTTTTGGCTCCCCGACCTGGGCTCGAACCAGGGACCTACGGATTAACAGTCCGGCGCTCTACCGACTGAGCTATCGGGGAACAAACAACAACAGCAGAGAAACGAGATTTTATGGAGTGTTCGCTAACCTGTCAACACTTTTGAGCGGCGGCGCATAAAAATTTCTTGCGGTGCCGCTGCGCGATCAGCGCTCGAGCAGGTGCAGCTTTTCCTGCACGTCCTTCCACTCGTCCGCGTCGGCCGGTGCCGGCTTGGTCTTCGTGATCGACGGCCAGTTCTTCGCCAGCTCGGCGTTCAGCTCGGTGAACTGCTGCTGGTCGCCCGGAACGTCTTCTTCGGCATAGATCGCATTGGTCGGGCACTCGGCGACGCACACGGCGCAGTCGATGCACTCGTCCGGATCGATGGCGAGAAAGTTGGGACCTTCACGGAAGCAATCCACCGGGCACACATCCACGCAATCCGTGTATTTGCACTTGATGCAGCCTTCGGTCACAACGTGAGTCATTAAAGCGCTCCTGCTTGGCGGTATATATGGGGTGGCGTGTGCGCCAAAAGCGGCATTGTAACTGAAGCGCAAAACCCGCATGACGTGGTCGGCTTTCCGGCTTATATCGTTTCGTGATTAGTTTATGGGGCCGACAGCGGGCGCGGCGCGTGCGGCTGTCCGTACGGCGCGGCGGGCAGGGGGAGGCGGTTTCCCGATGGTCGGGCCCGCATTCGGGTAACATGACCGACAGACCGGGCGGCGCGCGGTGCGCCGGGCCCTGTCACGATATTGGCGGTGCCGCAATCATGATCATCACTTCGCTGCTCGACACGGATCTCTACAAGTTCACGATGATGCAGGTCGTCCTGCATCACTTTCCTGCCGCAAACGTCGAGTACCGGTTCCGGTGTCGCACGCCCGGCGTCGATCTCGTCCCGTACATCGACGAGATCCGCGACGAGGTGCGCGGCCTGTGCGCGCTGCGCTTCACCGACGACGAACTCGACTACCTGCGGCGCATGCGCTTCATCAAGAGCGATTTCGTCGACTTCCTCGCGCTGTTCCACCTGAACGAGAAGTACATCTCGATCACGCCTTCGCCGAAGGGCAACGGCGAGATCGACATCGTGATCGAGGGGCCGTGGCTGCACACGATCCTGTTCGAGATCCCGGTGCTCGCGATCGTCAACGAGGTCTATTTCCGCAACACGCAGCGCGAGCCCGACTATCGCGAAGGCCGCGAGCGGTTGTGCGAGAAGATCAAGCTGCTCGGCGCGAAGCCCGAATTCGCCGACTGCAAGATCGCCGACTACGGCACGCGCCGGCGCTTCTCGAAGGTGTGGCACGAGGAGGTCGCGCTGACGCTGCGCGACGGGCTCGGGCCGCAGTTCGCGGGCACGAGCAACGTGTTCTACGCGATGAAGCACGGCCTGACGCCGCTCGGCACGATGGCGCACGAATACCTGCAGGCCTGCCAGGCGCTCGGCCCGCGGCTGCGCGATTCGCAGACCTACGGTTTCGAGATGTGGGCGAAGGAGTATCGCGGCGACCTCGGGATCGCGCTGTCGGACGTCTACGGGATGGATGCGTTCCTGAACGACTTCGACATGTACTTCTGCAAGCTGTTCGACGGCGCGCGCCACGATTCGGGCGATCCGTTCGAGTGGGGCGAGCGCATGCTGCGGCACTACGAGGCGAACCGCTGCGATCCGGGTACCAAGGTGCTCGTGTTTTCGGACGCGCTCGACATCCCGAAGGTCATGCAACTGTTCGAACGGTTCCGCGGCCGCTGCAAGCTTGCATTCGGCGTCGGCACCAACCTCACGAACGATCTCGGCTACGTGCCGCTGCAGATCGTGATCAAGATGGTCCGCTGCAACGGGCAGCCGGTCGCGAAGCTGTCGGATACGCCGGGCAAGAGCATGTGCGACGACAAGGCGTATCTCGCGTACCTGCGCCAGGTGTTCGGCATCGCGCAGCCGGCCGACGACGCATCGCAGTAAGCGTCGGCCATGCGGCCAGGTGCGTCGCGGCGAGGGCGGCCGGTATAATCCGACGGTATCGCACGCCAACGTCACGAGGACCGTTCATGGACACTTCCGCTGCCCGTCGCCAGATCCTCGCACGCATTCGGGCGGCGCAAGGGCGCGCACCCGAACCCGATGCGGCGGAGCGCGACGGCGTCGCCGACTATCTCGTCCGCCATCCCGAAGGGCCGCGCCCGCCGATGCCGGCCGACCTCGTCGCCGCATTCGTCGATGAAGCGGCGCGCCTGTCGACGACGGTCGACGAAGTCGCGACGCTGGCCGACGCGCCCGCCGCCGCTGCCCGCTATCTTTCCGCTCACGGCCTGCCGATGCAGGCCGTCGCCTGGCGCACGCTGGCCGAGCTCGACTGGGCCGGCGCCGGCCTGTCGGTCGAATGCCGCAAGCCGCGCGACGGCGATCTCGTCGGCCTCACCGGCTGCTTCTGCGCAACCGCCGAAACGGGTTCGCTGGTGCTGCTGTCCGGCCCCGACACCTATGCATCGGCCGGGCTGCTGCCGGAAACCCACATCGCGATCGTGCCGGCGTCGCGGATCGTCGCGGGCCATGAAGACGCCTTCGCGCTGATTCGCGCGGAGCGCGGCGAATTGCCGCGCGCGGTCAATTTCGTATCGGGCCCGTCGCGCACGGGCGATATCGAGCAGACCATCGTGCTGGGCGCGCACGGCCCGTACCGCGTTCATGCGATCGTCGTGCGCGGCGCATGACGCGCGCGCCCGATCCATCCTCACTCCACTCATTCGCACAAGGAAGTTCTGCATGAAACGACATGCCGCCTGGGCGGGCATGGCGTCGGGAGCCGCGCTTGGCGCCGTTCCCGCGCTCGCATCGGCCGCCACGCTCGACGGTGCCACGCTGTCCGCACTCTGGGGCATCCCGTTCGCCGGGATCCTGCTGTCCATCGCGGTGTTCCCGCTCGTCGCCCCGGTGTTCTGGCATCACCACTTCGGCAAGATCGCCGCGGCGTGGGCGATCGCGTTCCTGGTCCCGTTCGCGGTCGCGTTCGGCGCGGGCACGGCGTTCGGTACGCTGGTGCACGCGCTGCTCGAGGAGTACATCCCGTTCATCGTGCTGCTGACCGCGCTCTATACGGTCGCCGGCGGCATTTGCGTCAACGGCAACCTGCACGGCACGCCGAAGCTGAACACCGCGATCCTCGCGCTCGGCACGCTGCTCGCGAGTGTGATGGGCACGACGGGCGCCGCGATGCTGCTGATCCGGCCGCTGCTGCGCGCGAACGACAACCGCAAGCACGTCGTGCACGTCGTGATCTTCTTCATCTTCCTCGTCGCGAACGCGGGTGGCTCGCTGTCGCCGCTCGGCGATCCGCCGCTGTTCCTCGGCTTCCTGAACGGCGTGAGCTTCTTCTGGACGACCACGCATCTCGCGCTGCCGATGCTGTTCATCTGCGTGGTGCTGCTGACGCTGTTCTTCGTGCTCGATACGTACTTCTACCGGAAGGGCGGCGAGGAGCGGCCGGCCGCGCTCGACCCGACACCCGACAGTGGCGCGCTGTCGATCGACGGCAAGGTCAACTTCGTGCTGCTCGCGGCCGTGATCGGCCTCGTGCTGATGAGCGGCATCTGGAAGCCGGGCATCACGTTCGACGTATGGGGCACGCACGTCGCGCTGCAGAATCTCGTGCGCGACGTCGCGCTGGTCGTCGTGGCGCTCGCGTCGCTCGCGCTGACGCCGCGCTCGGCGCGCGAAGGCAACGCGTTCAACTGGGCGCCGATCGAGGAGGTCGCGAAGCTGTTCGCGGGAATCTTCGTGACGATCGCGCCGGTGATCGTGATCCTGCGCGCCGGGGCGGACGGTGCGTTCGCGCAGATCGTCCATCTCGTCACGGGGTCCGACGGCAAGCCGATCGATGCGATGTACTTCTGGGCGACCGGCCTGCTGTCGTCGTTCCTCGACAACGCGCCGACCTACCTCGTGTTCTTCAACCTCGCGGGCGGCGATGCGCAAGCGCTGATGACGACGGGCGCGACGACGCTCGCCGCGATCTCCGCGGGGGCGGTGTTCATGGGCGCGAACAGCTACATCGGCAATGCGCCGAACTTCATGGTGAAGGCGATCGCGGAATCGCGCGGCGTCAAGATGCCGAGCTTCTTCGCGTATCTCGGCTGGGCGTTCGTCATACTGGTACCCGTATTCCTGCTGACGTCGTGGATTTTCTTCACGGCGTAGGCTGACGATTTTCAACCAAGCGCGGACGGTTCCGGCGGCGCACGATGCGCCGCGTTCCGGCCGCGGCATGCGGAGATGGCGATGCAGAAGATCCTGGTCGCACGTCCGATCTTTCCGGACGTGATCGAACGGCTCGAGCAGTATTTCGAAGTGGACTGGAACAACGGCGACGCGCTCGCCCCCGATGCGCTCGCCGCGCGTCTCGCGGACAAGGACGGTGCGCTGACGGCGGGCGACCCGGTCGGCGCGGCTGCGCTCGCGGCGGCGCCGCGCCTGCGCGTCGTGTCGAACATGGCGGTCGGCTACAACAACTTCGACATGGCCGCGTTCAACGCGGCGAACGTGCTCGGCACCAATACGCCCGACGTGCTGAACGAATCGACTGCGGATTTCGGCTGGGCGCTGATGATGGCCGCCGCGCGGCGGATCGCCGAATCCGAGCACTGGCTGCGCGCCGGGCACTGGCAGAAGTGGGCGTACGACGGTTTCCTCGGCAGCGACATTTACGGCTCGACGCTCGGCGTCGTCGGCATGGGGCGTATCGGCCAGGCACTCGCACGGCGCGCGCGCGGCTTCGGAATGCAGGTGATCTATCACAACCGGTCGCGGGTCGCGCCCGAGATCGAGGCCGAGCTGAACGCCGAATACGTGTCGAAGGACGCGCTGCTGGCACGTGCCGATCACGTCGTGCTCGTGCTGCCGTACACGCAGGAGAACCATCACACGATCGGCGCGGCCGAGCTCGCGAAGATGAAGCCCACCGCGACGCTGACCAACATCGCGCGCGGCGGCATCGTCGACGACGCGGCGCTGGCCGTCGCGCTGCGCGACGGGACGATCGCCGCGGCCGGCCTTGACGTGTATGAAGGCGAACCGAGCGTCCATCCGGCGCTGCTCGAGGTGCCGAACGTCGTGCTGACGCCGCATATCGCGAGCGCGACCGAAAAGACGCGCCGCGCGATGGCGAACCTCGCGGCCGACAACCTGATCGCCGCGCTGGGCGAAGGGCCGCGCGCGGGGCAGCCGCCGAATCCGATCAACCCTGACGTGATCGGGAAGCCGCGCGCATGACCACGATGTTGTTGCTGGCGGCGGTCGTCGTGCTGGCCGTCGCGCTGGCGGTGGCGATCGTCGCGATCGTGCGCGGCGGCGGCCGCCATGACGATGCGGCCGTGCTCGGCGACCAGATCGAGGACGCCGCGCACGCGCAGGCGCTCGCGGTCGAGCGGCTCGAACGCGAGCTGCGCGGCGAGATCGTCGAGAACGCGCGCGGCTCGCGTACCGAGCTGGCCGGCAATTTCTCGCAGCTGCAGCAGACGCTCGCGACGCAGCTGACGAGCATCGCCACCGTGCAGAACAACCAGATCGAAGGTTTCGCGCAACAGCTCGGCAAGCTCGTCGCGGGCAACGCGCAGCAGTTCGACGCGATGCGCGAGAGCGTGCAGCGCCAGGCGCAGCAGGCGCGCGAAGAGCAGACGGTCGCGCTGCGGCTGTTCGGCGACACGCTGAACCGGCAGCTCACGCAACTGACCGAGGCCAACGATCGCCGGATCGGCGAAGTGCGAGCGACGCTCGAGCAGCGGCTGAAGGAAATCGAGACGAACAACGCGGCGAAGCTCGAGGAGATGCGCCGCACCGTCGACGAGAAGCTGCATGCGACGCTCGAACAGCGGCTCGGCGAATCGTTCAAGCTCGTGTCGGACCGGCTCGAGCAGGTGCACCGCGGGCTCGGCGAGATGCAGACGCTCGCGGCCGGCGTCGGCGACCTGAAGAAGGTTCTGACCAACGTGAAGACGCGCGGCACCTGGGGCGAGGTGCAGCTCGAGGCATTGCTCGAGCAGATGCTCACGCCCGACCAGTACGCGAAGAACGTCGCGACGGTGCCGAAGAGCAGCGAACGCGTCGAATTCGCGATCCGGCTGCCCGGGCGCGACGCCGGCACGCGCGACGCGCCGCCGGTGTGGTTGCCGATCGACGCGAAGTTTCCGCGCGAAGACTACGAGCGGTTGATCGACGCGCAGGAGCGTGCCGATTCGGCGGCGGTCGAGGAGGCGGCCCGTGCGCTCGAGGCGCGCGTGCGGATGGAGGCGCGCACGATCGCCGAGAAGTACGTCGCACCGCCGCATACGACCGATTTCGCGCTGTTGTTTCTGCCGACCGAAGGGCTCTATGCGGAGATCCTGCGCCGCCCGGGGCTGACCGACCTGCTGCAGCGCGACTATCGCGTGACGGTGGCCGGGCCGACGACGCTGACCGCGCTGCTGAACAGCCTGCAGATGGGCTTCCGCACGCTCGCGATCGAGCAGCGCTCGAGCGAAGTGTGGCAGGTGCTCGGCGCGGTGAAGACCGAATTCGGCAAGTTCGGCGATGTGCTGGCGCGCACGAAGGCGCAGCTCGAAACGGTCACGCGCTCGATCGAGGCCGCCGAGCAGCGCACCCGCGTGATGAACCGCAAGCTGAAGCAGGTCGAGGCGCTGCCGGGCGAGACAGCGGCCGGGCTGCTCGGTGCGGAAGCCGCGGACGGCGCCGATGCCGACGATGCATGACGCATGACGTGTGCGGCAGAAACAGGCTGGAACGAAAAACGGGCGCCGCGGCGCCCGTTTTCTTTTGACACGGCGACCGGCGTGGCCGGCGCGCGTTCAGTGCGCGGCGAGCGCGTTCAGCGCGTCGCCGGTGACGCGCACGATGCGCCAGTCCGGCAGCACGGTCGCGCCCATCTTCTCGTAGAAGTCGATCGCCGGCTGGTTCCAGTCGAGCACCGACCATTCGAAGCGAGCGCAGCGGCGCTCGACGGCGAGTGCCGCGAGGTGCTGCAGCATCGCGGTGCCGAGGCCCGTGCCGCGCTGCGACGGCTGCACGTACAGATCCTCGAGATACAGGCCGCGACGGCCGAGGAACGTCGAATAGTTGTGGAAGAACAGCGCATACGCGACGATCGCGCCATCGCGCTCGGCCACCAGCGCTTCGGCGGCAGGATGCTCGCCGAACAGCGCATCGGCCAGGTCGGCGTCGCTCGCGACGAACAGGTGCGTGAGCTTCTCGAACTCGGCCAGCTCGCGCATCAGCGCGAGGATCGCGCCGACGTCGCGCGCTTCGGCTGCGCGGATCAGCGGCGTGCCGCTCACGCTTCCTCCGGCGGATCGGACAGCACGATCTCGATGCCGCCGAAGCGCGACGCGACCCAGTTGTACGCGTGACAGGCGATCCACAGCAGCACGAAACCGAGGATCGCGTTCAGCAGCAGCGCGCTCAGGATCGTGCTCAGTTCGACCATCCCGTAGCGGATGTACGCGACCAGGATGCCGAGCAGCACGATCGGTACGCTGAACGTCAGGTAGACGAGGATCAGTGCCTTCGCGGTCTGCCCCGCGGCGATCGACGAGATTTGTTTCTTCATGTGCGGATTGCCCCCGTAGAGATATACCGATTGGAATTCAGATCAGGCCGTCGAGCGGCAGGATGTCGACCGGGGTGCCCGCGTCGACTGCCGCGGTATCGTGGCCCAGGACGATGAAACAGTTGGCGGCCGCGAGGCCGCTCAACGATGCGGAACTCTGCGAACCGGCCGGCGCGACGTGCCACTGGCCGTCGGCGTCGCGCGTCGCGATCGCGCGCAGGTATTCGGTACGGCCCGGACGCTTGTTCAGTGCCTGCGTGCTGCGTGCCGTGTACATCGCCGGTGCCGGCGCATGCGCGCCGGCCAGCGTCAGCAGCGCGGGGCGCACGATCGCGTAGAACGTTACGGCGGATGCGACCGGATTGCCGGGCAGCCCGAAGAACAGCACGTGGCCGGCACCGTCGCCCGCGAGCGTGCCGCATGCGAGCGGCCGGCCGGGCCGCAGCGCGAGGCTCGCGAAGGTCACGTCGCCGAGCCGGGCCATCACGTCGCGCGTGAAATCGGCTTCGCCGACCGACACGCCGCCCGACGTGATCACCGCGTCGGCCCGTGCGGCCGCGGCATCGCGCAGTGCGCGTTCGAGCGCCGCCGGATCGTCGCGGACGATCCCGAGATCGAGCGCGTCGATGTGCAGCCTTTCGAGCATCGCGACCAGCATCCCGCGATTGCTGTCGTACAGCGTGCCGCGGCCGAGCGGCTCACCGGGTTCGCGCAGTTCGTCGCCGGTCGAGAACACGGCGACGCGCACGCGGCGGCGCACCGTGACTTCGCGCAACCCGAACGATGCGAGCAGGCCGAGATCGGACGGGCGCAGGATGCGGCCGGCGGCAAGCGCGCAGGCGCCGCGCGCGAGATCCTCGCCGGCCCGGCGGCAGTTTGCGCCGCGCGCGACGTCGTGCGCGGCGAAGCGGATGACGTCGCCGTCGACGCGCACGCGTTCCTGCGGAATGACCGTGTCGCATCCGGCCGGCATCGGCGCGCCGGTCATGATGCGGATGCACGCGCCGGGCGCGACGGCCTCGTCGAACGGATGGCCGGCGAGCGCCGTGCCGGCCACCGTCAGCGCGACTTCGGCGGCCGATGCAAGCGCGCCAGCGCCGCCGTCGAATGCATAGCCGTCCATCGCCGAGTTGTCGTACGCGGGAATGTCGAACGGCGCATTCACGTCGGCCGCGAGCACGCGGTCGAGCGCGTCATGCAGCGGCACCGTGTCACACGCGTCGACCGGCACCGCGAACCGGCACGCGAGCGCCTGCGCGTCCGCGAGCGACAGCGGGGCAGCGGAATCGGGTGCGGTTCGGGAGGCGGGCGAGGAGTGCGTGATCATCAGTCGGGCTGCGCCGCAAGGCGTATCGGGTTCGTGGCCGGTGGCGCGCGGAGGGCGCCTGAGCGCGCAGGCGCATGCGGCGGGCGGGAACGGATGCCGGTGCCGTCAGCGGCGGGCAAGCGCGGCAAGTTCCTGCCAGGAGTTGGCATTGTAAAACGCACGCTCGTCGCGAAACTCGACTTCGACCGTCTTGTGGCGTGCGTACCACGCACGCACCTTGCGCTCGCCGGCCGCGAGCCCGGCCGCGAGATCGTCGGCGAGCGACGTGCGCAGCAGCGCGAAGGTCGGCTGCGGCGAACGCGCCTGTTGCGCGTCGACGGTCACCGCCATCGCGATGTCGGCCTGCCGCGCGTCGAGGGCCGCGTGCAGCCGCGCGACGAGGTCGGCCGGCAAATAGGGCGTATCGCACGGCGAGCACGCGACGAGCGGTGCGCGCGCCGCCCGCATGCCGGCGAGCAGGCCCGCGAGCGGGCCGGGGAAATCGGGTGTGTCGTCCGGCACGATGCGCGCGTCGAACGGCGCACCGAGCTCGGCGTAGCGATCGGCGTTGCGATTCGCGCTGATCAGCGTCTCGTCGACCTGCGGCGCGAGCCGGCGCAGCACGTGCAGCGCGAGCGGCGTACCGTCCAGCAGCTGCAGGCCCTTGTCGGCGCCGTCCATGCGCGTCGCGCGCCCGCCCGCGAGCAGCAGGCCGGTGATGGAAGGTGAGGCGGAAGCAGACATCGCGGGAAATCGGGGCGGGCGGCGCGCGTCAGCCGCCGATGTACGACATTTCGACGCGCTTGCCGGCGCCGTCGGGCGCCGCGTCGGCGGCCGCGCTGCCGCGCAGCTGCGAATAGCGGTCGGTGCGGGCCTGCCAGATCCGGGCGATCGCGGTCGCGATCTCGGCGTCGCTTGCGCCGCCGCGCACCAGGGCGCGCAGGTCATGGCCGGTCGACGCGAACAGACACAGGTACAGCTTGCCCTCGGTCGACAGCCGCGCGCGCGTGCAGTCGCCGCAGAATGCCTGCGTGACGCTCGAGATCACGCCGATCTCGCCGCTGCCGTCCGCATAGCCCCAGCGCTGCGCGGTTTCCGCCGCCGTGTGCGGCTCGAGCGGCACGAGCGGGAACTGCTCGGCGATCCGCGCGACGACGTCCGCGGACGGCAGCACTTCGGTCATGTTCCAGCCGTTCGACGTGCCGACGTCCATGTATTCGATGAAGCGCAGGATCACGCCGGTGCCGCGGAAGCGCGCGGCCATCGGCAGGATCTCGCCGTCGTTGGTGCCACGCTTCACGACCATGTTGACCTTGACCGGCGCGAGGCCCGCGGCCTGCGCGGCGAAGATGCCTTCGAGCACGTCGGCGCTCGCGAAGTCGGCGTCGTTCATGCGCTTGAACAGCGTGTCGTCGAGCGCATCGAGGCTGACCGTCACGCGCGTGAGGCCGGCGTCCTTCAGCGCGCGCGCCTTGCGCGCGAGCAGCGAGCCGTTGGTGGTCAGCGTCAGGTCGAGCGGGCGGCCGTCGTGGGTCGTCAGGCGCGCGAGGCGCTCGATCAGGAATTCGAGGTTCTTGCGCAGCAGCGGCTCGCCGCCGGTGATCCGGATCTTTTCGACGCCGTGCGCGACGAACAGCCGCGCCACGCGCTCGATCTCTTCGTGCGTGAGCAGTGCGCTGTGCGGCAGGAACGGGTAGTCCTTGTCGAACACGTCTCGCGGCATGCAGTACACGCAACGGAAATTGCAGCGGTCCGTTACCGAGATGCGCAGGTCGCGCAGCGGCCTGGCGAACGTGTCGGCCAGGGCGCCGTCAGGGGTGTGCGCGACGCCGGAGATATCCGGCATCCCGCTGACGTCGGCGAGAGGAATGATGCGTCGGGACATGTTGAAAGAAGTGCGAGCCAGACCTCTATTTTAGCCGCAAGCGGCCGGCCGGTCCGGTGGGCGGAAACCCGCAGCGCGGAAATGAAAAAGCCCGCCGGAGGCGGGCTTTTCCTGGTCGGGCGATGCACCGCTTAATGGTGCGACGTTTCGACCTGCTGCATCGGGGTCGTGTCGACCGGCGGCAGCGCCTTGCGCTCGCGCGGCTCGCGGACCGCGCGCGGCAGGCGCGACGCGGCTTCCTGGGCAGCGCGGAACTTGTCGGCGTCGGTGTTCACCCACACGAGACCGGCCTGCTCCAGCACGACATCGAGGCTCGCCGAAGCGGGCGCAGCGGCCGGTTGGACGGGCGCCGGAGCCGGTGCGGCAACGGCTTCGACCGGTGCGGCTTCGACGTGGGCCGGTTCGACATGAGCCGGTTCGACGGCTGCCGGAGCAGCTTCGACCGCGACGACCGGTGCCGGTGCGGCCTGCTCGACGGGCGCGGACTGCGGCGCCTCGACGGCAGCAGGCGCGGCCGGCACTTCGAACGCATCGGTCGGCGAAACCGCGATCGGGGCCGGGCCGGCTTCCGGAGCGGCGGCCGGCGCGACCGGTGCCGATTCGGCTGCCGGTGCGATCGTTACGACCGGGGCGGGCTCGAGCGGTGCGACCGGCGTCGCTTCGACGCGAACCGGTGCCGGTTGCGGCTCGACCTCGGCCGGTGCGACTGCTTCGGCACGCGGTTCGACTGCGGCCTCGGCGACCACGGCGCCTGCTGCGGCGACGGCTGCCACGGCGACCGGTGCGGCCGTATGGGCCGGCTCGACCGCGCTCGGGGCTTCCGTCGTCACGGCCTGCACGTCGGCTTCACCGTCCGCGCCTTGCTCGGCGTGGTCGACGACTGCGCCTTCGTCCTCGCGCTCGCGACGACCGCCACGGCGGCCGCGGCGGCGGCGGCGACGTTCCTCGCCGTCACGTACGCCGGCTTCCGCGTCGGCTGCGACATCGGCGCCCGGCAGGGCGACGGCTGCGGCCTGGTCGGCTTCCGCTTCCGGATGGTTCTCGCCACGGGTGACGGTCTCGAGCGTCGCCGCGTGTTGCGTCGGCTTGCGGCGCTCGCCGCGCTCGCGACGTTCGCCGCGTTCCTGGCGCTCGCCGCGGCCGGCCGCCTCGACGGCTTCCGGCTGCTCGGTGCGCTCGCGCGGTTCGCGGTTCTCGCGCGGTTCGCGCGGCTCACGGCTTTCACGCGGCTCGCGCGGTTCGCGGCCTTCGCGCGGGCCACGGCCCTCGCGACCTTCGCGGCCCTCACGACCTTCGCGCGGCTCACGACCTTCGCGCGGCTCGCGGCCTTCACGCGGTTCGCGACCCTCGCGCGGTTCACGCGGCTCGCGCGCTTCCTTGCCTTCGCGTTCCTGGCGTTGCGACTGGCCGCGGCCTGCCGCTGCCTGGTCGCGACCACCCTGAGCCTGCTGGGCGCCGCCACGACGGTTGCGATTGCGATCGCCGCCGCGCTGCTCGGTCTTTTCGGTCCGCTCGCGGGCCGGACGGGCAGCCTGTTCCTTTGCCGGTGCCGGTGCAACCGGCGCGGGCGCCGGAGCCGGCGACATGCCGAACAGACCCTTCAGCCAGCCGATGAAGCCGCCGCTCGCCGCGGCGACCGGTGCGGGCGCCGGAACCGGCTCGGCCTGGCGCTGCGGTGCCGGGCTCGGCGCCGGGCGCTCGGGCGTGATGCCCTTGACCGCCGCTTCCTGCTTCGGCTTCACTTCGGCTGCGCGCTTGCTGTAACCGGTTTCCGACTCCAGTTCGCGGGCGGCTTCCTCGGCCATCTTCCAGGACGCACGCGGATCGTCGAGGCGTGCGTCGTCATGACGCAGGCGTTCGAGCTTGTAGTGCGGCGTATCGAGGTGCTTGTTCGGGATCAGCACGATGCCGACCTTGAAACGCGACTCGATCTTGTTGATTTCCTGACGCTTTTCGTTGAGCAGGAAGGCGGTCACCTCGACCGGCACCTGGCAGTGGATCGCCGCGGTGTTTTCCTTCATCGCTTCTTCCTGAATGATCCGCAGGACCTGCAGCGCGGACGATTCGGTATCGCGGATGTGGCCGGTGCCGTTACAGCGCGGGCAGGTCACGTGGCTGCCTTCCGACAGCGCCGGACGCAGGCGCTGGCGCGACAGTTCCATCAGGCCGAAGCGGGAGATCTTGCCCATCTGCACGCGCGCACGGTCGTGCTTGAGCGCGTCCTTCAGGCGTTGTTCGACTTCGCGCTGGCTCTTGGCCGACTCCATGTCGATGAAGTCGATCACGATCAGGCCGCCGAGGTCGCGCAGGCGCAACTGGCGGGCCACTTCGTCGGCCGCTTCGAGGTTCGTGCGGGTCGCCGTTTCCTCGATGTCCGCGCCCTTGGTCGCACGCGCCGAGTTCACGTCGATCGCGACGAGCGCTTCGGTGTGGTCGATCACGATCGCGCCGCCGGACGGCAGCGGCACCGTGCGCGAGTACGCAGTCTCGATCTGGTGCTCGATCTGGAAGCGGGAGAAGAGCGGCACGTCGTCGTGGTAGCGCTTCACCTTCGACACGTTGTCCGGCATCACGATGTCCATGAACGCACGGGCCTGATCGTGGATCTCGGTCGTGTCGATCAGGATTTCGCCGATATCGGGCTGGAAATAGTCCCGGATCGCGCGGATCACGAGGCTCGATTCCAGATAGATCAGCATCGGCTGGCCGGCGTTGCCGCTTTGCGACGCCGCTTCGATCGCGCGCCACAGTTGCAGCAGGTAGTTCAGGTCCCACTGCAGTTCCTCGGCGCTGCGGCCGATGCCCGCGGTGCGGGCGATCATGCTCATGCCGTCCGGAATCTGCAGCTGAGCCATGGTCTCGCGCAGTTCCTGGCGCTCGTCGCCTTCGATCCGGCGCGACACGCCGCCGCCGCGCGGGTTGTTCGGCATCAGCACGAGGTAGCGGCCGGCGAGCGAGATGAAGGTCGTGAGGGCGGCGCCCTTGTTGCCGCGCTCTTCCTTCTCGACCTGGACGATCAGCTCCTGGCCTTCGCGCAGGGCATCCTGGATGCGCGCGGAGCGCATGTCGATGCCTTCCTTGAAGTACTGGCGGGCGACTTCCTTGAACGGCAGGAAGCCGTGGCGGTCTTCGCCGTAGTTGACGAAGCACGCTTCGAGCGACGGCTCGATGCGGGTGATGACACCTTTGTAGATATTGCCTTTGCGCTGTTCGCGCCCGGCGGTCTCGATGTCGATGTCGATGAGCTTTTGCCCGTCGACGATGGCGACGCGCAGCTCCTCCTGCTGCGTCGCATTGAACAGCATGCGTTTCATGAACGGCTCCAGGCGGCTCCGCTGCCGGCGCCTCGCGGTTGTCAGTCGCGAGGGCGGGAACGACGGCAGGCCGCACCTTGTTGTGTTGTCACGAGCACGCTGGAGCGGGAACGATGGCGGGGAGAATTGCCTGAAGAGGCGCTTGGGCCCGAAAGACGGGGCCGGCGGCCGTAGGGCACCTGCGAATACGGTTTCAAAGCACGGCGTTCACACACCGCACGCTGCAAAAGCGCGCTAAGCCTGAGTCCGGGCATTGCCACGGGCGCGCGCAATGCGTCGCGCGCGCCGACGGGCGGCAGATGCTGCGGCTTGGGCCGCAGCGGGGAGTATCGAATCCAGCCCGACTTTCCCGCTTGGGGTGTACTTCCCTGGTTTGACGTCGCCAAGCCCCGCACGCTTCGCGGGGCCAAATCGGGCGCAACGCCGTAATTTTCGCAACCGGCAGCCTGCGGACGCACTTCACGCCGTCGGGCTGCCGATCATATTCTTTTCAACCAACTTTCCGTTACCGCGGCGCCTGGTCGACCGAATCCGCCTGTGGGCGCGATCCTTGCCGACGGCCGGCGCCGTGCGTGCAACTTGCTGCATCTCTTTGATTAGGGGTGAGCAGCGAACCCCCGGCGCAAGTAAAATAACGGTTTGCGCTTGCGCCTTGCCCGACTCGGTCGGGGCCGGCCTGTCAGGCCACCCTCAACGTCCGGCTGGGCAAAATTATATTCAGTATGAATGAGTTAGGCAAAATATCCCAGAATTCAGTCGCAAGCGGCCAGGTATCGATGATCCAGATCGACGAAAACTCGGCCGGTCAGCGGATCGACAACTTCCTGTTGCGCGTCTGTAAAGGCGTGCCCAAAAGCCATATTTACCGGATCCTGCGCAGCGGCGAAGTCCGCGTGAACAAGGGTCGGGTCGACGCCCAGTACCGTCTCGCGTTCGGCGACATCGTCCGCGTGCCGCCCGTGCGGGTGGCGGCGGCCGACCTCGCGCGCGCCGACACGCCGATCGTGCCGCCCGCGCAGTTCGAGGTGCTGTACGAAGACGACGCGATGCTCGTCATCAACAAGCCGGCCGGCGTCGCCGTGCACGGCGGCAGCGGCGTCGCGTTCGGCGTGATCGAGCAGATGCGCCAGGCGCGCCCGCGCGCAAAATTTCTCGAACTCGTGCACCGGCTCGACCGCGAGACCTCCGGGATCCTGATGCTCGCGAAGAAGCGCACCGCGCTCGTCGGCCTGCACGAGCAGATCCGCGAAAACCGGATGGACAAGCGCTACTTCGCGTGCGGGCACGGTGAATGGCAGCCCGACTGGGGCCGCCGCCGCGCGGTGAAGGCGCCGCTGTTCAAGTATTCGACCCCGGAAGGGGAGCGGCGGGTGCGCGTGCAGGACGACGGCCTGCCGTCGCACACGGTGTTCAACCTGATCGAGCGCTGGCCGGATTACGCGCTGGTCGAAGCGGAACTCAAAACGGGTCGGACCCATCAGATCCGTGTGCACCTCGCGCATCTCGGCCTGCCGATTGCCGGCGACGCCAAGTATGGCGATTTCGCACTGAACAAGGCGCTGGCGCGCGCGAACGCGCAGCCGTCGCTCAAACGGATGTTCCTGCATGCGTACCGGCTGAAGCTCGCGCATCCGCTGACCGGCGAGGCGCTGCAGTTCGACGCGCCGCTGCCGGACGAATGCCGGCGCTTCCTCGATCAACTCAGCGCTCTGCGCGATACCGCCTGACTCGCATGGCCCGACAGCAATTTGACCTGATCGTCTTCGACTGGGACGGCACGCTGATGGATTCGACTGCGCACATCGCGCACAGCATCCAGGCCGCTTGCCGCGATCTCGGCGTACCCACCCCGTCCGACGAGGCGTCCCGCTACGTGATCGGCCTCGGCCTGCGCGATGCGTTGCAGATTACGGCGCCGACCCTCGATCCGTCCGATTATCCGCGGCTGGCCGAGCGCTATCGCTATCACTATCTGCTGGACGATCAGCGCATCGAGCTGTTCGCCGGCGTGCGCGAACTGCTCGCGGAATTGCGCGATACGGGGTACCTGCTCGCGGTCGCGACCGGCAAGGGCCGGGTCGGGCTGAACCGTGTGCTCGACCAGTCGAAGCTGACCAGCCTGTTCGATGCGACGCGCTGCGCGGACGAAACCTTCTCGAAGCCGCACCCGGCGATGCTGCACGAACTGTCCCGCGAATTGGGGCAGGATCTCGCGCGTACCGTGATGATCGGCGACACCACGCATGACCTGCAGATGGCCGCGAGTGCGGGGGCGGCCGGCATCGGCGTCTCGTACGGCGCGCACACGGCCGATGCGCTGGCCGCGCTGACGCCGCGCTTTGTCGCGCCGGATGTCGGCGCGCTGGCGGCGTGGCTGCGGGAGCACGCATGAGCACGGCGCCGGAAGCCGTGCGCGTGTGTGCATCGGACGCGCTGGCCGACGGCGGTGCCGGCGTGCGCGTCGACGCGACGCTGCGCGGCGAGCAGGCGGTCGTGTTCTTCGTGCGCTACGACGGCCGTGCGTATGGTTACCTGAACCGTTGCGCGCACGTACCGATGGAGCTCGACTGGGCGGAAGGGCAGTTCTTCGAGTCGTCGGGCCTGTACCTGATGTGCGCGACGCACGGCGCGATCTACGCGCCGGATACCGGCAAGTGTGTCGGCGGCCCGTGCCGCGGCGGCCGCTTGCGGCCGGTCGAGGTCGACGAGCGCGACACGCCGGACGGGCGTGCGGTATTCTGGGTGCCGGATGCCGACCTGGGGCCCGCGGCTCCGCCCCCTCCCGCCACGACCGACTGACGACACCACTGCATGGCCGACCAACCGAATCTCCCGGACTCCTCGTCCCGTCCCGACAGCCGTGAACCGAACTGGGAGCGCGCGGCGCTCGAGCGGATCGCGCTTGCGGCCGTCAAGGAACAGCGCGCGGCGCGGCGCTGGAAGATCTTCTTCCGCTTTGCGTTCCTCGGCGTATTCGTGCTGCTCGCGTTCGCGCTGATCGATTTCTCGAGCGACTCGAAGTTCTCGTCGAGCGGGCGCCACACGGCGCTCGTGACGATCGACGGCGAGATCGCGGCGGGCACCAACGCGAACGCCGACGACATCAACACGGCGCTGGATACCGCTTTCGACGACGACGGCACGGCCGGCGTCGTGCTGCGGATCAACAGCCCGGGCGGCAGCCCGGTGCAGGCCGGGATGGTCTACGACGAGATCCGTCGGCTGCGCGCGAAGTATCCGAACAAGCCGTTGTACGTCGTCGTGACCGACATGTGCGCATCGGGCGGTTATTACATTGCATCCGCCGCCGACAAGATCTTCGTCGACAAGGCGAGCATCGTCGGCTCGATCGGCGTGCTGATGGACGGGTTCGGCTTCACGGGCCTGATGGGCAAGCTCGGTGTCGATCGCCGCCTGCACACGTCGGGCGAAAACAAGGGCTTCTACGACCCGTTCTCGCCCGAGACGCCGAAGATGGATGCCCATGCGCAGGCGCTGCTCGACCAGGTCCATGCGCAGTTCATCAAGGCCGTGAAGGACGGCCGCGGCAAGCGGCTGCACGAAACGCCCGACATGTTCTCCGGCCTGTTCTGGACGGGCGAGAAGAGCGTCGAACTCGGGCTCGCCGACGGCTACGGCACGACCGACACGGTCGCGCGCGACGTGCTGAAGGCGCCGGATCTCGTCGACTACACGGTGAAGGAAAGCCTGACGAATCGCGTCGCGCGCAAGTTCGGCGCGGCGGTCGGCGGTGCCGCGATGAAGGCGCTCACCGCGGGCGGCACGTCGTTCAGCCTGCGCTGAGCGGCGGCTGGCCGGCGCCGCGGCGAACGGGGCCGGGCGCCCCGTGCCGCGCGGCGGTTGCGGGTGCCGGCCTCAGTTCGCGAGCAGCAGGAAGATGGCGGGGCGCTTCTGCAGATTCGGCGCCGGCGCCTTTTTCCAGTCCGCCACCGAGCGGCTGGCGATCGTCTCGGTCTCGAGGGTCAGGTCGGCCGCGACGCAGATCTGCGTCGACGGCGCGCAGGTCGCGACGAGCGTGTCGAGCATCGCCTGGTTCCGGTACGGCGTCTCGATGAAGATCTGCGTCTGGCGCGCCTTGCGCGACAACTGCTCGAGTTCGCGCAGACGTTTCGCGCGCGCTGCCGCATCGACCGGCAGGTAGCCGTTGAACGCGAAACTCTGGCCGTTCAGGCCCGATGCCATCAGCGCGAGCAGGATCGAACTCGGCCCGACGAGCGGCACGACCTTCACGCCGCGCTCGTGCGCACGGCGGACCAGCAGCGCGCCGGGATCGGCAACGGCGGGGCAGCCGGCCTCGGACACGAGCCCGGCGTCCGCGCCCGCGAGTACCGGGGCGAGCAGCCGGTCGATCTCGCCGGCCGGCGTATTGACGTTCAGTTCCCGAATCTCGATTTCCTGGATCGGCCGCGTCGTGCCGATCTTCTTCAGGAACGCGCGGGTCGTTTTCGCGTTTTCGCCGATGTAATAGCCGAGCGCGCCGGCGCGTGCCTGCACGGCCGCGGGGAGCACGGCGGCGAGCATCGATGCATCGCCTTCGCCGAGGGTGTTCGGGACGAGATAAAGCGTGCCGGCCGTCATGCGCGGTCTCCCTGGGTAACGAACAGCGGATAGCCGGCGGCGCGCAGCATTCGCGTGAGCGCGATCAGCGGCAGGCCGACGAGCGCCGTCGGGTCGTCGGAGTCGATGGCATCGAGCAGCGCGATGCCGAGCCCTTCGGACTTCGCGCTGCCGGCGACGTCGTACGGCGTTTCCGCGCGCAGGTAAGCATCGAGTTCGGCTTCGGGCAGCGAACGGAAGCGCACGTGCGTGACGACATCCTCGCTCTGCGTTTCGCCGGTGCGGCTGTCGTACAGGCTGAGCGCACTGTGGAATTCGACGTCGCGGCCCTGCATCGACAGGAGCTGCGCCAGTGCACGCTCGTGCGTGCCCGGCTTGCCGATCTGGTGGCCGTCGAACGTCGCGACCTGGTCCGACCCGATCACGAGCACGCCGTCCGGCGCGTCGATCGTCGCGGCGACCGCGCGCGCCTTCGCGCCGGCGAGGCGCAGCGCGGTCGCGGCCGGCGTTTCGTCCGCGAGCGGGGTTTCGTCGAGGTCGGGCGACGCGACGTCGAACGGCATGCCGAGGCGCTCGAGGAGCGCGCGGCGGTAGCGGGAACTGGAGGCGAGAATCAGCCGCGGCGGGCGGCAAACGGTATCCGGCATGGTCGAGTGGGTCGGTGAGTCGTCAGGTGTGGCGCGGTGTTGCAAGGGCGCAAGCATAAGTGATTGACCGAAAAAGGTAAAACAGGTATGCTTTCCCGCTTTTCGTCGGCAGGCTTTCGCTGTGGTGGCGCCTGCCGGGTCTTCGGACGTAAAGTTAAGTAATCTGCGTGTGGCGTACGTGGCGTAGCTCGCGTACGTGGGCGGCGCCAGCAAGCCGGATCCCGCAAGTCAGCCTGTAGGCAGGAGCGCAACATGAACACTTCTTCTGGCAAACCTGCGGCAGCGCTTGATCCGCACGCGGTCGACCTGTTCGAATTCGCCCGCAGCGGGCGGCAGGCAGCGGGTGCCCTGCGCCTGTCGCAACTGCCGCGCATGTTGAACGAAGTGCCGGCGGACGCGCCCGATCGCGACACGGTCTTCACGTGGCAGGCCGAAGGGTTCACCCAGAAGGAGTTGCAGGACGACGGCGCCGATGGGCAGCAGCCGTATCTGCGCCTCGCGGTGCACGGCCATGCGTGGCTCACGTGCCAGCGCTGCATGACCCTGTACGACCAGACGTTCGACGTCGACATGACGTACCGGGTCGTTGCGACCGAAGAAGAAGCTGAAGAATTTCCGCTCGACGACGATGAAGCCGATGTGATCGTGGGCTCACGCCAGTTCGATCTCGTCGACTTGATCGAAGAGGAATTGCTGCTTTCGTTGCCGCTCGTGCCCAAGCACGAGGTTTGCCCGGCAGTTCACGAAAGCCTCGTGTCGGGTGCGAGCGGTCCTTCGGAAGAGGCGGACGACGAGTCCGTCGAAGACGAGGACGAAGGCAAACGGCCGAATCCGTTCGCGGCGCTGGAAGCGCTGAAGAAGGACGGGGACGGCAGCAACAAACACTAAGCAGTTGTGGCGCGGGAAGGCGTAAGGGCTTTGGGCCAGGGTAGTTAAGCGCCGGATCGGGCTGTGTTAGAATCCGGAAAATTATTTAGGAGTTAGTCATGGCAGTCCAGCAAAACAAGAAGTCGCCGTCGAAGCGCGGCATGCATCGTTCGCACGATTTCCTGACGGCAGCGCCGCTGGCAGTCGAGCCGAGCACGGGTGAAGTGCATCTGCGTCACCACGTCAGCCCGAACGGCTACTATCGCGGCAAGAAAGTCGTCAAGACGAAGAACGACTAAGCGTCAAGTCACGCGTTGCGCGCTACGTTCGCCGTTCGCGTGACAACTGGTTCGCTTGACACTTTCCTGGCGCAACAAAAAGGCGGCATTCAACTGCCGCTTTTTTGTGCCTGAAATTCGTCGCATTCCATGACCGTAAAGCTCACAATCGATTGCATGGGAGGCGACCACGGCCCGTCCGTGACCGTTCCCGCGGCAGTCAAGTTCGTCCGCGCGCATCCCGATGCGCACCTGATGCTCGTCGGCATCGAAAGCGCGATCCGCGCTCAGCTGAAAAAGCTGAAAGCCCTCGACGATCCCGCGCTGACCATCGTGCCCGCCACCGAAGTCGTGGCGATGGACGACCCTGTCGAAGTGGCGCTGCGCAAGAAGAAGGATTCTTCGATGCGTGTCGCGCTCAACCACGTCAAGGAAGGCGCGGCCCAGGCCTGTATCTCCGCCGGCAACACCGGCGCGCTGATGGCCGTTTCCCGTTATGTGCTCAAGACGCTGCCCGGCATCGAGCGGCCCGCGATCGCGTTCGCGCTGCCGAACCCGACCGGCTACACGATGATGCTGGACCTCGGCGCGAACGTCGACTGCGAGCCGCAGCACCTGCTGCAGTTCGCGGAAATGGGGCACGCGCTCGTCGCCGCGCTCGAAGGCAAGGAGCGTCCGACGATCGGCCTGCTGAACATCGGCGAAGAGGTGATCAAGGGCAACGAGACGATCAAGCGCGCCGGCGAACTGCTGCGCGCCAGCACGCTGAATTTCCGCGGCAACGTCGAAGGCAACGACATCTACAAGGGCACGGTCGACGTGATCGTCTGCGACGGCTTCGTCGGCAACGTCGCGCTGAAGACGTCCGAAGGGCTTGCGCAGATGCTGTCCGACATCATCCGCGAGGAGTTCGGCCGTTCGCTGATGTCGAAGCTGATGGCGCTGCTCGCGCTGCCGGTGCTGATGCGCTTCAAGAAGCGCGTCGACCACCGCCAGTACAACGGCGCGGCGCTGCTCGGGCTGAAGAGCCTCGTGATCAAAAGCCACGGTTCGGCCGATGCCTACGCGTTTGAGTGGGCGATCAAACGGGGTTATGATGCCGTCAAAAACGGCGTGCTGGAGCGCCTCACGCGCGCGATGGCGGATAATTCGGTGTCGCTCGGCGACGGCGAACACGACGCGGGCGGCGCGGGCCCGACGAGCCCGGCCGCAGGCCATCACGCCGAACCTTCCGCTGCGCAATCCTCTAAAGCATAAATGGCCCAATCGACTCTCTATTCCCGCGTGCTCGGCACGGGCAGCTACCTGCCGCCCGACCGCGTCACGAACCAGCAGCTCGCCGATCGTCTCGCGAAGGAAGGCATCGAGACGAGCGATGAGTGGATCGTTGCGCGCACGGGCATCCATGCGCGCCATTTCGCCGCACCGGACGTCACGACGAGCGACCTCGCGCTCGAAGCGGCGCGCCGTGCGATCGAGGCGGCCGACATCGATCCGCAGTCGATCGACCTGATCATCGTCGCGACTTCGACCCCCGATTTCGTGTTCCCCAGCACGGCTTGCCTGCTGCAGAACAAGCTCGGCATCAAGAACGGCGGCGCGGCATTCGACGTGCAGGCCGTGTGCTCGGGCTTCGCCTATGCGATGGCGACGGCCGACAGCTTCATCCGCAGCGGCCAGCACCGCACGGCGCTCATCGTCGGCGCGGAGACGTTCTCGCGCATTCTCGACTTCAAGGATCGCACGACCTGCGTGCTGTTCGGCGACGGCGCGGGCGCGGTGATCCTGTCCGCATCGGAAGAGCCGGGCGTGCTCGGCAGCGCGCTGCACGCGGACGGCAGCTATTCGCACATCCTCTGCACGCCGGGTAACGTCAATCGCGGCGTGATCGACGGCAGCGCGTTCCTGTACATGGACGGGCAGGCCGTGTTCAAGCTCGCGGTCAACGTGCTCGAAAAGGTCGCGATCGAGGCGCTCGCCAAGGCAAACCTCGCACCCGAGCAGGTCGACTGGCTGATTCCGCACCAGGCCAACATCCGCATCATGACCAGCACCTGCCGCAAGCTCGGCCTGCCGCAGGAGCGCATGGTCGTGACGGTCGACCAGCACGGCAACACGTCGGCTGCATCGATCCCGCTGGCGCTCGACACCGCGGTGCGCGACGGTCGCATCCAGCGCGGTCAGCACGTGCTGATCGAAGGCGTCGGCGGCGGCTTCACCTGGGGCGCGTCGGTCTTCCGCTTCTGATCCGCGGCGCGCGAACGCTGCGCGCGGATCCCGAACCGGCGCGCCGTTCGCGCGCGCCGTCCGAATCGATTCAATTGGGGACGATATGAAATTTGCATTCGTTTTTCCGGGGCAGGGCTCGCAGTCGGTCGGCATGCTCAACGCATTCGCCGATCTGGCCGTCGTGCGCGAGACGCTCCAGGAAGCATCCGATGCACTCAATCAGGATCTCGGCAAGCTGATCGCCGAAGGTCCGGCCGAAGAACTGAATCTGACCACCAACACGCAGCCCGTGATGCTGACGGCCGCCTACGCGTGCTATCGCGCTTGGCAGCAGGCCGGCGGCCCGGTGCCGTCGATCGTCGCGGGCCACAGCCTCGGCGAATACACGGCGCTCGTCGCCGCGGGCGCGATCGCGTTCAAGGACGCGGTGCCGCTCGTGCGCTTCCGTGCGCAGGCGATGCAGACGGCCGTGCCGGTCGGCGAGGGCGGCATGGCCGCGATCCTGGGTCTCGATGACGACACGGTGCGCGCGGTGTGCGCCGAAGCCGCGGCAGCGGGCGTCGTCGAAGCCGTGAACTTCAACGCGCCGGCGCAGGTCGTGATCGCGGGCGCGAAGGCGGCCGTCGAGAAGGCCTGCGAGATCGCGAAGGCGAAGGGCGCGAAGCGCGCGCTGCCGCTACCGGTGTCGGCGCCGTTCCATTCGTCGCTGCTCAAGCCGGCGTCGGACCAGCTGCGCGACTATCTCGCGAGCGTCGACGTGAAGGCGCCGCAGATTCCGGTCGTCAACAACATCGACGTCGCCGTGGTCAGCGATCCGGCCGCGATCAAGGACGCGCTGGTGCGCCAGGCAGCGGGCCCGGTGCGCTGGGTCGAATGCGTGCAGCACATCGCGGGCACGGGCGTCACGCACGTGATCGAATGCGGTCCGGGCAAGGTGCTGGCGGGCCTGACGAAGCGCATCGACGGCAACCTGGTCGGCGCATCGGTGTTCGATCCGGCTTCGCTCGACGAAGCACTGAAGCTGGCGACCGCCTGACGCGGCGCCTTTCCTCAAGAGACGGATATTCGATTCATGGAAAAGACTCTCGATAAACAGGTCGCGATCGTGACTGGCGCATCGCGCGGCATCGGCCGGGCGATCGCGCTCGAACTCGCGCGCCTGGGCGCGACGGTGATCGGCACGGCGACGAGCGAATCGGGCGCTGCCGCGATTACCGCCGGGTTCGCGGAAGCGGGCGTGACGGGCCGCGGCGCGGTGCTGAACGTCAACGACGCGGCTGCGGCCGAAGCGCTGATCGACGCGACCGTGAAGGAGTTCGGCGCGCTCCACGTGCTCGTCAACAACGCGGGGATCACGCAGGACCAGCTCGCGATGCGGATGAAGGACGAGGACTGGGACGCGGTGATCGACACCAACCTGAAGTCGGTGTTCCGCCTGTCGCGTGCGGTGCTGCGCCCGATGATGAAGGCCCGCGGCGGCCGCATCATCAACATCACGTCGGTGGTCGGCTCGGCCGGCAACCCGGGCCAGGCCAACTACGCGGCGGCGAAGGCCGGCGTCGCGGGCATGACCCGTGCGCTCGCGCGCGAGATCGGCAGCCGTGGCATCACGGTGAACTGCGTCGCGCCGGGCTTCATCGATACCGACATGACGAAGACGCTGCCGGAAGAGCAGCAGGCCGCGCTCAAGACCCAGATTCCGCTCGGCCGCCTCGGCAGCCCGGCGGACATCGCCCATGCCGTCGCGTTCCTCGCATCGCCGCAGGCCGGTTACATCACCGGCACGACGCTGCACGTGAACGGCGGCATGTACATGTCGTAACGGTTTTCGTTTACCATCCGCGCCGTATCCCGTTTTTCAGGCGGATAGGCGCTTGATCGACCATCAAGCCAACGCGCGTTTTGGCGTCAGCAAACCTGATAAAATGCGCGCACTTGTAAATCTGAACTTTCCCTCGGAGGGGTAATGGATAACATCGAACAACGTGTCAAGAAGATCGTCGCTGAGCAACTGGGCGTCGCGGAAGCCGAGATCAAGACCGAAGCATCGTTCGTGAACGACCTGGGCGCGGACTCGCTCGACACGGTCGAACTGGTGATGGCTCTGGAAGACGAGTTCGGCATGGAAATCCCGGACGAAGAAGCAGAGAAGATCACGACCGTTCAGCAAGCGATCGACTACGCTCGCGCAAACGTCAAGGCGTAAGCGCCTTTCGCGCTTGTCCGCCACGTCGCCGCGATCTTCGCGATTGACGCGCCATCCTGCCGGCTTCGTGCCGGACGGACTAACAGCCACAGGGCTCGCAGGGCTGGTTCCTGTGGCCACTGTGGCTTTTGTTTTTGTCATCCAATAATGGAAAAGAGGTTACCGTGAGCCGCCGTCGTGTTGTTGTTACAGGCCTGGGGCTGATTTCGCCTGTTGGCAATAATGTTGCCGACGGCTGGGCCAATCTCGTCGCCGGCAAGTCCGGCATCGCCACCGTCACGAAGTTCGATCCGTCGAACCTCGCCTGCCATTTCGCGGGCGAAGTGAAGGGTTTCAGCGCCGAGGAATACATTCCGGCGAAGGAAGCCCGCAACATGGATACGTTCATCCATTACGGCATCGCAGCCGGCGTCCAGGCGATCCGGGACAGCGGCCTCGAAGTGAACGAAGCCAATGCGGAACGCATCGGCGTGCTGGTCGGTTCCGGCATCGGCGGCCTGCCGATGATCGAAGACACGCACCAGACCTACGTCGATCGCGGCGCACGCCGGATTTCGCCGTTCTTCGTGCCGGGTTCGATCATCAACATGATCTCGGGTCACCTGAGCATCATGTTCGGCCTGAAGGGCCCGAACCTCGCGGCCGTGACGGCCTGCACGACCGGTCTGCACAGCATCGGCCTGGCGGCACGCCTGATCCAGGCCGGCGACGCCGACGTGATGGTCGCGGGCGGCGCCGAATCGACGGTGTCGCCGCTGGGCATCGGCGGCTTCGCGGCCGCGCGCGCGCTGTCGACCCGCAATGACGATCCGGCCACCGCGTCCCGTCCGTGGGACAAGGACCGCGACGGCTTCGTGCTGGGCGAGGGTGCGGGCGTGATGGTGCTGGAGGAGTACGAGGCGGCGAAGGCACGCGGCGCGAAGATCTATGCGGAAGTCTCGGGCTTCGGCATGACGGGCGATGCGTACCACATGACCGCACCGAACATGGATGGTCCGCGTCGCTGCATGGTCGCGGCACTGCGCGACGCCGGCGTGAACGCGGACGAGGTCCACTACCTGAATGCGCACGGCACGTCGACGCCGCTCGGCGACAAGAACGAGTCCGACGCGGTGAAGGCGGCATTCGGCGAGCACGCGTACAAGCTCGTCGTGAACTCGACGAAGTCGATGACGGGTCACCTGCTGGGTGGCGCGGGCGGCCTCGAGTCGGTGTTCACGGTGCTGGCGCTGCACAACAACGTGTCGCCGCCGACCATCAACATCTTCAACCAGGACCCCGAGTGCGATCTCGATTACTGCGCGAACACAGCGCGTGACATGAAGATCGACGTGGCCGTAAAGAACAACTTCGGCTTCGGCGGTACCAACGGCACGCTGGTGTTCAAGCGCGTCTGACGCTGAAATCGCTTGACGAGTCCATTCGATGCTCCGGCCGGGCGTCCGCAGCGCTTTGCGTTGCGGGCCTCGGCCGTGTCGTATGTCGTGCTGGCCGCGTTCGTCGCGGCGGCCGCCGCGTCCGCGTACCTGTTCTGGGCGCCGCGGGCCGGTGCCGCCGCCGGCGCGTGCGTGTCCGCGGCAACGGCCGCGCTGCTTGCCGCGTGTGCCGCGCGGGCCTGTGCCCGCCGGCTGCCGGCCGAGCTGCGGATCGATGCATTCGGGGAGGTTGCGGCGTTTGGTCGCACCGGGCGCTTGCTGGCCCGGGGCCGCGTGACCGGCCATGCACACTGGAGCAGCCTGCTGCTCGTGCTGTCGGTCGGGCAGGGCGCCCGGCGCGCGCGGCCGCTGCTGATTCCGGCCGATGCGCTCGACGCCGCGTCGTTCAGCGCGCTGTCCGTGCTGGCGCGTACCGCGGGCACGGCGGGGCGGGCATGACGGCGGCGCGGTTACCGACCGTAACCAGCGGCCGGCGCCGGACCGCTACAATAACGTTCCGCGTTGCATCCCTAGTTAACGGATTTGTCAGGTGAGTGAAAAAGAAATCGATCAGGCTCTGGTCGAGCGCGTACAGAAAGGCGACAAGGCAGCGTTCGAACTCCTGGTCTCCAAATACCACCGCAAGATCATTCGGCTGATCTCGCGCCTCGTGCGGGATCCCGCCGAGGTCGAGGATGTGGCCCAGGACGCGTTCATCAAGGCGTATCGTGCGCTGCCGCAATTTCGCGGCGAGTCCGCGTTCTACACGTGGTTGTACCGGATTGCCGTCAATACGGCGAAGAACTACCTTGCGACGCAGGGTCGCCGGGCACCGACCTCCACCGAGGCCGATGCCGAGGAAGCGGAAACTTTCTCCGACGCAGACCAACTAAGGGATATCAACACGCCTGAGTCGATGTTGATGAGCAAGCAGATTGCCGAGACGGTCAACGCTGCAATGGCTCTGCTGCCCGAGGAACTGCGCCAGGCAATCACGCTGCGCGAGATCGAGGGCCTGAGCTACGAAGAGATCGCGGAAATGATGGATTGTCCGATTGGGACGGTCCGGTCGCGGATCTTCCGTGCGCGCGAGGCAATCGCTGCGAAATTGCGTCCGCTGCTCGATACGCCCGAAGGCAAGCGCTGGTAAGCGCGACGGGCGTAACGACGCGGGTCGGGGTCTAGTTACGGATAGAGTCGTGAAATCACGACGGGGTGTGTGCAAGATGGGGAGCATCATGGGGTCGGTCAATACGCAGTCGCAAGCGTGCTCGCGCGGCGAGCGCCTTTCCGCTCTGGTCGACGGTGAATCGTTCGACGGCCCGGATCACGGGCAGTTTCTGGCTGAGCTCGACCGCGCGGATCGCGCTGCGTGGGCCCATTACCACCTGATCGGCGATGCGCTGCGCTCGGACGAGCTCGCGCTGTCGCCTGCGCTGAGCGTCGCGTTCACCGCGCGCATGTCGGCTGCGCTCGAAAGCGAGCCGCACCTGCTCGCGCCGGCCGCCGCGCCGGTCGCACGCAAGCTGCTGTCGCTGCGCCGGCGTGTCGTGCCTGCGTTCGCGGTGGCCGCCGCGGCAGCCACGCTGACGTGGATCGTCGTCCCGCAGATGCAGACGGCCGGTGCGCCGGGCGCCGTCCAGGTCGCCTCGGCAGGCGCGCCGCAAAGCGGCAACCTGCAGCGCGTGACGGTCGCACAGGCATCGGCGCAGCCGGGCCTGCAGGACGTCAACATCATCCGCGACGCAAGTCTCGACCAATACCTTGAAGCGCACCAGCAATTCGCGCAGCAGCCCGTCGTCACGGGCTCGATGCCGCTGATCCGCGCTGCCGTGACCACCACGCCAGGCCAATAAACCCGATGCGGACATTGCAGTTGAATCACGCCATCTCCGGATGGAAGCGGCTGCCGGCCCTCCTGCTTTGCGCAGCCGCCCTGTTGTCCGTTCAGTCCCTCCCAGCCAGCGCCCAGCAACCGGACGATCCCGTCGCGACCCGCAAGGGTGCGGCGGACTGGCTCGACCGCATCCAGCAGGCGGCGCAGCAGCAGAGCTACGAGGGAACGTTCGTCTACCAGCGCGGCGGGTATGTCCAGTCGTCGCGCATTGCGCACGTGGCGTCCCGCGACGGCGAGTTCGAGCGGATCGAGTCGCTCGACGGCAAGCCGCGCAAGGTCCTGCGGCATAACGACGAGCTGTACACGTTCGTGCCCGAGCGCAAGCTGTGCGTGGTCGAGCGCCGCCAGACGCGCGATTCGTTCCCTGCGCTGCTCGGCGCGGGCGGCGAGCACGTGATGTCCGTCTACGACGCGAAGCTGCTCGGCAAGGACCGTGTGGCCGGGATCGACGCGCAGGTGGTCGAACTCGTGCCGAAGGATGCGTATCGCTTCACGTACAAGCTGTGGGCCGACACCCGCACCGGGCTGCTGCTGCGTTCGCAGACGCTCGATGCGAGCGATCACGTGCTCGAGCAGGTCGCGTTTTCGCAGCTGCAGACGGGTGGCGCGGCCGGCGACAAATCCGCGATCGCGGCCGGCATGCGCAACCTGAGCGGCTGGACGGTGGTTCGCCCGCCGGTTGCGGCGGTCGACATGGAAGCGCAGGGCTGGCAGATCGCACCGACCATCGCCGGCTTCCGGAAGATTCGCGAGGTGCGCCGGCCGATGGCCGCGCGCGACGCCGGCGATCCGCCGATTCCGGTCGATCAGGCCGTCTTCACCGATGGCCTCGCGACGATCTCCGTCTTCATCGAGCCGGCCGAAAAGAACACGCGCAAGGAAGGCGCGGGCAGCACCGGCGCGACCCACGTTCTCGTGAAGCGTCGTGGCGACTACTGGATCACCGTGCTCGGCGAAGTGCCGCCGGCCACGTTGCAGCAGTTCGCGTCTGCCATAGAATACAAGGCTTCCAAGTAACGCTACGGCTTCCGACATGACGAAACTCACGCTGCGCAAAGTGCTCGCGGCGGCGGTGCTGTTTGCCAGCCTGCCGCTTGCCCCGCATACCGCGGCCGCGGTCACGCCTCCCGCTGCCAGCCTTCCCGATTTCGCCGATCTGGTCGAAAGGGTCGGGCCGGCCGTCGTGAACATCCGGACCACCGCGAACGTGCCGACGGCCGGCCCGCGCGGCGTGCTCCCGCCGGGCTTCGACAACGGCGACATGTCGGAATTCTTCCGGCGCTTCTTCGGCATTCCGCTGCCGCAGGCGCCCGGTAACGGCGGCGGTAGCGGCAATGGCAACCCGAAGAACGCGCCCGCGCCGGACAATCCGCCCGACACCGAGCAGAACCGCGGCGTCGGTTCGGGCTTCATCGTGTCGGCGGACGGCTACGTGATGACCAACGCGCACGTCGTCGACGACGCGGACACCATCTACGTGACGCTGACCGACAAGCGCGAATTCAAGGCGAAGCTGATCGGCGTCGACGACCGCACGGACGTCGCGGTCGTCAAGATCCAGGCGTCGAACCTGCCGGTCGTCGCGATCGGCGATTCGAACAAGGTGCGCGTCGGCGAGTGGGTCGTCGCGATCGGTTCGCCGTTCGGCCTCGACAACACCGTGACGGCCGGCATCGTGAGTTCGAAGAGTCGCAACACGGGCGATTACCTGCCGTTCATCCAGACCGACGTCGCGGTGAATCCCGGCAACTCGGGCGGCCCGCTGATCAACATGCAGGGCGAGGTGATCGGCATCAACTCGCAGATCTACAGCCGCACCGGCGGTTTCATGGGCATTTCGTTCGCGATTCCGATCGACGAGGCAATGCGCGTGGCCGACCAGCTGAAGGCGACCGGCAAGGTCACGCGCGGCCGCATCGCGGTGGCGATCGGCGAGGTGACGAAGGACGTGGCCGACTCGATCGGGCTGCCGAAGGCGGAAGGCGCGCTCGTCAGCAGCGTCGAGCCGGGCGGTCCGGCCGACAAGGCGGGCATCCAGCCGGGCGACATCATCCTGAAGTTCAACGGCCGGTCGGTCGATACGGCGTCGGATCTGCCGCGCATGGTCGGCGACACGAAGCCGGGCACCAAGGCGACCGTCAGCGTGTGGCGCAAGGGTCAGGCGCGCGATCTGCCGATCACGATCGCCGAGACGCCGGCGGAGACGACGGCGAAGGCCGAGCAGCGGAAGAATGTGCCGCAGAAGCCGCGCCAGGCCAATTCGCTCGGCTTGACGGTCAGCGACCTTTCCGCGGATCAGATGAAGTCGCTGAAGCTCAAGAACGGCGTGCAGATCGACGGCGTCGACGGCCCGGCGGCCCGTGCGGGCCTGCAGCGCGGCGACATCGTGCTGCGCGTCGGCGACACCGACATCACGAGCGCGAAGCAGTTCGCCGACGTGACCGCGCAGCTCGATCCGCAGAAGGCGGTCGCGGTGCTCGTGCGGCGCGGCGACAACACGCAGTTCGTGCCGGTGCGCCCGCGCCCGGGTCAGAAGTAACGCGCCGATGTTCACGCTCTACGGCCGCGGCTGGTGCCACCTGTGCGACGACCTGCGCGATGCACTGGCGCCGGTGGCGGCTGAATTCGGTGTCGCGGTCGACTACGTCGACATCGATGCGGATCCGGCACTCGTTGCCCGCTACGACGAGGACGTGCCGGTGCTGTTGCTGGACGGCACGGAAGTGTGTCGCCACCGGTTCGACGAGGCGAGGGTGCGCGGCGCGCTCGCGGCGCGGCGCTGACCCCGGCTCCGCTGCCGGCCGGCAGCGCCCTGCGCGGGGCGTCCGGCGGTGGACTCGCCCGCCAGCGCCTCCGGCGGGGCGTCCTGACCGGTCGCCCCTGACTGGGCGTCCCAAATTACCGCCCGGCAAAGGCCTTTTCGGCTAAAATAAGCCGTTTTTTCACCGACTTACAAGGCGTGCTCCGCAGTCGTCGAGCGCGCCTTTTTCGCTTGATCGGCACTGAATGGATCATATTCGCAATTTCTCGATCATCGCGCACATCGACCATGGCAAGTCGACGCTCGCGGATCGCATCATCCAGGTATGCGGCGGCCTCGCCGACCGTGAAATGGAAGCGCAGGTGCTCGACTCGATGGATATCGAGCGCGAGCGCGGCATCACGATCAAGGCGCAGACGGCCGCATTGTCCTATCGCGCCCGCGACGGCAAGGTCTACAACCTCAACCTGATCGATACGCCGGGGCACGTCGACTTCTCGTACGAAGTCAGCCGTTCGCTGTCCGCGTGCGAAGGGGCGCTGCTCGTGGTCGACGCGAGCCAGGGCGTCGAGGCGCAGACGGTCGCGAACTGCTACACGGCGATCGAGCTCGGCGTCGAGGTCGTGCCGGTGCTGAACAAGATCGACCTGCCGGCCGCGAACCCCGAGAACGCGATCGAGGAGATCGAGGACGTGATCGGCATCGACGCGACCGACGCGACGCGCTGCAGCGCGAAGACGGGTCTCGGCGTCGAGGACGTGCTCGAAGCGCTGATCGCGAAGGTGCCGCCGCCGAAGGGCGATCCGGCCGCGCCGCTGCAGGCGCTGATCATCGACTCGTGGTTCGACAACTACGTCGGCGTCGTGATGCTCGTGCGGATCGTCAACGGCACGCTGCGTCCGAAGGACAAGATCAAGATGATGGCGACCGGCGCGCAGTATCCGGTCGAGCACGTCGGCGTGTTCACGCCGAAGTCGCGCAATCTCGATTCGCTGTCGGCAGGGCAGGTCGGCTTCATCATCGCCGGCATCAAGGAACTGACGGCCGCGAAGGTCGGCGATACCGTCACGCATGTGGCCAAGGCTGCCGCCGAGCCGCTGCCGGGCTTCAAGGAAGTGAAGCCGCAGGTGTTCGCGGGGCTGTATCCGGTCGAGGCGAACCAGTACGACGCGCTGCGCGAATCGCTCGAGAAGCTGAAGCTCAACGATGCGTCGCTGCAGTACGAGCCGGAAGTGTCGCAGGCACTCGGCTTCGGTTTCCGCTGCGGCTTCCTCGGGTTGCTGCACATGGAAATCGTGCAGGAGCGGCTCGAGCGCGAGTTCGACATGGACCTCATCACAACCGCACCGACGGTTGTCTACGAGGTCGTGCAGAGCGACGGCTCGACGATCATGGTCGAGAACCCGGCGAAGATGCCGGAGCCCGGCCGCATCGCCGAAGTGCGCGAGCCGATCGTCACCGTGAACCTGTACATGCCGCAGGACTACGTCGGTTCCGTGATCACGCTGTGCGAGCAGAAGCGCGGCTCGCAGATCAACATGCAGTATCACGGTCGTCAGGTGCAGCTCACGTACGAAATCCCGATGGCCGAGATCGTGCTCGACTTCTTCGATCGCCTGAAGTCGGTGTCGCGCGGCTATGCGTCGATGGACTACGAGTTCAAGGAATACCGTTCGTCGGACGTCGTGAAGGTCGACATGCTGATCAACGGCGACAAGGTCGACGCGCTGTCGATCATCGTGCACCGGTCGCAGTCGCAATACCGCGGTCGCGAGGTGGCCGCGAAGATGCGCGAGATCATCCCGCGCCAGATGTACGACGTGGCGATCCAGGCCGCGATCGGCGCGCACATCGTCGCGCGCGAGAACATCAAGGCACTGCGCAAGAACGTGCTCGCGAAGTGCTACGGCGGCGACATCACGCGAAAGAAGAAGCTGCTCGAGAAGCAGAAAGAAGGTAAGAAACGCATGAAGCAGGTGGGTTCGGTCGAGATTCCGCAGGAAGCGTTCCTCGCGATCTTGCGCGTCGAAGACAAATAACAGGACTGATCCTTTTATGAATTTTGCGCTGATTCTTTTTGTGCTCGTCGTCGTGACGGGCGTAGCGTGGGTGCTGGACAAACTGGTGTTCCTGCCGCGGCGACGCAAGGCGGCCGACGAGGCGATCGAGGCGTTCGATCGCCAGCAGTCGCGCATCGACAAGCGTTTCGCGGACGAAAATGCGGTGCAGACGCGTTCGAAGCTGCGCGACGAAAAGCTGCGCCAGCCGTGGTGGCTCGAGTACACCGCGAGCTTCTTCCCGGTAATCCTGGCCGTGTTCGTCGTGCGTTCGTTCGTCGTCGAGCCGTTCAAGATTCCGTCGGGCTCGATGGTGCCGACGCTGCTGGTCGGCGACTTCATCCTCGTCAACAAGTTCGAATACGGGCTGCGCCTGCCGGTCACGAACACGAAGCTCACGCAGGGCAGCCCGCTGTCGCGCGGCGACGTCGTCGTGTTCCGTTATCCGAAGGACGAGTCGGTCGACTACATCAAGCGCGTGATCGGCCTGCCGGGCGACACGGTCGCTTACCAGGACAAGCAACTGACGATCAACGGCCAGCCGGTGCCCGAAACGCCGCTGCCGGATTTCTTCGACGACGAGCGCCAGAACTACGCGAAGCAGTTCGAGGAAACGATCGGCGCGAAGAAGAATGCGATCCTCAACAATCCCGCCGTGCCGCCGTTCGTGATGGGCGCCTACGACTATCCGTATCGCGACAACTGCACGTACAACAGCCGCGGCGTGATCTGCAAGGTGCCGCCGGGTCACTACTTCATGATGGGCGACAACCGCGACAACAGCGCGGACAGCCGCTACTGGGGTTTTGTGCCGGACAACAACATCGTCGGCCGTGCGTTCTTCATCTGGATGAACTTCGGCGACCTGAAGCGCATCGGTTCCTTCAACTGATCGCGTTCGACTCGCACGCAATACGCGACGCACGGGCCGCGTTGCGTATTGCCGAACTACTTTAAGAACCGGCGGCAACACCGCCTCGTCACGCCTTTTCGCGTCCGGCCGTGCCGTTTCGGCCCGACCGGCGCCCGCGTTATACTCCTGCACATGCCCCTATCCCAGTTGGAAAGCCGGCTGCGCTACGAATTTCGCAATGCGGAATTATTGCGCCAGGCTTTGACCCATCGCAGTCACAGTGCCACGCACAACGAACGGCTCGAGTTTCTCGGCGATTCCGTTCTGAATTGCGCGGTGGCCGCCCTTTTGTTCCAGCGTTTCAGCAAACTGGACGAAGGCGACCTGTCGCGCGTGCGCGCCAACCTCGTCAAGCAGCAGTCGCTGTATGAAATTGCTCAGGCCCTGAATATCTCGGATGGGCTGCGGCTGGGCGAGGGCGAGTTGCGCAGCGGCGGCTTCCGCCGCCCGTCGATCCTCGCGGACGCATTCGAAGCCATCATCGGGGCGGTGTTCCTCGATGGCGGCTTCGAAGCCGCCCAAGGGGTCATCAAGCGCCTCTATATCCCGATTCTCGACCACATCGATCCGCGCACGCTCGGCAAGGACGCGAAGACGTTGCTGCAGGAGTACCTGCAGGGGCACAAGATCGCGCTGCCGACCTACACGGTCGTCGCGACTCATGGTGCGGCGCACAATCAGCAGTTCGAGGTCGAATGCACGGTGCCGAAGCTCGACGTGAAGGTGTCGGGCTCCGGCGCGAGCCGGCGGGCTGCCGAGCAGGCTGCCGCGAAGAAGGCGCTCGACGAGGTGCTGGCGGCCGCGCCGATGCTGGCCGCGAAGCCGAAGCGTTCGAAGAATGCGCGCGGGTCGAAGCATGTCGAGCCTGAAATCGTCCCGGGCGTGAAGGGCGTGCAGGAAGCGCTCGACCTGCGTTCCCCGGAACGGAAGGAACGTGCGGCGGCACGCGACGCGAAGGCGGCCGCTGCCGCGTCGGCCGCGACCGACGCCGGCGCGCAGCCGACCGACCGGCCGACGCAGGCGCCGATGGCCGCGATTCGCGCGGCGCATGTGGAAGCCGCGGCGGACAAGGCCGACCGGCCCGCGAAGCCGACGGCCGACAAATCTGCCGAGAAGCTGTCCGAGAAGCCGTCCGAGAAGTCGTCGGATCGCAACGAAGCCGGCTCGCGCGCGGCGGACAAGCCGGCCGAGCGCGCCGACAAGCCCGCGGAAGGCGCACCCCGTGCAGCCGACAAGCCGGCGGGCCAGGCGACCGATCCGGCCGTGTCGTCCGCCGACAAGCCTGCTGCCGGTTCGGACGCCGCTTCGCGTGCGACGCCGCGCGCCCGCGACACCGCGGCGCCCGGCCCCGAGACGCCGCAGGGCGGCGCAAGCCTCGCAGCCGCGCAGGCACGCGTGGCCGATGCCGACCACTGAATTGCCCATCGATCGTGCCGCGCGCCGCGCGGCCGTTTCCGAACCTGTCTCCCAAACGATATGAACACTCCCGCTCCTACCGGTTTCCGTTGCGGCATGATCGCGATCGTGGGCCGCCCGAACGTCGGCAAGTCGACGTTGATGAACGCACTCGTCGGCCAGAAGATCAGCATCACGTCGCGCAAGGCGCAGACGACCCGCCATCGCATCACCGGCATCAACACGTTCGACGACGCGCAATTCGTGTTCGTCGACACGCCGGGTTTCCAGACCCGTCACAGCACCGCGCTGAACCGCTCGCTGAACCGCGCGGTCACGTCGACGCTCACGTCGGTCGACGTGATCCTGTTCGTGATCGAGGCCGGCCGCTTCGGGCCCGACGACCAGAAGGTGCTCGACCTGATCCCGCCCGGCATGCCGACGCTGCTGATCGCGAACAAGATCGACCGCGTGAACGACAAGGCGACGCTGTTCCCGTTCATGCAACAGATGAGCGGGTTGCGCGAATTCACCGAACTCGTGCCGCTGTCGGCGCAGCGGCCGGAAGACATCAAGCGCCTGCTGGACACGATCAAGCCGTACCTGCCGGAAGGCGAGCCGATCTACGGCGAGGACGAGCTGACCGACCGCAGCTCGCGCTTCCTCGCGGCCGAAATCCTGCGCGAGAAGGTGTTCCGCTGGACCGGCGACGAACTGCCGTACACGAGCACCGTTCTGATCGACAAGTTCGAGGAGGAAGGGCGCCTGAAGCGCATCTTCGCGACGATCCTCGTCGAACGCGATTCGCACAAGGCGATGGTGATCGGCAAGAAGGGCGAGAAGCTCAAGCAGATCAGCACCGAGGCGCGGATGGACATGGAGAAGCTGTTCGACGGCCCCGTGTACCTCGAGACCTTCGTGAAGGTGAAGAGCGGCTGGGCCGACAACGAGGCGGGGCTGCGCGCCTATGGGTACGAATGACGCGCTGACGTCGACCGAAGACGCGGTGACCGCCGGCGCGAACGACGCGCCGTTGCCGGCACCGCCCGAACCGCCGCGTCGCAAGGCGCGGCGTGCGACGTCTCGCACGTCCGATTTCCGCGTCGCCGAGCAGCCGGCGTTCGTGCTGCACAGCTATCCGTACCGGGAAACGAGCCTGATCATCGACGTGCTCACGCGCGATCACGGCCGGCTCGCGCTCGTCGCGAAGGGCGCGAAGCGCCCGCACTCCGCGCTGCGCGGCGTGCTGCAGACATTCCAGCCGCTGCTGCTGTCCTGGTCGGGCAAATCCGAAGTGCGCACGCTGACGGGCGCCGAGTGGGTGGGCGGGATGCTGCCGCTCGGCGGCGACGGCCTGCTGTGCGGCTTCTACGCGAACGAGCTGCTCGTGAAATTCTGCGCGCGCGAGGATCCCCAGCCGCCGCTCTTCAATCATTACGTGCTGACCCTCACGCGCCTCGCGCACGGCGAACCCGCGGTGCAGGTGCTGCGCTCGTTCGAGCGCGTGCTGCTGCGCGAGACCGGCTATGCGATGGCGCTGAACCGCACGGTCGCGCGCCGGGCGGTCGAACCCGATCGTCGCTACGTGTTCGATCCCGAGCGAGGCGTGCGCAACGCGGACGACGACGTACCGTCGCACTGGCCGGTGATTACCGGACAGACATTGCTCGACATGGAGCAGGACGATTACCATCGAGCCCAGACGGTCGCGCAAAGCAAGACGCTGATGCGCTTCCTGCTGAACACCTATCTCGGCGGTACGCCGCTTGCCACGCGTCAGATCCTGATCGACCTGCAAAACCTATGAGCTTCTTCCTGACAACGCCCACCGCCATCGACCTCGGCGTGAACATCGACCACGTCGCGACGCTGCGCAACGCACGCGGCACGACCTATCCCGATCCGATCCGCGCGGCGCTCGCGGCCGAAGAGGCCGGTGCGGACGCGATCACGCTGCACCTGCGCGAGGACCGCCGCCACATCGTCGACGCCGACGTGCGCACGCTGCGCCCGCTGCTGAAGACGCGGATGAACCTCGAATGCGCGGTGACGGCCGAGATGCTCGATATCGCATGCGAAGTGCGTCCGCACGACGCATGCCTCGTGCCGGAGAAGCGCGAGGAACTGACGACCGAAGGCGGTCTCGATGTCGCCGGCCGCTTCGAGGCCGTGCGTGCGGCATGCAGGCAGCTCGCCGACGCCGGCGTGCGTGTATCGCTGTTCATCGATCCGGACGAAACGCAGATCCGCGCCGCGCACGAAGCCGGCGCGCCGGTGGTCGAGCTGCACACGGGCCGCTACGCCGAGGCGCACGACGAAGCCGAGCAGCAGCGCGAATACGAGCGCATCGTCGCGGGCGTGCAGGCCGGCGCGCAACTGGGCCTGAAGGTCAACGCCGGTCACGGCCTGCATTACACGAACGTGCAGCAGATCGCCGCGATCGACGGCATCGTCGAACTGAACATCGGCCACGCGATCGTCGCGCACGCGATCTTCGCCGGCTGGGACAACGCGGTGCGCGAGATGAAGGCGATCATGGTCGCCGCGCGGGTCGCCGCACTGCACGGCGGCGCGCGTTGATGATGCATTCCGTGTGCGCGCGCGTCGCTCGCCACCCGGCATCGTCCACGCATCAAGGCGGACGCTGACATGGCGATCTACGGCATCGGCACCGACATCGTCCAGGTGAGCCGCATCGCGGCCGTGCTCGAGCGTACGGGCGGCCGGTTTGCCGACAAGGTGCTGGGCCCCGACGAACTGCGCGTGTTCCATGCGCGCCGCGCGCGCTCCGAGGCGCGCGGCATCGCGTTTCTCGCGACGCGCTTTTCCGCGAAGGAAGCGTTCTCGAAGGCGATCGGGCTCGGCATGCACTGGCCGATGACGTGGCGCGCGCTGCAGACCCTCAACCAGCGCAGCGGCGAACCGTACGTGGTCGCGTCGGGCGAGCTGGCCGACTGGCTTGCCGCGCGCGGCATCACGGCGCGCGTGACGGTCAGCGACGAGCGCGATTACGCGGTGTCGTTCGTGGTCGCAGAAACCGACGCCGCGCCGCCGCCTGCACCCGCACCTGTTTCCCGAACCACTCCCTGACGGACTTCCCGATTCGATGAAAACGACTCCCGGCCCGGTCATGCTCGACGTCGTCGGCACGGCCCTGTCGCGCGACGACGCGCGGCGCCTTGCGCATCCGAACACCGGCGGCGTGATCCTGTTCGCGCGGCATTTCCAGAACCGCGCGCAGCTGACCGCGCTGACCGACTCGATCCGCGCGGTGCGCGAGGACATCCTGATCGCCGTCGATCACGAAGGCGGCCGCGTGCAGCGGTTCCGCACCGACGGCTTCACCATGCTGCCGGCGATGCGCCGCCTCGGCGAACTGTGGGACCGCGATGTGCTGCTCGCAACGAAGGTCGCGACCGCGGTCGGCTACATCCTGGCCGCCGAGCTGCGCGCATGCGGGATCGACATGAGTTTCACACCGGTGCTCGACCTCGACTACGGGCACTCGAAGGTGATCGGCGATCGTGCGTTCCATCGCGACCCGCGCGTCGTCACGCTGCTCGCGAAGAGCCTGAACCACGGGCTGTCGCTCGCGGGCATGGCGAACTGCGGCAAGCATTTCCCGGGGCACGGCTTCGCGGAAGCCGATTCGCACGTCGCGCTGCCGACCGACGACCGGCCGCTCGACGCGATCCTCAAGCAGGACGTCGCGCCGTACGACTGGCTCGGCCTGTCGCTGTCCGCGGTGATTCCCGCGCACGTGATCTACACGCAGGTCGACAAGCGGCCGGCCGGCTTCTCGCGCGTGTGGCTGCAGGACATCCTGCGCGGGCAGCTCGGCTTCACGGGCGCCATTTTCAGCGACGACCTGTCGATGGAGGCGGCACGCGAAGGCGGCACGCTCACGCAGGCGGCCGACGCGGCGCTCGCCGCCGGCTGCGACATGGTGCTTGTCTGCAACCAGCCGGACGCGGCCGAGGTCGTGCTGAACGGGCTGAAGGCGCAGGCGTCGGCCGAGTCGGTGCGACGCATCAAGCGGATGCGGGCGCGCGGCAAGCCGTTCAAGTGGGACAAGCTGATCGGGCAACCCGAGTATCTGCAGGCGCAGGCGCTGTTGAGCAGCGCGCTGGCGTAAGCGGGGAAGGGCGGCGCGAGGCCGCCTGTCCCGTTGCCGAAAGCGAAAAGCCGCGCGCTTGCGCGGCTTTTTCATTGGGGCGAAGCGCGGGGCGGCACGTCTTTACGCAACTAACCGTCATCCCCAACTGGCGCCCCGAACAACTGCGGCGCGTTCAGTTGACCTTCATCCGCTGCAACTTGTTGTACAGCGTCTTGGGGCTGATGCCGAGCAGCGTCGCCGCGCGATGGCGCGTGCCGCCGACCGCGTCGAGCGTCGCGCGGATCAGCAGATCCTCGACGTCGGACAGCGGCGTGCCGACCTTGATCTGCACGCTGCTGCCGTTCAGCGCGGCGCCGGCCGCGAAGCTCGCTTCGCCCGCGCGCAGCGTTTCGATGAAATCGCCGGATGCGTCGTAGGCGAAGCGCACACGCTCCTGCAGTTCGCGCACGTTGCCGGGCCATTCGTAGGACACGCATTCGCGCACGAAGCCCGGCGCCGTGCGCTTGTCGGTCGTGCTGCGGCCGGTGGCGCGCGCTTCGCGGTTGAGTTCGTCGATCAGCGCGTCCGCGATGGCGAGTGCATCGCCGTCGCGTTCGCGCAGCGGCGGCATCGTGATCGATGCCGCATCGAGACGCAGCCACAGATCCTCGCGCAGCGTGCCGTTCGCGACCGCCTCGCGGGCCGGGCGGCGCGTGGTCGCGATCAGCCGGAAGTCGCTCGCGATCGAGCTCGTGCCGCCGATCCGCATGAAATTCTGCGAGTCGAGCGCATGCAGCAGCGCCTCCTGCAGCACGAGCGGCAGGGCGGTGATCTCGTCGAGGAACAGCGTGCCGCCGCCGGCCTGTTCGAACAGGCCCGATTCGCGCCGCTCGGCGCCGTCGAACGCGCCGCGTTCATGGCCGAACAGCACGCTGTCGAGCGACGCGCCGTGACGCCCGGCCTGCGCGATCGTGCGGCAGTCGAACGACACGAACGGCCCCTTGCGGCGCCGGCTCAGGTCGTGCAGCGTGCGCGCGGCCAGCTTCTTGCCGGCGCCGGCTTCCCCCGTGAACAGCACGGCCGTTTCGGTGCCCGCGTTGTGCTCGATCATGTCGTACACGTGCTGCATCGCCTCGCTGCGGCCGACCAGCGCGCCGAAACGGCCGAGGTGGCGCAGCGACGCGCGCAGCGTCCGCACTTCGTCGATCAGTTCGTAGGGACGCGGAATCCGGGCCAGCAGGCTGCGCAGGCGCGGAATGTTGATCGGCTTCAGCAGGTAGTCCCAGATGCCGTGACGCAGGCCTTCGATCGCGCTCTCGACCGTTGCGTTGCCCGTCAGCACGATCACCGGCAACGAGCCGTTCGGCTGATGCTGCGGCAGGTGCTGGAGCAGGTCGAACCCGCTGCCGTCCGGCAGGTTCAGGTCGACGAGGACGACATCGGGAATCGAGCGGCCGAGCGCCGTGCGTGCCTCGGCGAGCGACGTGGCCGTGTCGACCGAGAAGCCGTCTGCGGCGAGCAGCGCGGTCAGGCCGGACAGACTGTTGGGATCGTCTTCGACAATCAGGGCGTGTGGCATGGTGGACGCGAGTCGAGTCAAGAGAGGCGGGCTGTCGGCCATCGAGCCGGCCGCAGCCGCATGTCAGATTAAAAACTGATTTTATGCCCCGCTGAACGCCTGACGTGCATTATTTCTTTCACGCTATAAAACAGTTACCGATGATACAAATTGAATACTTTTAGTGCTGGATTTTGTATTGCCCATGGTGCCCACGCACCGGTGCTGTTGGCGGCAGGCAAACAAAAAGCGCCCCGAAGGGCGCTTTGTTCGATACGGAAATCGCAGGCGATTACGCGCGGCTGCGATATTCGTTCGTGCGCGTATCGATTTCGATCTTGTCGCCGGTGTTGCAGAACAGCGGCACTTGCAGTTCGAAGCCCGTTGCGAGCTTGGCGTTCTTCAGCACCTTGCCCGACGACGTGTCGCCCTTGACGGCCGGTTCCGTGTAGGTGATCTCGCGCACCAGGACCGTCGGCAGTTCGACCGAGATCGCCTTCTCGTTGTAGAACACGACTTCGCAAGCCATGCCGTCTTCGAGGTAGTTGAGCGCTTCGCCCATCATTTCCGCTTCGACTTCGAACTGGTTGTAGTCGGCGTCCATGAACACGTACATCGGATCGGCGAAGTACGAGTACGTCACTTCCTTGCGGTCGAGCACGACGACGTCGAACTTGTCGTCGGCCTTGTAGACCGATTCCTGGCCTGCGTTCGTCAGCAGGTTCTTCATCTTCATCTTGACGACGGCGGAGTTACGGCCCGACTTGTTGTATTCGGCCTTGGCGATGACCCATGCGTCGCTGCCGATCTGCACGACGTTGCCTACGCGGAGTTCCTGTGCGGTCTTCATAAAAAACTGTCCTGATCCAATCAAATAAATAGGTGCCTGAGCGTTGCACAACGGCTGACGGCGCAAGCGGGGGGCGTTCCGGTGGGTGCCAAGAACCCCAAACGCGAGCGCTTGCGTGGTCAGCCGTCGGATAACCGCTTATTTTAACTGAGATTTTGCGTATTCCGCCAGCTTTCCGGCGAGATCGCCGACGCCCGCCAGCGCATCGGCCCAGCATGCCGCGTTGGCGTCCAGCGCGGCACGGTGTTGCAGCAAATCGGCCCAGTCGGGCGTGCCGGTGCCGTTCCAGGCATGCCAGAAGCGCTCGAGCGCCGCGCGCGGCGCATCGGCGAGGCCGGCCGACAGGTGCGCGAGCGCGGCGTCGAGCTTCGGCAGGTGCGCATCGTCGGCCTGCGGGTAGATGTGCCACACGAACGGCTTGCGCGCCCACTGCGCGCGGACGAACGAATCCTCGCCGCGCACGAAATTGACGTCGGCCACCCACAGCAGCGGGTCGTAGTCGGCCTGCGGGACGAACGCGAGCCCGTACGCGGTCAGGCTGCCGCGGGTTGCGCGCGCGCCGGCGCCGAACGATTCGACCCCGAAGAAGCGGGCGACGGCCGGCGACACGCGGCCGGCCGGTACGAGCGCGACGACGGGCGACGGGCTGTCGCGCCACTGCGCGAGCAGTGCGTCGACGGCCGGATTTTCATACGCGAACAGGCTGACGACGGTCGTGCCCGGCGCCGGCGGCGTGTCGCCGGTCGCATGGCGCCACCATGCGGCGCGCGCCGCCGCGTCGGCTTCGAAGGCCGTGCGGCGCGCGTCGAGGTCGCGCTCCTTCAGCACGCCGCCCGTGCCGGCCGACAGGCCCGGGAAGAAGAACGTCTTCAGCAGCGGGTAGCGCGGATGCGGCGACGGCCGCAAATGGAAGTCGGCGACCCAGTCCTCGGCGCTCAGGTATTCGAGATTGATCCACACGGGGCGGCGCGCGCGGCGCGCCATCGCCGCGAGATACGCGCCGGGCAGCTCGCACGCGAATGCCTCGATCACGACGTCGGCGATCTCCAGCGCGTCGCCGACTTCCGCATGCCAGTGTTCGACCACGATGCCGTCGAGCGTCTGCCGTCCGGCATCGGGATCGACCCCCGGCAGCAGCCGCGCAAACGTGCGCAGGTCGTCGATGAAGAGGCGTACCTGCCAGCCGTGCTCGTGCGCGAGCTGGCGGGCGAGGCGCCAGCACACGCCGATGTCGCCGAAGTTGTCGATCACGGTGCAGAACAGGTCGCACGCGATCGGTTCGTCGGGCGCAAGCGGCGAAGGGGAGGCGGGGGCGGTGCGGGGCATCGAAGCGGGCCGTTGAATGCTCTAAACTGGCGATTCTAATGGACCCGTTCCGCGCCACAAGGCACCCGGATCACGCATGACATCCCCAGAAGCCGCCGACACCCCGTTCGAACCCAAGAAGATCCTCGCGCAGTTGCCGCACATGCCGGGCGTCTACCGCTACTACGACGCGGCGGGCGCCGTGCTTTACGTCGGCAAGGCGCGCGACCTGAAGAAGCGCGTCTCGAGTTATTTCACGAAGACGCAGCTGTCGCCGCGCATCGCGATGATGGTCACGCGCATCGCGCGCATCGAGACGACCGTCACGCGCTCGGAGGCCGAGGCGCTGCTGCTCGAGAACAACCTGATCAAGGCGCTCGCGCCGCGCTACAACATCCTGTTTCGCGACGACAAGTCGTATCCGTACCTGAAGCTCACCGCGCACCGCTTTCCGCGCATGGCCTACTACCGCGGCTCGGTCGACAAGCAGAACCAGTATTTCGGGCCGTTCCCGAGCGCGTGGGCCGTGCGCGAGAGCATCCAGATCCTGCAGCGCGTGTTCCAGTTGCGCACCTGCGAGGATTCGGTCTTCAACAACCGCACGCGGCCGTGCCTGCTGCATCAGATCGGGCGCTGCACGGCGCCGTGCGTCGGCGCGATTTCCGAGGACGACTACGCGATCGACGTGTCGAATGCCGCGCGCTTCCTGCTCGGCCGGCAGTCGGAAGTGATGAAGGAACTCGAGCAGAAGATGCACGCGTTCGCGGCCGAACTGAAGTTCGAGCAGGCGGCCGCCGTGCGCAATCAGATGAGCTCGCTCGCGACGGTCCTGCACCAGCAGGCGATCGAGGTCGGCAGCGACAGCGACGTCGACATCCTGGCGGTGGTCGCGCAGGGCGGGCGTGTATGCGTGAACCTGGCGATGGTGCGCGGCGGCCGGCATCTTGGCGACAAGGCCTATTTCCCGACGCACGTCGAAAGTGCGCTGACGCTGGCCGAAGGCGGGCTCGGCGACGAAGCCGAGGTGGCGGAGGCTGCCGACGAAGCCGCCGCGGCGTTGCCCGACCGGCCCGCGGAAGAAGCTGCCGCCGCGCGTGACGCGGGGGCGCCGGTGGAGGCCGAGGTGCTCGATGCGTTCATCGCGCAGCACTATCTCGGCAATCGCGTGCCGCCGGTGCTGGTCGTGAGCCATGCGCCCGCGAGCCGCGACCTGCTCGAGCTGCTGTCCGAGCAGGCCGGTCACAAGGTATCGCTGGTGCGGCAGCCGCAGGGGCAGCGGCGCGCGTGGCTGTCGATGGCCGAGCAGAACGCGCAGATCGCGCTCGCACGGCTGCTGTCCGAGCAGGGTTCGCAGCAGGCGCGCACGCGCGCGCTGGCGGAGACGCTCAGCTTCGAAAGCGACGATCTCGCGACGCTGCGGATCGAATGTTTCGACATCAGCCACACGATGGGCGAGGCGACGCAGGCGTCGTGCGTCGTCTATCACCATCACAAGATGCAGTCGGGCGAGTACCGTCGCTACAACATCACCGGCATTACGCCGGGCGACGATTACGCGGCCATGCGGCAGGTGCTGACGCGCCGCTACGAGAAGATGGTCGAGCAGGCCGCGCAGGCGGCGGCCGCCGACGACGCGGCCGGCATCGACGGCGAATCGACGCGCCAGGCCGAGGCATCGAGCCTGCTGCCGAACATCGTGCTGATCGACGGCGGCAAGGGGCAGGTCGAGATCGCGCGCCAGGTGTTCACCGAGCTGGGGCTCGATACGTCGATGCTGGTCGGCGTCGCGAAGGGCGAGGGGCGCAAGGTCGGCCTCGAGACGCTCGTGTTCGCGGACGCCCGCACGCCGCTCGAACTCGGCAAGGAGAGCGCGGCGCTGATGCTCGTCGCGCAGATCCGCGACGAGGCGCACCGCTTTGCAATCACCGGGATGCGCGCGAAGCGGGCGAAGGCGCGCCAGACCTCGCGGCTCGAGGAACTCGAAGGGGTCGGCGCGAAACGCCGGCAGCGGCTGCTCGCGCGGTTCGGCGGGCTGCGCGGCGTGGTCGCGGCGAGCGTCGAGGAACTGGCGAGCGTCGAAGGCATCTCGCACGCGCTCGCCGAGCAGATCTACAAGCAGCTTCACTGATCCGGCCGTGCGACCGGCCGCGCCTGCCCGCGATCTCGCGTTCTCGCGTTCTTGTGGCAGGCCGGTCGACACGGCACAATTGCGAATCCTTTACTGACCCGCATGCCATGCCGTTCAATTTCCCGATTTTCCTGACGTGGGTACGGATCGTGCTGATTCCGCTCGTCGTCGGCGTGTTCTATCTGCCGGACACGGTGATGGGCGGCGCGCACCGCAACCTCGCGGCAGCGGCGATCTTCATCCTCGCCGCGCTGACCGACTGGTTCGACGGGTTTCTCGCCCGCAAGTGGAACCAGACGTCGTCGTTCGGCGCGTTCCTCGATCCGGTCGCGGACAAGCTGATGGTGACGGCCGCGCTGCTGATCCTCGTGCAGATTTCGCGGGTCGATGCGGCGATCGCGCTCGTGATCGTCGGTCGCGAGATCGCGATCTCGGCGCTGCGCGAATGGATGGCACAGATCGGCGCGTCGAAGAGCGTCGCGGTGAACCAGCTCGGCAAGTTCAAGACCGCGTGCCAGATGGTCGCGATCCCGATGTTGCTGTACTACGGCCCGCTACCGCTCGGCATCGCGACGATCGACACGCGCGTGTGGGGCGAGTGGCTGATGTACCTGGCGGCAGTGCTGACGATCTGGTCGATGCTGTACTACATGAAGCTCGCGTGGCCGCAGATTCGCGAGCGCGGCGGCGCGTGATCGGCCCCGCACGGTCGGTTGCGCAGGTTTTTGGAAAAAGGGCTGGAAAAGCCCTTGACACACGAATGTGCCTTCGACATAATCTCGCTTCTCCGCTGCACGACGAAGTAAGTGTGTGACGGGGAAGCAGTAGCGCAGCAATACGCGGGAGTAGCTCAGTTGGTAGAGCGCAACCTTGCCAAGGTTGAGGTCGCGAGTTCGAGACTCGTCTCCCGCTCCAGATTTTTTCTGGCAGCGTGTTGTACGGCAAAGCGCTGCAGATGCAAGACACATGCGGGAGTAGCTCAGTTGGTAGAGCGCAACCTTGCCAAGGTTGAGGTCGCGAGTTCGAGACTCGTCTCCCGCTCCAGATTTTTCTGGCAGCGTGTTGTACGGCAAAGCGCTGCAGGTGCAGGACAATGCGGGAGTAGCTCAGTTGGTAGAGCGCAACCTTGCCAAGGTTGAGGTCGCGAGTTCGAGACTCGTCTCCCGCTCCAAGTCATGGGGAAGCCACGCTTCCCTTTTTATTTGACGGACCGACGGTCCTCGAATAAAAAATCTGTCGCTTGCCTTCACGGCATCCGGACAGTCCGCTTTTGGCGCGATAGCAAAGCGGTTATGCAGCGGCCTGCAAAGCCGTTTAGGCCGGTTCGACTCCGGCTCGCGCCTCCAGGTAGCACGAGAAAAAGCCCCGCTTCGGCGGGGCTTTTCTTTTTCGCGGCTCGTCCTGGAAGTTCGATTGGCTGGCACCACTCAGATCACGCGCCAGAAGATCGTGACCGGCCAGCTATCCGTACCCTCGCCCAGCATGACGGTGTCTTCCTCGAAATCGCGATTGCGCATCGACTGTGCCGCTTCGACGCTGAAGCAAACCGCGATGACCATCTTGATCGCGTCGGCATACTGCTGCTTCACCGAATGGAGCTTCACGATGTCGTCGGCGACTTCGTCGAAAAATTTATGAGGTACGGTTTGTCGCCCTTGCAGTGCGGAGTGGAAGAGGGACTCCGCCTTCAGTTCGATGCAGATCACCTTGCCGAGCACCGGGCGGATCAGGATGTCGACGTCTTGGCGCGGATCCTGATAGATCGCCTGTTCGCACTCCACGGTCGGATTGCCGGGTAGCGCGCGAAATTTGCTGGACAGCCAGAGTTTCAGTACGGTCTCCCAGCCGCCTTTTTCGAGAAAGTAATCCACGGGCTCGGGCGTCTGGCGGTATTGCGTGGGCTTGCTTCTTTCGACAAGCGCGCCTTCCGCCCACCCGATGATCGTTTTGGGTGCGATATCCTGGGGCTGGTACATGGTCGTTCTCCTTCGTTGAATGTGGCGAATGCAACGGTTGACCGCGGGATGCGGTCATGCCGCTGCGCACATTCTCGGAAGGTTGCTGACCGAGAACCATAGAGCAGAAGTCACCCTGCGAACGTACTGCTCGTGACGCCACCTTGTCCGATCTTGGAGAGGGCGGTGCGTGGCGCAGGCGCGGCCGTCGAGGCGGTGAGACGGTTCATGCTGCCCGAACGGCGAGGGATTGGCCTGCGCGATCTCGATCAGCCATCGACCGGCTGCGCCGGCGTGTCGAGTTTCAACTGATAGAACGCCGCATCGAGCCAGCGGCCGAACTTGAAACCCGCTTCGGTGATCGTGCCCGAGTGCACGAAGCCGAGGCGCGTGTGCAGCGCGACGCTGCCGCCGTTGGTCGCGTCGATGCAGCCGACCAGCACGTGTACTTCAGCTTCGCCCGCACGCCGGATCAACTCGCGCAGCAGCAGCTCGCCGAGCCCGCGGCCGCGATGGTCGCGGTGGACGTAGACGCTGTGTTCGACCGTGTACTTGTACGCGGGGAACGCGCGGAACGTGCCCCAGCTCGCGAAGCCGACCAGCGTGCCGGATTCGTCCACCGCGCCGACGACCGGAAAACCGCCCGCGCGCTTCGCCGCGAACCACGTCACCATCGCTTCCGGCGGGCGCGGCCGGTAGTCGTACAGCGCGGTCGAGTTCACGATCGCATCGTTCAGGATGTCGAGGATGGCCGCGGCATGCTCGGCCTCGCTGCAATCGATCAGGCGCACGTCGTCGCGCGGTTTCGGGGAATTCATACGGGCTCCTGCGCCTGTCGGCTTTGAACGGATGACATACTCCGCGCGCCGGCGGCGGCGTGGGCATCGCAGATCGCGACGACATAGCGCGCGACGTGCGACGACGGGTTGCTGAAAACCAGCGGCTGATCGACGCGCATGGCCAGGCAGTCGCCTTCGTGAAGTTCGTGAAGCTGGTCGCCGAACGTGACGTCGACACGCCCGTGGACGACCCACACCTGTTGATGCAGCGCGCTTTCGCGCCCGCCGGAGTCGTACGCGACACGCGCGCCGGGCGGGAAATCGACCTCGACGAGCTGGATCGGCGACGGCCAGCCGGGCGGCGACAGATTGCGCCGCACGTAACCGGACGCCGGATCGCGCCATTCCGCCTGCTGCGCGCGCCGCACCAGCGGTTGCGCGGGCGCGTCGTCGCGGTCGCCGCCGAACAGCCCGGCCAGCGACACGCCGAGACCCGCCGCGAGCTTGTCGAGCACGACGGCCGTCGGGCTCGCCGACGCACGCTCGATGAGCGAGATCATCGAACGGCTGACACCGGAACGCGCGGCGAGCGCATCGAGCGTGTAGCCTCGTAGCGTGCGCAGGTCGCGCACGCGCCGGGCGATGCGTTCGTTGATGCCGGTGTCGTCGGCAGGGGCGCTGGTCGATTCTCGCATGATGGATTTATTTTCCAGCAAGTTGGAATTCGATGTCAACGAGATTCCTGCTGCCCCGGATCGGCGATTCGCCGGCGGCCGAGCGCTTGCCGGGCGGTCAGGTCGAGCGTAATATACGAAACGGCTATATTTCGTTTAATTAGAGACATATGGGAATCATCAAGATATCCGAGCACATGCACGAACGGCTGCGCTCGACCAGTACCGCGCTGAGCCGTTCGATCAATGCGCAGGCGGAGCACTGGCTGCGCGTCGGGATGCTGGCGGAACTCAATCCGTCGCTGTCCTACGGCGATATCTGCCGGATGCTGATCGAGACCGAAGCACGCGGCGGCGATGCCGGTCCGACGGAGTCGGTGGCCCACGGCATCGAGCAGGTGGCGTAATGGCGAGACGCGAAATCCCGATCCGCGGTGCCGCGGAAATCGCCAAGTCGCGCGAGGCCGCGAAGCTCGCGTCCCAGGTGCTGACGATGATCGCCGAATACGTGAAGCCGGGCGTCACCACCGACGAACTGGACGTGCGCTGCCGCGAATACATCGTCGACGAACTCGGCGCGATTCCGGCGAACATCGGCTATCACGGCTATCCGAAAACCCTGTGCACGTCGGTCAACCACGTGGTCTGTCACGGCATTCCGTCGTCGCGGCCGATGCGCGACGGCGACATCGTGAATCTCGACATCGCGGTGATCAAGGACGGCTGGTTCGGCGACACGAGCCGCATGTACTTCGTCGGCGAGCCGGGCGAACTGGCGCGGCGCCTCGTCGCGACGACCTATGAGGCGATGCATGCGGGCATCCGCGCGGTGCGTCCCGGCGCGACGCTCGGCGACGTCGGCTATGCGATCCAGCAGGTCGCGCATCGCGAAGGATTCAGCGTGGTCCGCGAATACTGCGGGCACGGGATCGGCGACGTGTACCACGACGAGCCGCAGGTGCTGCACTACGGCCGCCCGGGCACCGGCGTGCCGCTGCGGCCGGGGATGATCTTCACGATCGAGCCGATGCTGAATGCGGGCAAGCGAGATACGCGCGTGCTGGCGGACGGCTGGACGGTCGTCACGAAGGACCATTCGCTGTCCGCCCAATGGGAGCATATGGTCGTGGTGACGGAGCAGGGCTTCGAGATCCTGTCGGACGATGTGAGGCCGCCGGCGTTCGTGGCGCTTTCCGGCACGCACGTGGCCTGACGCGCGGCGAGCCGCACGCAGCGGCGCAATGAAAGCGGGCCCCGTCACATGGGGCCCGATTCATTTGCAGTCGCGCGGCGCGATCAGCAGGCGGTCGTCGCCACTGCCGCGACCGGCAGCGTCACACGGCTCAACCGCGCGCCTTCTGCCACGCGTGTTCGACGAACACGCGGCACAGCGCTTCCATCCCGTTGCGGTCCTCGTCGTCGAAACGCGCGGCGACGGGGCTGTCGACGTCCCACACGCCGATCAGCGTGCCGTCGGCGGCCACCAGCGGCACGACGATTTCCGATTCCGATGCGGCATCGCAGGCGATATGGCCGGGGAATGCATGCACGTCGCGCACGACCTGCGTCTCGCGGGTCTGCGCGGCCGTGCCGCACACGCCCTTGCCGAGTGCGATCCGCACGCACGCGGGCTTGCCCTGGAACGGGCCGACCACGAGTTCCGTCCCGTCGAAGAAATAGAAGCCGGCCCAGTTCAGGCGGTCGAGCGAGTGATAGACGAGCGCGGAGAAGTTCGCGGCGTTCGCGGTCAGGTCGCGTTCCGATTCGACGAGCGCGCGTGCCTGCTCGACGAGCGTCGCATAGAGTTCGGCCTTGGAGGCGTGAGGGTCGGTGGACAGCGTGAACATGGCTGAAAGGCGAAAAGGGTTGTGAACCGCGGGGTTGTGAACAGCGGGGTTGCGAACCGCGGCGTCGTGAAAAGCGCGATGCGCGTCCCGCAGTCTACGGCACGCGCGGCCTGTTTGCAGCGCGTGGTTCGCGGGTGCCGTGCCGGACGCGCCGCGCCGCCGCTCAATCGGGTTCGAGTTCGGCGAACCGCTCGGCCAGGAAATCGAGCAGCGCGCGCACCGCGGGCAGCAGCCCGCGCCGCGACGCGAACACCGCATGCACGATCTCGCGGCGCGGCGTCCAGTCCGACAGCACGGTCGCCAGTTCGCCGCGCGCGACTTCGTCGCGCACCATCATCGTCGGCAACTGCACGACGCCGACGCCCGCGACGGCCGCCGCGCGCAGCGCGAGCATGCCGCCCGTCACAAGCCGCGGCTGGTGGTGGATTTCCGCCTGCGCGCCGTCGGGGCCGCGCAGCCGCCACACGTGCGCGGCCTGCGGCACGCCGTGATCGAGGCTCGGCAGGCGGGTCAGGTCGGCGGGGACGGCCGGCACGCCGTGCTCGCGCAGCAACGCGGGGCTCGCGACGAGACACTGGCCGCGTTCGGCCAGCACGCGCAGCGCGAGATCGCTGTCCTCGAGCGGCGGCGGGCGCACGCGGAGCGCGACGTCGATCCCTTCGCCGACCACGTCGACGCGCCGGTTGGTCGCTTCCAGGTGAATCTCGATGCGCGGGCACGCGACCATGAACGCGGCGATCATCTTGCCGACCAGCGAATCGAGCAGCACGACCGGGCAGCTGACCCGCACGATGCCGCGCGGCTCCTCGTGCAGCAGCGCGATCGCTTCGTCGGCGGCGTCCGCTTCGACGAGCATCGCGCGACAATGCGCGTAGTAGGTCTGGCCGACGTCGGTGACGGTGAAGCGGCGTGTCGACCGCTGGATCAGCCGCATCCCGAGCCGCGCCTCGAGCAGCGCGATACGCCGGCTCAGCTTTGATTTCGGCATGTTGAGTGCGCGCCCGGCCGGCGCGAAGCCGCCGTGTTCGACCACCTGCACGAAGTAGTAGAGATCGTTCAGATCCCGTTCGTTATCGTTCATGAAATAGAACGCTGAGTGCGATTTTGGCAGTCTACCGGATCGATCGTTCCACCTCTATATTCCTGCTCAGGATGCGAAACACGTGTTTCGCCGCAATTCGGAGAAGGCAAATGAAGAAGATCCAGGGTGTTTACAGTGCGCCGCGCGGTCATTGGGTCGGCGACGGTTTCCCGGTGCGTTCGATGTTCAGCTATCAGTCTCACGGGACCCACCTGAGCCCGTTCCTGCTGCTCGACTATGCCGGTCCCGCGAACTTCGAGTCGGCTTCGGCGCCGCGCGGAGTGGGCCAGCACCCGCACCGCGGGTTCGAAACGGTGACGATCGTCTACGACGGCGAAGTCGCTCACCGCGACTCGACCGGCGCGGGCGGCGTGATCGGCCCGGGCGACGTGCAGTGGATGACGGCCGCGAGCGGGATCCTGCACGAGGAATTCCACTCGGAAGCGTTCACGAAGCGTGGCGGTCCGCTCGAGATGGTGCAGCTGTGGGTGAACCTGCCTGCAGCCGACAAGATGGGTGCGCCCGGCTACCAGACGATTCTGGACGCGGACATCCCGGTGGTCGAGCTGCCGGACGGCGCAGGTCGTGCACGGATCATCGCGGGCGAGTTCGACGGGCGGCGCGGCCCGGCCCGCACGCATACGCCGATCGACGTATGGGACGTGCGGCTCGCAGCCGGCGGCCGTGTGCGGTTCCCGATCGCCGAAGGGCGGACGCTCGCGGTGGTCGTGCTGAGCGGTACGTTGCTGGTGAACGGCGAGACGGTCGCCCGCGAAGCGCAGTTCGTGCAACTGAGCCGCGACGGCCGCGATGTCGAGCTCGAAGCGAACGGCGACGCCAAGCTGCTGATCCTGAGCGGCGAGCCGATCGATGAGCCGGTCGTCGGGTACGGGCCGTTCGTGATGAACTCGCAAGAGGAAATCCGGACTGCGATCGACGATTTCAACGGCGGCCGCTTCGGTCAAATGCCGGCATGACGGACAGGCCCCGCGCGATGCGGGGCCTTTTTTCATGCACGTGACAACGGAAGGGCGGTCGCGTGCCGCGTGCGCTTCGAGGCATAATCGACGGTTGCCGCGCGCCGGCCGGCGCGCCCGACTCAGGACCGACCATGAACGCTTCCGCACCTGCCGCATCCCTGCACGCCGACGATCTCGACTGGCGCTGGAAATCCTTCGACGCGCTGACGGCGCGTGAAGTCTATTCGATCCTCGACGCGCGCAGCGCCGTGTTCGTCGTCGAGCAGAACTGCGTGTATCGCGACATCGACGATGCGGACCAGGCCGCGTGGCACCTGGCCGCCTACGATCCCGCGGGCCGCCTCGCCGGCTACCTGCGCGTGCTGCTGCCGGATGCGCAGCACACCGACGTGCGCATCGGCCGCGTGCTGACGACCGCGCCGTTTCGCGGCGCGGGCCTCGGCAACGCGCTGATTTCGCGCGCGATCGAGCACATCCGCGCGCAGTGGCCGGATGCGCAGGTGAGCCTGCATGCGCAGGCGCACCTGCAGCGCTTCTATGGGGCGTTCGGTTTCACGCCAAGCTCGGACGTGCACGACGAGGACGGCATCCCGCACGTGTGGATGACCAGCGCGCGCGGCTGACGCGCGCGCGGCGCGCCGTCAGTGGGCGGCGCGCGTCACCGGCTGACGCTCTGCGTGCCGGGCGGCGGCTCGCTCGTCGATCAGGCGGCCGCGTGCCGACAGCCGCAGCCAGTGCCGCAGCGCGATCAGCGCGCCGATCACGCTCATCATCGAACCCGGAATCCACAACAGCAGGCCGCCGATCTGCTGGTCGCGCAGCGGGCTGAGCCACGTGAATGCGCGTCCGCAGATCGAGTAGATCGGATACAGCTCGTGCGGCGTGAAGAAGATCAGCGCGCCGAGCGCGATCTGCGGCGGGATCGCCGCGACGACGATCAGGATCCGGCGACCCGGCGACAGCCGCGCGGGCGGCGCGGGACGCGGATCGACGACGAGCCACCAGAACAGCAGCCCGTCGATCACCATGCTCCAGTTCATCACGCGATACAGGCGCCAGTCGAGCATCGCGATGAAGTGGATCGGCGACAGCAGCCAGAAATAGATCAGCCCGACGAACAGCACGACCGCGACGACCGGATGGAACACCACGTCGAGCGTCGCGCGCACGGGTGCCCACGCGAGCGCGGGGCGCACGAAGCGCTGCCGCCAGCGAAACGGAATGCCCGCGCGGATCGCCGCGCCCGGATAGGCCAGCGCGATGAAGAACGGCCCGAGGTGATGCAGCACGAGGTGCTGCGCGCGGTGCAAGAAGAATTCGTGCTCGAAGAAGTAGTCGAGCCGCGTATGCAGCGCGACGTAGAGCGCCGTCAGCCCGAGCCAGAACGAGAACTGCCGCAGCGGCGACACCTTCGCCTTCTTCACGCCGCGCGCGAACAGCACGGCGGCCGTCAGCACCGCGATGACCACGGTCGGCGACGGTTCCCACGGATCGAGCCAGTACAGGACGTTCATCGCGCGCGCATCACTTTGCCTGGGCCGGCGACTTCACGGCGAACGGCGTGTCGACCGTCTCGCCGTCGGAGAACTTCAGGCGCAGGCGCACGGTGTCGCCGGGCTTGATCGCGTGCTTCGGTTCCTCGAGCATGAAGTGATAGCCGCCCGGCGCGATGTCGACCTTGCCGCGCGCGGGGATCGTCAGCTTGTCGACCATTTCCATCTTCTGCGTCGAGCCGTTCGACACGGACTGGTGCAGCATCGCCATCCCGTAGTCGGGGCTGTCGACGTCGACCAGATCGACCGGCTTGTCGCCCGTGTTGACGAGCGTCACGTAGCCGCCCGCGGGCAGCTGGTTCGGCAGCCAGCGCACCCACGCATTCTGCGCGGTGATCGCGCCGGCGGCGTAGGCGTGCGCGCCGGTGCACAGCGCGGCGAGGAGGGCGAACGTCTTGAGGGTCGTCTTCATGTCGGAGTTCGGAATTCAGGAGGGGGTGGAGGCGGTGTCGATGATCCGGCGCACATCGGCGGCGATGGCGTCGGGCGAATCGCGGTCGGTCGCGAGCAGGCGTGCGCGGCCGTTCGCGTCGAAGATGTACACGGCCGAGCTGTGCGTGACTTCGTAGCCGCCGGACGGATCGCGTTGTTCCATCTGGTACGCGACGCGATAGCGTTTCGCGAGCGATTCGATCTGGCCGTCGGTGCCGGTCAGGCCGCGTGCGTGCGCCGCATCGAACGCGGCGACGTACGATTGCATCGCCTGCGGCGTGTCGCGCGCGGGATCGACCGAGACGAACAGGATGCGCACGTCGTTCGCCTGGGGGCCGAGCTTCGCCAGCACTTCCATCAGCCGCGCCATCGTTTCGGGGCAGACGTCCGGACAGTGCGTATAGCCGAAGTAGACGAGCGCGACGCGGCCGCGAAACGCATTCGCGTCGACCGGGTGGCCGTCGCCGCCGGTGAGCGTGAACGACAGGTCGGGCAGGTGGCCCGAGACGTTGGTCAGGTGCCAGTTCGGCTCGTCGTGCGTGCAGGCGGCGAGCGCGACGGCGGCGGTCAGCGCCGCGGCCGTGCGGACGAAGCGGGTGAGGCTGAAGAAGCGCCGGTGCGGCGCGGGACGGGCAGGCGACATCCTGGGGCTCGATCGGACGGAACGGTCGTCGGACGGCGCGGCGCCATGCGTCGCGCCGTCCGACGGTTGCCGACTGTAGCGCAATTCCCGCGCCCGCGTCCTTTCGAAACCGGTACGGCACGGGCGAGCGGGGCAATATGTCGCAGTTGACGCACGGGGTGGCGCGAGGCTTGCCCTGCACCGGTTTCGCCCAACTCGATACGCAGGCGCGGTAAGATGCGCACAATTCCATTCTCGCAGCGGCGGCCCCGCGTTTGCAGGCCGCTCCTCAGACTATCGAATCGATGCAATCCGTTCCGGCTTCCCTGTCCCTGACCGATACCGCGTTCTTTTTCGACTTCGACGGCACGCTCGTCGAGCTGGCGCCGACGCCCGACAGCATTCACGTGCCGCCGTCGCTGCTGACGCTGCTCGATGAACTGCGGCGCCGCTCGCACGGTGCGGTCGCCATCGTGTCGGGTCGCGGCATCGACAACCTCGACTCGTTCCTGAACATGCCGGGCCTGCCGATCGCGGGCCTGCACGGCGCCGAGCGTCGCGATGCGAACGGCGACACGCAGCGCATCGGCTTCAACGACGAACGGCTGCTGCGCATCGAGCGCGAGCTCGCGGCCGTCGTCGATCGTCATCCGGGCATGCTGCTCGAAATCAAGGGCGCGGCCGTCGCGCTGCACTACCGCAATGCGCCCGAGCGCGAGCCGGTCGCGCGCGTTGCGGCCGAGCGTCTCGTCGCCGAGTATGCGGATGCGTACGTGCTGCAGCCCGGCAAGATGGTGTTCGAGATCAAGCCGAAGGGCGTCGACAAGGGGCGTGCGCTGGCCGCATTTCTCGACGAGCCGCCGTTCGCGGGCCGCGTGCCGCTGTTCGCGGGCGACGACCTGACCGACGAGAAGGGCTTCGCGGTGGTCAACGCGCGCGGCGGCCTGTCGATCAAGGTCGGCGCGGGCGAGACGTCGGCCCGCACGCGGCTCGACTCGGTCGACGCGCTGCACGCGCAGATCGCCCGCTGGCTTGGCGCGGAGCAGCCGGGCGCATGAGCCGACTCATCATCGTTTCGAACCGCGTCGCCCCGATTTCGGAAGGCGAGCCGGCGGCGGGCGGCCTCGCGATCGGCGTCTACGATGCGCTGAAGGAGACGGGCGGCATGTGGTTCGGCTGGAGCGGCGAGGTGGTCGCGTCCGGCGCGCCGCAGATCCGCATCGAGGAGCGCGGGCCCGTGACGTTCGCGACCGTCGGGCTGTCGCGCCGCGATTACGACCAGTACTACCGCGGTTTCTCGAACGCGACACTGTGGCCCGCGTTCCATTACCGCGCGGACCTGATCCAGTACGACCGTCACGAGTTCGACGGCTACAGCCGCGTGAACGTCTGGCTCGCGCAGCAGCTCGTGCCGCTGCTGCAGGACGACGACGTGATCTGGGTGCACGACTATCACCTGATCCCGTTCGCGCGTGCGCTGCGTGCGGCCGGCGTGAAGAACCGCATCGGTTTTTTCCTGCACATCCCGTTTCCGGCCGCGCAGGTGCTCGTCAATGTGCCGCCGCATCGCGAGCTCGTCGAGTCGCTGTGCGCGTTCGACCTGCTCGGCTTCCAGACCGAGCCGGACCTGCGCGCGTTCTGCGACTACATCGAGTTCGAGGCCGGCGGCGAAGTGGCGCGCGAAGGGCACACGGTGCGCGTGAGCGCGTTCGGCAACACGCTGCGCGCGGCCGCCTATCCGATCGGCGTGTATCCGGACGAGATCGCGTCGCTCGCGCAGGCCGGCGAGAACGGCAAGGCCGCGCGCATGGCCACGTCGCTGCGCGGGCGCCAGCTGATCATGAGCGTCGACCGGCTCGATTATTCGAAGGGGCTCGTCGAGCGGTTCCGCGCGTTCGAGAAGCTGCTGGAGCACCAGACGTCGATCCGCAACCGCGTGTCGTTCCTGCAGATCGCGCCGTCGACGCGCGCCGACCTGCGCGCGTACCAGGACATCCGCCTGCAGCTCGAAGCGGAGTCGGGGCGCATCAACGGCCGCTACGCGGAGCTCGACTGGGCGCCGATCCTCTACATTCACCGCCAGTACGACCGGCAGGTGCTGGCTGCGCTGTATCGCCTCGCGCGCGTGGGCTTCGTGACGCCGCTGCGCGACGGGATGAACCTCGTCGCGAAGGAGTACGTGTCCGCGCAGAATCCGGACGATCCGGGCGTGCTCGTGCTGTCGCGCTTCGCGGGGGCTGCGCGCGAGCTGACGGGCGCGCTGATCGTCAATCCGATCGACATCGACGGGATGGCCGATGCGCTGTCGCAGGCGCTGACGATGCCGCTCGCGGAGCGGCGCGCGCGTTATGCGGACATGATCGCGCAGCTGCGCGAGAACAACGTGTCGGTGTGGCGCGACAACTTCCTGCGCGACCTGCAGCGCGTGTAGCCCGCGCACGGCGCGGCGCAGGCCGCGCGATGCCATGCAAAAAGCCGCCGTGCTTCGCGCACGGCGGCTTTTTTATCGGCTGCTGCCAGGACGGGAGACTGCCCGGGCGGCGTCAGGCCGCGCGTTCGCCGGTCGGCGTGGTGCCGTCGGGTGCGTGATGGCGGCCGTGCTGCTTCGCGAGCAGGTCGCGGTACAGGCCCGGACGATTGCGCAGCACGTCGGGGCTGCCGTCGTCGATCACCTTGCCGTTGCTCATCACGATGATCCGGTCGAAGTTGCGCAGCGTCGACAGCCGGTGCGCGATCGCGATCACCGTGCGGCCGACCATCAGGCGGTCGAGCGCGCTCTGGATCGCTTCCTCGGATGCGCTGTCGAGTGCCGACGTCGCTTCGTCGAGCAGCAGGATCGGCGCGTTCTTCAGGATCGCGCGCGCGATCGCGATGCGCTGGCGCTGGCCGCCCGACAACTTCACGCCGCGGTCGCCGACAATCGTGTCATAGCCTTCCGGCATCGCCTCGATGAACTCCGCGCAGCGGGCGTCGCGCGCGGCGGCGAGCACTTCCTCGCGGGTTGCCTCGGGACGGCCGTACGCGATGTTGTCGTAGATGGTCCGGTGCAGCAGCGAGATGTCCTGCGGCACCAGCGCGATCGCATGGCGCAGGCTGTCCTGCGTGATCGCCTTCACGTCCTGGCCGTCGACCTTCACGGCGCCGTCCTGCGTGTCGTAGAAGCGCTGCAGCAGCGCGAGCACGGTCGACTTGCCGGCGCCCGACTTGCCGATCAGGCCGACGCGCTGGCCCGGTTCGATGTGGAGGTCGAAGTGGTCGAGGATCGCGCGGCGGTGCGGATACGCGAACGTCACGCGCTCGAAATCGACGCGCCCGCCCTTGGCCGACAGCGGCTGCGCGTCGGATCGGTCCGGCATCCCGTGCGGCTCGAGCAGCGTCTTCACGGCTTCGGACAGGCGTGCCACGTGCTGCGTGACGTCGACCAGCGCGACCGCGAGATCGCGCGTGCCGTGCAGGATCGTGAAGCCGAGCGAACTGACGAGCACGATGTCGCCGGAGGTCGCGCGGCCCTGGTCCCACAGCCACAGTGCCCAGCCGAGCAGGCCGGCGGACAGCATCGCGGTGATCACCGCGTGCAGCAGGCGCAGCTTCTCGAGATAGAGCAGGCTTTGCTGGCGCGCGTCCATCTCGGCCTTCACCGTCGCGCCGAAGCGCTTCTGTTCGCGCAGCGTCATCCCGAATGCGCGCACGAGGCCCATGTTGCCGATCACGTCGACGAGCTCGCCGTCGACCGCGGCGGCCTTCGACGCGAACGCGTGATGGCGCGCGGAGCCGCGCCCGGCGAGCTTGAACAGCACGACGGAGAGCACGGCCGAACAGCCGAGCAGGCCGGCGGCCATCAGCGGGTTCACGACGATGATCATCAGGATCGCACCCATCACCGCGATGCACGGCGGCAGCACGTTCCACGCCATCGTGTTCTCGGACGTATAGACGGCGTTCGACGTGGCGGTGATGCGGCTCGCGAGCGTGCCCGGCTGCTTTTCCGAGTAGTAGGTCGGCGAATGGCCGATCAGGTACTGGAACAGGTCGCGCCGCAGGTCGCCGGTGACCGCGACGAACGTGTGCGCGGCGACCCAGCCGCCGACGCGCCACAGCAGGTTGTCGGCCGCGATCAGCCCGACGAGCAGCGCGAACGCGCTCCACAGCGGGCCCGGATGATGGCGACCGGCCGCGAGCACGTCGATCAGGTGCTTGATCGCGTATTGCGAGCCGAGCGCGCAGCCGACGGCGGCCAGCACGCTGCAGAGCACGATCAGGTGCGCGACGGGATGCAGGCGGATGTAGCGGAACAGGAAGGCGAGCGGCCGATGCGCGTAGCTCGACAGCTTCGCGTTGTGGGCGTTGCGCTGGGCAGGGGTGAGAGATTCCAAAATATGCGTGCGGTGATTCGGTGATTGAGCGGATCGGCTGGATCGCAGCCCACGGTCGCCCGGACTGAATAATCCGGCATTGTAAACAAGGCCGTGCATTGCGCTGCGCGAATCTTGCCTTGGTCAGGGGCGCGCGATCAATTTTGAGATAAAATCCGGCATCCGTCCTGCCGCATGTGCCGGAATCACGATGCCGGCAGTGGCGGGATGACTCGGAACGCCAAAAGGGCCTTCCACTCTAGAACGGACACCCAAGTCCGCGGGTTGCAAAGTGTTGCGCCTTTGTAACAAAGTAAAGTGTTTGAAATGTCGTGCGCCGTATCGGGAATAACCCTAGATAATCGGCTCCGGGTTCGATTCCAGGTTTTTACGAACCCCTGTCAACGGGTCTTCGTTTCAAACGTTCTATGCCTGTCGCGTCGCCGACGCTCCTTGAGCAGCGCGGGTTCGACGCCCCCGGCAGGCTGATTCGTCCGATTTTCGGACGAAATGCATCCAGCCCGGACCGCCGGCAGGTTGCCGACCCATACCTGGTTTTTAGCCGATTTTTTAGGAGTTACGCATGCGAATCGCCCAAATCGCTCCGTTGCATGAAGCGGTGCCCCCGAAACTGTACGGTGGTACCGAGCGAGTGGTGTCCTACCTCACCGAAGCACTTGTCGAGATGGGGCATGACGTCACGCTCTTCGCGAGCGGCGATTCGCAAACGTCGGCCAAGCTCGAAGCGTGCTGGCCGCAGGCACTGCGCCTCGACCCGACGATCCGCGACGTGATGGCACCGCACATGCTGCTCCTCGAGCAGGTGCGCCGCCGCGCGGACGAGTTCGACGTCCTGCACTGCCACATCGACTACTACCCGTTCTCGCTGTTCTCGCGCCAGCCGGTCCCGCATCTGACGACGATGCACGGCCGTCTCGACCTGCCGGAACTGCAGCCGATCTTCAACGCGTTCAGCGACGTGCCGGTCGTGTCGATCTCCGACAACCAGCGCATCCCGCTGCCGCAGGCGAACTGGCTGTCGACCGTGTACCACGGCCTGCCGGAAAACCTGCTGACGCCGATCCCGAACGTGAAGCCGGGCTACCTCGCGTTCCTCGGCCGCATCTCGCCGGAAAAGCGCGTCGACACCGCGATCCGCATCGCCGAGCAGGCCGGCCTGCCGATCAAGATCGCCGCGAAGCTCGACAAGGCTGACCGCGCGTACTACGAAGAGAAGATCAAGCCGCTGTTCGCGCTGCCGCACGTCGAGTACATCGGCGAAATCAGCGAGTCGGAAAAGACCGAATTCCTGGGCAACGCGCACGCGCTGCTGTTCCCGATCGACTGGCCGGAGCCGTTCGGCCTGGTGATGATCGAGGCGATGGCCTGCGGCACGCCGGTGATCGCGTTCAAGCGCGGCTCGGTGCCGGAAGTGATCGAAAACGGCGTGTCGGGCTTCGTCGTCGAAGACGAACTGTCGGCCGTCGCGGCGCTCAAGCGCCTCGATACGCTGCCGCGCGAGAACGTGCGCGCCGCGTTCGAAGCTCGTTTCTCGTCGAAGGTGATGGCGCAGAACTACGTGAAGGGCTACGAGGAACTGCTGCGCCAGAAGCGCCGCACGGTGCTGCGCGAAGTCAACGCAGGCTGATGCCGGGCCGCCGGCCGCTTTGCGGCTGACGCCCCCTCATCGACGCCCCGTCCGGGTTCCCGGCGGGGCGTTGTCACATCTGCGGCGCGGATCTGTTGTATTCTCGCCGCGCCCGGCGCCGCGAACGGCACCGGAAGCGGTCCGGCACGTCATCCGACCGTCTGTCCAGACGGTAATGTCCCTATAATGGCCGTGCCGTGAAATCCGGCCCCGCACGAACATCGAGAGGAGAGCAGTCTTGGCGAGAACGAAAACCACGCGCGCAGCGCCGGCCCCCGGCGCCGGCGTGATCTTCGCGTTGCGCGCGATCGGTCTCGTGCTGCTCGCGCGCTGGCTGTTCTCGATGTCCCAGATGGGTTATCGCGCGTCGCTGTCGGCGATGGTGTCGTCGCCCTGGGCGTTCGTCTATCTCGTGCTGATCTTCCTGCTGCTCGCGCTGCCGGGCGCCGTCGCGCGCGCCGAGCGGCCGTTCCATCCGCTGCCGCAGTGGCTGCGCCAGGCGCTGCGGGTCTTCGCGCTGATCGGTTTCCTGTTTGCCGTGTGGTCGATCGGCGCGTTCGCGTGGGCGGACGGCTGGCGCCCCGCGCTGCACGCGGTGACGGCGACCAACGGCTGGCTCGTCGCCGCGCCGGCGCTGTATGCGGCGATCGTCTGGATGTGCCGCCCGCGGCCGCTGTGGCGCACCAACGTGGCCGCGCGCCGCTTCGCGGTCGGCCGCTACGCGATCTCGCTCGATACGCTCACGCGCACTGCAATCGTCTGGATGGAGAGCCGCAAGGTCGGCCAGTATGACGCGCGCGAACTGTCGGTGCGCTGGCCCGGCCGGGCCGCGCCCGCCACGGTCGAGCCGGGTGCGCAGCCGGCCGCCGTGCCGCCGCGTCGCGGCAGCCTGTTCCGGCGGCCGAAGGTCGAACTGCTGTGGGATTCGCCGGCGGCCGTCGGCCATAACCGGCAGATCGTGATGCGCACGCCGCTCGCCACCGAGGGCGACCGCGTCGCGGTGCTCGCGCTCGACGCGGCGCTCAAGCAGATCGTCTGACACGGCCTGCGCGGCGCGCGGGCGACAAGGAGGCGCAATGATCGTCCGCTGGTTGCTGGCAGCCGTTCACCTGATGGCGTTCGGCGTCGCGTTCGCCGCGATCGCGGGGCGCAACCGCGCGCTGCGCCGGGTCATCGCGTCGGCGCAGGCCGCCGACCTGCCCGGCGTGTTCAAGGCCGACGCGGCCTGGGGGCTGTCCGCGCTGGTGCTGATCGCGACGGGGCTCACGCGCGCATTCGGCGGCGTCGAGAAAGGCTCGGCGTATTACCTTCATGAGCCGCTCTTTCACCTCAAGATGACTGCGCTCGTGCTGATCCTGCTGCTCGAGATCGTGCCGATGCTCGGGCTGATCCGCTGGCGCATCGCCGCGCGGCAACAGCAGATGCCCGATCTGGGCCGCGCACGGACCTATGTGCGGATCGGCCACTGGCAGGCCCTGCTCGTGATGGTCATCGTGTTCGCCGCGTCGGGGATGGCGCGGGGGATTGGGGCGGTCGGCTAGGCTGGCCGGGTAGGGGCGGTCGGCCAGAGGCGTGGCCGGGTACGTACCGCCGCCAGTCCGGCCCGATATGTGCGTCCGGCCTGGTGTGGCGGGACAGGGTTGACCGGCTGATTGTGCCGGGTCCTGTTCCCGGGCCTGGTTCGACCGCGACCGGCCGGCGCTGACCAGCCGGATCCCGTTTCCTGTCGGCAATCTTTTCCCGTCCGGCACCCGCACGCGCGCGGGCGAACCCGATACATTCCCTGTCGACCGGGCGAACCCGCCGCCCGGTTCGTCCCGCGCTCAGCGCGCGAGGCAGGGGCGCTTGTTGTTGAACGTCCACCCCGGAATCAGATACTGCATCGCCGCCGCGTCGTCGCGCGCGCCGAGCCCATGCTGCTTGTACAGCTCGTGCGCGACCGCGACCGCATCCATGTCGATGTCGATGCCGAGGCCCGGACGCTTCGGCACTTCCACGAGCCCGTTCTCGATCTTCAGCGGTTCGCGCGTCAGCCGTTCGCCGTCCTGCCAGATCCAGTGCGTGTCGATCGCGGTGACCTGGCCGGGCGCGGCGGCCGCGACGTGCGTGAACATCGCGAGCGACACGTCGAAGTGGTTGTTCGAATGCGAGCCCCACGTGAGGCCCCAGTCGCGGCACATCTGCGCGACGCGCACCGAGCCCTGCATCGTCCAGAAGTGCGGATCGGCGAGCGGGATGTCGACCGCCTGCAACTGCACCGCGTGGCCCATCTGGCGCCAGTCGGTCGCGATCATGTTGGTCGCCGTCGGCAGCCCGGTCGAGCGGCGGAATTCGGCCATCACCTCGCGGCCCGAGTAGCCGTTTTCCGCGCCGCACGGATCTTCCGCATACGCGAGCACGTGATGCAGGTCGCGGCACAGACGCACGGCCTCGTCGAGCGACCACGCGCCGTTCGGATCGAGCGTCACGCGCGCGTCGGGGAAGCGCTCGGCGAGCGCCGTCACGGCTTCGATCTCGCGCGCGCCTTCGAACACGCCGCCCTTCAGCTTGAAGTCGTTGAACCCGTAGCGCGCGTGCGCGGCTTCGGCGAGGCGCACGACCGCCTCGGGCGTCAGCGCGGCCTCGTCGCGCACGCGGGTCCAGTCGTCGGTCGCGCCGCGGCCGTCGCGATAGGGCAGCGCGGTTCGGGTGCGGTCGCCGACGTAGAACAGGTAGCCGAGCATCTCGACGCGCTCGCGCTGCTGCCCCTCGCCGAGCAGGGCGGCCACGGGCACGCCGAGATGCTGGCCCAGCAGGTCGAGCAGCGCGGCTTCGAGCGCGGTGACCGCGTGGATCGTGGTGCGCAGGTCGAAGGTCTGCAGGCCGCGGCCGCTCGCGTCGCGGTCGGCAAAGGTGCGCCGCACGTCGTTGAGCACCGCATGGTAGTTGCCGACCGGCTGACCGACGACGAGCGCGCGCGCGTCTTCGAGCGTGCGGCGGATGCTTTCGCCTCCCGGCACTTCGCCGACGCCGGTCCGGCCCGCGCTGTCCTTCAGGATCACGAGGTTGCGGGTGAAGAACGGGCCGTGCGCGCCGCTCAGGTTGAGCAGCATGCTGTCGTGGCCGGCGACCGGAATGGCTTGCAGGTCGACGATGCGCGGCGTGTCGTGGGAAGGCGAGGCAGTGACGGCGTTCATGGCGGCGATGGCAAAAGAGTGGGCAATGCCGTGCGGCAAAATCTTTGCCGCGCGCGGCGGGAGGTGCGATCATTCGACAACCGACGTGCGCGGCGCGCAAGCCCCGCATGTCGACAGCAACCCGAAAGGGTGGGGCGACCCGCTCGATGCCGGTGTCGCGGCGGACCGGAGCAAGCGCGGAGGCGCGCTTCGATCGGCCGCGAAACCGGCGCCGGCAGCCGCGCACAAGCGCGAATGCCGGCCGATCGCGAAGCACGGGACCCGGCAGGCGCTGGTGCGCCGGTCTCGGTCGACAGGAGATCCGTGTCGCGATCATCAGTCGTCGGATGACTTGTGACGCAGTATAATGAATCAACGGCGTTCGCTCAAACCCCGCGTAAACCCTCGGCTCACATTACGATCATTCAAAAAGGAACCGGCCTCATGTCCGTGCCCACGCTTCCCGCAGCGCCGCGCCGTCGCGCACGCAGCCTCGCACAAGATGTCGTCGACGCGCTGACCGCGCAGATCGAAAACGGCACGCTGCGTCCCGGCGACAAGCTGCCGACCGAAACCGAAGTCATGGCGGCGCAGGGCGTCAGCCGCACGGTCGTGCGCGAAGCGATCTCGCGGATGCAGGCGAGCGGCCTCATCGAGACGCGCCACGGCATCGGCAGCTTCGTGCTCGAACCGTCGCGCCGCCAGACGCTCGGCATCGATCCCGCGACAATCACGACGCTGCGCGACGTGCTCGCGGTGCTCGAGTTGCGCATCAGCCTCGAAAGCGAATGCGCAAGCCTCGCCGCGCAGCGCGCGAACGATACCGACCTCGCCGCGTTGCGGCGCGCGCTCGACGCGATCGCGTCGGGGGCGGGCGGCGGCCGCGACACCGCGCAACTCGACTTCCAGTTCCACCTGCAGATCGCGCAATCGACCGGCAACCGCTATTTCGTCGACATCATGACGCAGCTTGGCGCGTCGATCATCCCGCGCACGCGCGTGAATTCGGCGCGCTTCGCCGGCGACGACCTCGAGCGCTATGTCGGCCGGCTCAATCACGAGCATGAAGATATTTACGAGGCGATCGCGCGTCACGACCCGGAAGCCGCGCGTGCCGCGATGCGCACGCACCTGACCAACAGCCGCGAGCGGCTGCGCCGTGCGCACGAGGCGGCCGAGGCGGAGCGCGACACGCAGGCCAACTGACGCGTGGCCGCCTGACACGGCCTGTGCATTGCCGCAGGCCGTGACGAACATCGCCCCAACATCAGTCATCGTATGAGATCGGTGCGATCACGCTGATCGCTTTGCTGCCGGCTGCGTATGCGCCGGTACCCGCATCGTGCGCGGGGAGGCGCGGCGGCGTTCCCGCCGTTGCCCCCACCCCCGCGCCCGGGCGGTCTGGCTGCCCGGACCGCCGGTCCTGCCCGATCAGCCCCCCTTCGTCACGATGGTCTTCCACGTGCCGCTCTTCACCTGGTACAGCGTCGACATCCCGCTCTTCAGCGAGCCGTCGTTCGCGAACGAGATGCGGCCGGTGACGCCTTCGAAGTCGACCTTCTTCAGCGCCGGGCGATAGACCTTCGGATCGGTCGAGTTGGCCGCCTGCATCGCCTTGATCGCAGCCCACGCCGCGTCGTAGCCGAACTGCGCGTACGACAGCACGTCGACGCCGAAGCGCTTCTTGAACCGCTGCTCGAAATCCTTGCCCTGCGGCAGCTCGTCGAGCGGCCGTCCGTATTCCCACGCCATCGCGCCTTCCGCGGCCGGGCCGGCGATCTTGATGAACTCGTTGTCCTTCACGCCGCCGCCGCCGACGAACTGCGCGTTCAGCCCGAGCTGGCGCATCTGCTTGATGAAGTTCGCGGCGAGCGAATCGAGACCGCCGAAGAAGATCAGGTCGGGGTTCTTGCCCTTCAGGCTCGTGATCTGCGCGCGGAAGTCGACCGCCTGGTTGCTGGTGAACTCGCGGCCGATGATGTTGCCGCCGGCCGCCTTCACGGCCTTCTCGAACTCGTCCGCCTCACCCTGGCCGAACGCGGTGCGGTCGTCGATGATCGCGATGCGCTTCGCCTTGGTCACGTCGACCGCGTACTTGCCCGCGTTGCCCGCGTTCTGGCCGTCGGTCGCGATCACCATGAACATGTTCGCGAGCCCGCGCGACGTGAGCGTCGGGTTGGTGGCGGCCGGGTCGATCACCGGGATGCCGGCCTTGTCGTAGACCACCGATGCCGGAATCGTCGTGCCCGAGTTGAAGTGGCCGACCACCACCGACACGTTCTGGTCGACGAGCGCCTGCGCGGCCTGCACGCCGATGCGCGGGTCGGCCTGGTCGTCCTGCACGACGAGGTTGAAGTGCACGGGCTTGCCGGCGATCTGCACCTTCTGCGCGGCGGCGTCGTCGAGCGCCAGTTGCACGCCGTTCTGGAGATCCTTGCCGTAGCCGGCATTCACGCCGGTGAGCGGCGCGGCGAAGCCGACCTTCACGTCGGTTGCGTCGGCGGCCTGGGCGGCCTGTTGCGAGAGGAGGGCTACCGCGGATACGACCGATACCGACAACAGGGAATGACGGAATTTCATGTTCGTTCCTCTTGTTCTACACCAGCGGGTGGATACCGCACGCAGCCGGCGGGCCGGATGCGTGCGACGGGCGGGCGGTTCGACCGCTTCTCGGAATCGGGCGGGGAGGTCGGCATGCTGATGATTCCCGGAAGAATCTCCCGTCAGGCTCGGCGAGGAGCCCCGATCGCCTCGATATATAGGTCGCCGATATGCGCGGGTCTTGGCAATTTGCCGCGCATTCGGTGCGGATTTGCGCATAGCTTCCGCGCGAGCGCGGGCGGCCGGTATCGGGAGTTTCCCGTCACGAACGGACGGGAGGCGGGTGCGGGCGGGCGGCGCGGCCCCGGCGGGGCCGCGCCGCGTTCGCCGTCGTCAGTCGGACAGGGCGTCCGACGCGGCTTCGGCGTCGTCATGCGACGCGTTCGTGCGGATGGCCGGGTCGCTCGTGCTCGGGCGGCCGGTCTCGACGTGGCCCGCGAAGCGGCGCAGGAAGCCGAGCAGGCGGCCGTCGCTGACGGTCAGGTCGTACCAGCCGTGGCTGCCGCGCAGATCCCAGTAGTCGTCGACGTGCGCGCCCGGTGCGAGGTCGAACGTGCGCGCGCGGCCGTGGCCGTACGCGTTCGTCACCTTGAGCTGCACGGCCTTGTGGCCGCGGTTCATCAGGCGCAGCGTGATGTTGCCGTTCGCGACGTCGTAGCCGTAGATCACCTCCGGGTTCACGTTCGCGCTGCCGACGCCGGTCGCGAACGGGCCGCGGAAATGGCAGTAGAAGCCGTTTGGACCGTACACGTCGAGGTCGTACAGGCCGAGCGATGCCGCGGCGCTCCACGTATCGGCGACCCGCTTGCCGGCTTCAACGGTGTACGCCCACGGGCCGTCGAGGCGGTTGCGCGACTGCACCTGGAATGCGGCGCCCGCGCGGCCGGTGTTCGCGAAGGTCAGCCGGAACTGGCCGTTCGCGGTTTCGACGCGGCCGTGCACGAACAGCTCGTACGGCAGCGCGCGCGCCGGACGCAGCCCGGCCTCCTGTTTCGGCAGCTTCTGCAGCACCGGCGGCACCGGGATGTAGTCGGGGTGGCGCAGGCGGTCGGGCGGCGCATAGCCGGTCGTGTCGGGCAGCGTCGGCCACGCGGCGTCGGCGGTCGCGAAGTCGAACGCCGACGTCAGGTCGCCGCATACCGTGCGGCGCCACGGCGACACGTTGGCGGCCGTCACCGGGTACTGCGCACCGAACCGCGCCTCGATGAATTGCAGCAGCGACGTGTGATCGAAGGTCTGCGAGCAGACCCAGCCGCCCTTGGTCCACGGTGACACGACCATCATCGGCACGCGCGGCCCGAGCCCGTACGGGCCGGCCATGTGCGTCGCGTCGCCGGCGAACACCTCGTTGGTCGTCGCGACCGTCGACAGCCCGTTGTCGCGCGATTGCGGTGCGAACGGCGGCGGCACGTGGTCGAAGAAGCCGTCGTTCTCGTCGTAGGTGATGAAGAGCGCGGTCTTGCTCCACACCTCCGGATTCGACACGAGCACCTTCAGCACCTGCTCGATGTACCACGCGCCGTAGTTGGCCGGCCAGTTCGGGTGCTCCGAGTACGCTTCCGGCGCGCAGATCCACGACACCTGCGGCAGCGTGCCGTTCTTCACGTCCTGCTGCAGCACGTCGAACAGCGTGCCGCCGGCGCTGATGTTGGTGCCGGTCCGCGCCTTGTCGTACAGCGGCGTGCCGGGCAGCGCGCTGCGGTACTGGTTGAAGTAGAGCAGCGCGTTGTCGCCGTAGTTGCCGATGTACGGGTTCTGCGTCCAGCCCCACGAGCCGTTCGCGTCGAGCCCCGTGCCGACGTCCTGGTAGATCTTCCACGACACGCCGGCCTGCTCGAGCACTTCCGGATAGGTCGTCCAGCCGTAGCCCTTTTCCTCGTTGCCGAGCACCGGGCCGCCGCCCGTGCCGTCGTTGCCGACGTAGCCGGTCCACATGTAGTAGCGGTTCGGGTCGGTCGAGCTCGGGATCGCGCAGTGGTACGCGTCGCAGATCGTGAACGCATCGGCGAGCTGGTAGTGGAACGGGATGTCGTCGCGCTTCAGGTACGCCATCGTCGTGGTGCCCTTGTTCGGCACCCACTGGTCGTAGCGGCCCTTGTTCCATGCGGCGTGCATGTCCTGCCAGCCGTGCGGCAGGTCCTGCAGGAACTGCAGGCCGAGCTTGTCGGCGCCCGGGTGGAACGGGAGCAGCTCGGCCGGGCCGACCGGCTGGTGGAACACCGACTTGCCGTTCGCGAGGCGCAGCGGGCGCGGGTCGCCGAAGCCGCGGACACCGCGCATCGTGCCGAAGTAATGGTCGAACGAGCGATTCTCCTGCATCAGGATCACGATGTGTTCGATGTCGCGGATCGTGCCGGTACGGCGGTTCGCGGGGATGGCGAGCGCATCGCGGATCACGGGCGGGAACAGGTTCAGCGCGGCGGCGCCGGCAGTGCCGGCGGCGACGCGCAGGAAGTCACGACGGTTCGATCGGGTCATGGTCGTTATCGTGCGGTAAAGGGGGGAGCCGGTTGGCGGGACATGCGGAAAAAAACGGGCGCGTCCGGGGCGCAGGATGCGGCTGCGCCGGTCGTGCCGCCGCGAGCATAGCGAGGATTCGGTGTCATTCATGTGAAGTCCGGAAACGTTTGCACGTGCGGGCCGGACAGGATTCGGACGGCGTCGCGCCGACGATCGGGCTGCAGGGGGGACGAAACGGCGAAGGGGCGAAGGGGCGGTTAGGCGGCGTGCGTGGAACGCCGGAGCGGCAGGGGGGCGAGTCGATGCGGGCGCGTCAGGCGTCGGTGACCCACGCACCGAACCATTCGCTCGGGCGCGCGATTTCGTCCTGCGCGGCGACGAGTTCGAGCTCGTAGCGGCGCGCGTCGTAGGTCGCCTTCACGACCGCGTGCACGGCCGCGAGCGTGTGCTCGAACGCGGCGCGCACCGAGTCGCCGCGCAGCCGGCGCGCGACGAAAATGGCGCTGGTGAGGTCGCCGACGCCGACCGGATGGCGCGGAAACGCATACAGCGGGCGCTGGCCGATCCACGCTTCGGTCTCGGTGACGGCGAGCATGTTGAAGCGGTCGGCCGGGCTGTTGCGGTCGTGCAGGTGCTTGACGAGGATGACCTTCGGGCCGCGGCGGATCAGCGCGCGGCAGGCGTCGACGGCTTCGGCGACGGTCTCGATGCGCCGCCCGGCGAGCTTCTGCAGCTCGGTGTGGTTCGGCGACATGCCGTCCGCGAGCGCCGGCATCTCCTGGACGATGAATTCCTCGACGCCGGGCTCGGGCCGGATCCCGCCCGTCTGGCCCATCGCCGGATCGCAGAAGTACCATGCGTTCGGGTTCGTCGCCTTCACCGCGCGCACGATCTCGACCGTCGCGCGCGCCTGCGCCGGCGAGCCGAGGAAGCCGGACAGCACCGCGTCGCAGCGCTTGAGCGCGCCGATCGCGGCGACGCCGTCGACGAGCTGCTCCATCTTCGCGGCGTCGATCGCGCTGCCGGCCCAGTGGCCGTACTGCATGTGATTCGACAACTGGACGGTGTTGAGCGGCCAGACGTTGACGCCGAGGCGCTGCATCGGGAACACGGCCGCGCTGTTGCCGGCGTGTCCGTAGATGACGTGCGACTGAATGCTGAGGACGTTTTTCATGAGCGTTCGCCTGCAGGCGTTTCAGGGTCACGTCACACGATACCCGAGTTCGTCGCGCGCGCGGAAGTCGCGCGGCCATCGAGTGTTGCGCGCCGTCGTCAGTCCGACCGCGTAGAATCGCGGATCACGAAGCCGCCCGGCTGCCCGCGTGCATTTCCCTTTATCGTGATCGCCATGCCTTCGACTTGCAAGATGTTGTCCCTCGCGCGCGCCGCCGTGCTCGGTGCGGGCGTCGCCGCCGCATGCGCGACGTCGGCCGCGGCCGCCGTCGCGGCACCGGCCGGCAACGACGGGCCCGCGTACGGCCCCCGCCTGGAAGGCTTCGCCTATCCGGAGCCGGTGCACCGCTACGCGTTCGTCTCGCAGCGCGAAACCCTCGAGATGATGTACATGGACGTGCAGCCGGCGCACCCGAACGGCCGCACCGTCGTGCTGCTGCACGGGAAGAACTTCTGCGCGGCGACCTGGGAGGACACGATCGGCGTGCTGAGCCGCGCCGGCTATCGCGTGATCGCGCCGGACCAGATCGGCTTCTGCAAGTCGTCGAAGCCCGAGCGCTATCAGTACAGCTTCCAGCAGCTCGCGCGCAACACGCATGGGCTGCTCGAGTCGATCGGCGTGAAGTCGGCGACGATCGTCGGCCATTCGACGGGCGGGATGCTCGCGATGCGTTACGCGCTGATGTACCCGAAGGCGACCGACCAGCTCGTGCTGGTGAACCCGATCGGCCTCGAGGACTGGAAGGCGCTCGGCGTGCCGCCGCTGCCGGTCGACTACTGGTATGCACGCGAGCAGAAGACGACGGCGGACGGCATCCGCCGCTACGAGCAGACGACCTACTACGCAGGCAAGTGGGCGCCGTCCTACGAGCGCTGGGTGCAGATGCTCGCCGGCATGTATCGCGGCCCGGGCCGCGACGCGGTCGCGTGGAACTCCGCGCTGATCTACGACATGATCCTCACGCAGCCGGTGGTCTACGAACTCGGCGCGATCCGCGTGCCGACGCTGCTGCTGATCGGCGACAAGGACACGACCGCGATCGGCAAGGACGTGGCCCCGCCCGACGTGCACGCGAAGCTCGGCCGTTATCCGGAGCTCGCGAAACGCACGCAGGCGGCGATTCCCGGCGCGCAGCTCGTCGAATTCCCGGCGCTCGGGCACGCGCCGCAGATCCAGGACCCGGACGCGTTCCACAAGGCGCTGCTCGACGGGATGGAAGCGGTGCACCCGCAGTGACGCGCCGGCGGGCGCACCTGCCGGCGCGGGCGCGACCGTCCGGTCAGCGGGTTTCGTTCGCGAGTTCGTCGCGGATCTGCGCGGCCAGCTCGAACGAGCGCACCCGTGCCGCGTGATCGTAGATCTGCGCGGTGATGATCACCTCGTCCGCGCCCGTCTGCGCGATCCGGTCGCGCAGCTTGTCGCGCACCGTGTCGCGCGAGCCGACGGCCGCGAACGACAGCGCATGCGCGACGTTCGCGAGTTCGAACTCGCTCGCCTCGAGCGCGTCGACGGGCGGCGGCAGCTTGCCCGGCGTGCCGCGGCGCAGGTTGATGAACTGTTGCTGCAGCGACGTGAAGAGGCGCCGCGCCTCGTCGTCGGTATCGGCCGCGAACACGTTGACCCCGACCATCGCATGCGGCTTCGGCCACGCGGCCGACGGCCGGTACTGCGCGCGATACAGCTCGAGCGCGCGCATCAGGTAGTCCGGCGCGAAGTGCGACGCGAACGCGAACGGCAGCCCGAGCATCGCGGCGAGCTGCGCGCTGAAGAGGCTCGAACCCAGCAGCCACACGGGCACGTCCAGCCCCGCACCGGGCACCGCGCGCACGCGCTGGCCGGGCACCGGCTCCGCGAAGTAGCGCTGCAGCTCGGCGACGTCGTCCGGAAACGAGTCGGCGCTGCCGATCAGGTCGCGACGCAGCGCGCGCGACGTGGTCTGGTCGGTACCGGGCGCGCGGCCGAGCCCGAGGTCGATGCGGCCCGGATACAGCGACGCGAGCGTGCCGAACTGCTCGGCGATCACGAGCGGCGCATGGTTCGGCAGCATGATCCCGCCCGAGCCGACGCGGATCGTCTTCGTCGCGCCCGCCACATGACCGATCACGACGGCGGTCGCCGCGCTCGCGATGCCGGGCATGTTGTGATGTTCGGCGAGCCAGTAGCGCCGGTAACCGAGGCGCTCCGCGTGCTGCGCGAGATCGACGGTGTTGCGGAACGCCTGCGCGGCGTCGGCGCCGGCGGGTATGGGGGTGAGATCGAGTACGGAAAACGGAATCATCGGGTGGCCTTCGAAAGGGAGGGGCGCGGTGATGCGCATGCGCAACAGATGCCGACGATTTTGCCAAAGGGTTCCGGAACGCGCTGGCGACGCGCGGATACCCATGCGCCTTTCAGGGGTGCAAGGTAGGGCCAGGGGATCGTTGCAAAAATCGATCCAATCGCCGAATAATTACCAAACTTTACTGAGATTGGGCTTGTCTTCGCATCGACGTACAAAATTCCACGAAACGTTTGATTTTCAAGACTGCAATACGCCTGCAAAGCGCTTACGCTAACGTGAACGTGGTGGTACCAGAATGGTTCCTCGGCCGCACAGCTTTGCCGAAATCGCACCAGTCCGTTTCGCGAGGTGCCCAAGCGCGGGCTGGCGCGGGCTGCTAAAATCCGGCGCCTGCCCATGTTGTGCCGAGGCTAGCCATTCGAGTCTTCCCGCATCCCGTCCGGGCATCGCGCGAGGATGTGCCACGCGAAGCCGGGCATGGCCGCTTTCGGGGAATGGGCCGTGCCTCCCCATTACAGACGCTGCTGGAACAAGGAGTCGGGTCGTGCCCGCGTTCGTTGCTGACGGAATATCCAATTACGTTCAACCCGGTTCGATCGATCGGCAGCGCGCCCGCATTGCCGGAGGGCGTCGCGCATGACGCCGACCGTCACGCTGCTTGACTGGCTCCTGACCGTGTTCACGCTGGCCGCGGCCGGCTATGCGCTCGTCGCGGCATTCGCGCCGCGCCCGCGCACGCCGCGCACCGCCGCGCGCGACGGTTTCGAGCCCGTCAGCGTGCTCAAGCCGCTGTGCGGCGCGGAGCCGCACCTGTACGAGAATCTCGCGACGTTCTGCGAGCAGCGCCATCCGCGCCATGAAGTGCTGTTCGGGGTCGCGTCGGCGGCCGATCCGGCCATCGCCGTCGTCGAGCGGCTGCGTGCCGACTATCCGGAATGCGACATCACGCTCGTGATCGACGCGCGCGTGCACGGCAAGAACCTGAAGGTCAGCAACCTGATCAATCTCGCCGAGCGCGCGAAGTACGGCCGCATCGTGATCGCGGACAGCGACATCGCGGTGAAGCCGGATTATCTGGAGCGCGTGACGGCGCCGCTCGCCGACGCGTCGGTCGGGGTCGTCACGTGCCTGTATCATGCGCGCAGCGTCGGCGGGTTCTGGACGCGGATCGGCGCGCAGTTCGTCGATGCCTGGTTCGCGCCGTCGGTGCGGATCACGCACCTCGGCCACTCGAGCCGCTTCGGCTTCGGCGCGACGCTCGCGCTGACGCGCGACACGCTCGACCGGATCGGCGGTTTTCTCGCGCTGAAGGACGAGCTGGCCGACGACTTCTGGCTGTCCGAGCTGCCGCGCCGCCTCGGGCGGCGCACCGTGCTGTCCGAGGTCGAGGTCGCGACCGACGTGATCGAGCCGTCGTTCGGCCCGCTCTGGCACCGCGAGACGCGCTGGCTGCGCACGATCCGTTCGCTGAACCCGGCCGGCTTCGCGTTCCTGTTCATCACGTTTACCGCGCCGTGGCTCGCGATCGGCGCGGCGCTCGCGTTGCGTCTCGACGGCACCGTGGCCGGCACGCTGGCGGGTGGGGCGGCGGCCGTGGGGGCGTTCGGGCGGCTCGTGCTGCACGCGCGCGGCGAGGACGGCTGGCGCGCGTTCTGGCGCGATCTGCCGCTCGTCGCGGTGCGCGACACGCTGCTCGCGCTCGAATGGCTCGCGGCCGCGTTCGGCACGCACGTCGTGTGGCGCGGCGCGAGGATGACGGTCGTCGGCGGCGAACGCGCGACGGCAGCGGTGGAGGGCGGGGACGGCCGCTGAGCGCGGCTCCTCGAGGGAGCGGCCGTGCGCCCGCTTCCGATCGAATCCGGCCCGAGGGCCGAGACGCGCCGCGCGGCACCGCCGCGCGACGCGACATGACAGAGAGGCGGGCGCCGGCAGGGCGGCCCGCGGTTTTTTGACTGAATCGTTGTGACGAATCGAACTATGCAGGCTACCGGAGCATTCATGAAAACGCTGTTCTTGCAGGCCCCTTCGTATGACGGCTTCGACGGCGGAGCCGGCTCGCGCTATCAGGCGAAGCGCGAAATCCGTTCCTTCTGGTATCCGACGTGGCTCGCGCAGCCGGCCGCGCTCGTGCCGGGCAGCCGCGTCGTCGACGCGCCGGCCGACGGCCTGTCGGTCGAGGAGACGCTGAAGATCGCCAACGACTACGATCTCGTGATCATCCACACGAGCACGCCGTCGTTTCCGACCGACGCGATGTTCGCGCAGGATCTGAAGAAGATGAAGCCGTCGCTGGTGGTCGGCATGGTGGGCGCGAAGGTGATGGTCGATCCGCACAACTCGCTCACGGCGAGCGAGGCAATCGACTTCGTGTGCCGCGAGGAATTCGACTACACCTGCAAGGAAATCGCCGAAGGCCGGCCGTTCGCCGAGATCAAGGGCTTGAGCTGGCGTGCGAAGGACGGCTCGATCGAGCACAACGAAGCGCGTCCGATCCTCGAGAACATGGACGAACTGCCGTTCGTCGCGCCCATCTACAAGCGCGACCTGAAGATCGACAACTACTTCATCGGCTACCTGAACTACCCGTACGTGTCGATCTACACGGGCCGCGGCTGCAAGTCGCGCTGCACGTTCTGCCTGTGGCCGCAGACGGTCAGCGGCCATCGCTACCGCACGCGCTCGGTCGAGAACGTGCTCGCGGAAGCGAAGTGGATCCGCGACAACATGCCGGAAGTGAAGGAACTGATGTTCGACGACGACACCTTCACCGACGACCTGCCGCGCGCCGAAGCCATCGCCATCGGCCTGGGCAAGCTCGGCATGACGTGGTCGTGCAATGCGAAGGCGAACGTGCCGTACAAGTCGCTCAAGGTCATGAAGGAAAACGGCCTGCGCCTGCTGCTGGTCGGCTTCGAATCCGGCGACGACCAGATCCTCGTGAACATCAAGAAGGGCGTGCGCACCGATTTCGCGCGCCGCTTCAGCGCGGACTGCAAGAAGCTCGGCATCAAGATCCACGGCACCTTCATCCTCGGCCTGCCGGGCGAGACGCAGGAGACCATCAGGAAGACGATCGAGTACGCGAAGGAAATCAATCCGCACACGATCCAGGTGTCGCTTGCCGCGCCGTATCCGGGCACGACGCTCTACAAGCAGGCCGTGGAAAACGGCTGGATGGAAGAGAACAAGACCATCAACCTGGTGAGCAAGGAAGGCGTGCAACTGGCGGCGATCGGCTATTCGCACCTGTCGCGCGACGAGATCTATCATCACCTCGAGCAGTTCTATCGCCAGTTCTACTTCCGTCCGTCGAAGATCTGGGAGATCGTCCGTGAAATGCTGACGAGCTGGGACATGATGAAGCGCCGCCTGCGCGAAGGCGTCGAGTTCTTCCGCTTCCTGCGCGCGCACGAGGCCTGATTCGTGACGACGCAGCCGGCGGCGCGGGCGCTGATCTTCACCGCGGACGACTTCGGGCTGCATCCGCGTGTCAACGCGGCGGTCGAGCGCGCGCATCGCGACGGCGTGCTGAACGCCGCGAGCCTGATGGTCGGTGCGCCCGCGGCGCAGGATGCGATCGAACGCGCGCGGCGCCTGCCGTCGCTCGCGGTCGGCCTGCATCTGGTCCTCGCGGACGGGCCGGCCACGCTGCCCGCGCATGAGATACCCGCGCTCGTCGGCCCCGACGGGCGCTTCGGCGATGCGATGGCGAAGGACGGCTGCCGCTTCTTCTTCCTGCCGCACGTGCGTGCGCAGCTGCGCCGCGAGATCCGCGCGCAGTTCGACGCGTTCGCGGCCAGCGGCCTGCCGCTCGACCACGTGAACGCGCACAAGCATTTCCACCTGCATCCGACCGTGCTGTCGATGATCATCGAGATCGGCCGCGACTACGGGCTGCGCGCGGTGCGGCTGCCGTACGAGACGAGCGCGCCCGCGCTGCTCAAGCCGTGGATCGCGCTGGTGCGCGCGCGGCTCGATCGCGCGGGGCTCGCGCACAACGACTACGTGGTCGGGATCGAGCATACGGGCGCGATGGACGAGGCCGTGCTGCTCGACGCACTTGCCAAGCTGCCGCCCGGTGTCGGCGAAATCTACTGTCATCCGGCCGAGGCCGGCGACGGCCCGATCACGCCGACGATGGCCGCTTACCGGCCGGTCGACGAACTGGACGCGCTGCTGTCGCCGCGCGTCGCGGCCGCGCTGAAGGCGGCCGGCGTCGCGACCGGCGGTTTTGCGGACGTGTTCGGTCAGCGCGCGGCCCCGCGCGGCACGCGCACGTCGCGCGAAGCGGGGGCGCAGGCGTCATGACCAAGTGGATCAAATGGCTCGGCTGGCCGATCGGCATCGGGATCCTGCTCGCGCTCGGGCTGCACGAAGGCGTCGGCGACGTGTCGCGGATGCTCGAGCGCGCCGGTTTCGCGCTGCTGTGGCTCGTGCCGTTTCACGCGCTGCCGCTGCTGCTCGACGCGTATGCGTGGCACCAGCTGCTCGACCGGCGCGCGTCGCTGGCGTTCCTGTGGTGGGTCGCGACCGTGCGTGAAGCCGTGAACCGGCTGCTGCCGGTGGTCGGGATCGGCGGCGAACTGGTCGGGATCCGGATGGCGCGCTGGCAGGTGCCCGACGCGAGCCGCGTGACCGCGTCGGTGATCGTCGAGGTGCTGGTGACGATCGTCGTGCAGTATGCGTTCGCGGCGCTCGGCCTCGTGCTGCTGCTCGCGACGACGCACGACATGGGCGGCGGCACGATCGGCCTCGCGCTGCTGCTGACGCTGCCGCTGCCGGTGCTCGGCGTCGTGCTGATGCGGCGCGGCGGGATCTTCCATGCGATCGAGCGGTTCGCGGGGCGTCTGCTCGGCGATTCGCACCGGTTGTTGCAGGGCGTCGACGGCCGCCGCCTCGATGGCGACATCGACGCGCTGATGTCGCGCACGGCGCTGCTGTTCAGCGCGTTCTTCTGGCAATTGTCCGGCTACGTGCTCGGCGCGCTCGAGATTTACTGGGCGCTGGCGCTGCTCGGTCATCCGGTATCGATCGGCGGCGCGATCGCGATCGAGGCGATGACGCAGGCCGTGCGGCATGCGGCGTTCATGGTGCCGGGCGGCCTCGGCGTGCAGGAGGCGACCGTCGTGCTGCTCGCGCAGATGTTCGGCGTCGATCGCGAGACGGCGCTGTCGCTCGCGCTGGTCAAGCGCGGCCGCGAGGTGCTGTTCGGCTGCCTGGCGCTCGGTTCGTGGCAGCTTGCCGAACTGGTGCGCACGCGCCGCGGGATCAAGGCCGTGCCGGCCGGGGCGCGCGCGCCGCAGGCGAGCCGCGAGGCCGAGGTGCAAACCGAAACGATGCATTGAACACGAGACGGGCCGCGCGCCCGTCTCGCGCTTTTGGCGTTGCGCGGGTATCCTTGCCGCGTGTTTTCTCGACGCGCATTTCTTCCGATGATTTTCCGTTTCCGGCTCCTTCCCGTGACGATGCTGGCCGCCGCGCTGGCGCTGACCGGCTGCGACGACAAGCAAGGCAATCTCGACGTGCAACGTATCAGGGACTTCTTCAACGCGATCAAGCCGGCGCCGCTGCTGCTCAAGGGGCTGAAGGCCGGCGTCTCGACCGAAGCCGACGTGCGCGACACGATGGGCAAGCCCGAGACCGAGCGCACCTTCACCGACGGCTCGAAGCGCCTCGAATATCCGCGCGGCCCGATGGGCAACCAGACCTGGTTCGTCGACCTCGACCCGAGCGGGCGCTACCTGGGCGCGACGCAGGTGCTGACCGCCGAGAACTTCGCGAAAGTGCGCCCCGGGATGACCGACGACGAGGTGCGGCGCCTGCTCGGCAAGCCGGGCGACGTCGCGCAGTACCCGCTGAAGCCCGAGACGGTGTGGAGCTGGCGCTGGCTCGAGGACGGCGTCAACACCGACGCGTTCTTCAACGTCCATTTCGGCCCGGACGGGCTTGTCTATACGACTTCGCGCTCCGACATCCTGAAAGGGCGGTGAGACCGCCTGCGGCGCTATATCGAAAAAGCGACCGGAAAATTGCAAAAAGTCCGCTTCCCTGCGTGTCATTCGACTGTCAGGAAGCGGCTTTTTTCCTTTTGAAACAGCGGTGTAGGCCGTGCCTGCAAATGGTGGGACGAATTGCTGCGACGCAGCAATCGCATGCACGGTGATTTGAGGCAATCAATTTCGCTTGCGACTATCCGCGTCAGCCCGGCGCGGGACAGCATGTCGCGCCGGTGTTCATATCAACACTGGAGACGCGCGTGTTCCTTTACGGCTTTGGTCCTGTCCTCTGGGCCGGCACCGTGCAGACCATCGAGCTGTCGGTGCTGTCGCTCGCCGCTGCGGTGGCGCTGGGGCTGATCGGCGCGGTGGCGAAGCTGTCGCACAACCGGGTGCTGCGAGCAGCCGCGACCGGTTATACGACGCTGATCCGCTCGGTGCCCGATCTCGTCCTGATGCTGCTGCTGTTCTACAGCATCCAGATCTGGCTGAACCAGTTCACCGACCTGGTCGGCTGGGACCAGATCGACATCGACCCGTTCGTCGCCGGCGTGCTGACGCTCGGCTTCATCTACGGCGCGTACTTCACCGAGACGTTCCGCGGCGCGTTCCTGTCGGTGCCGCGCGGCCAGCTCGAGGCCGGCGCGGCGTACGGGATGAGCGGGATGCGCGTGTTCGTGCGGATCATGTTTCCGCAGATGATGCGGTTCGCGCTGCCGGGCATCGGCAACAACTGGCAGGTGCTCGTGAAGGCCACCGCGCTGGTGTCGATCATCGGTCTCGCGGACGTCGTGAAGGCCGCGCAGGACGCCGGCAAGAGCACGTTCAACATGTTCTTCTTCATCCTCATTGCGGCGCTGATCTACCTCGCGATCACGACCGTTTCCAACCTCGTGCTGATCCAGCTCGAGAAGCGTTATTCCACGGGCGTGCGGCACGCAGAACTATGATCGAGATCCTCCAGGAATTCGGCCAGGCGTTTCTTTACTGGGACGGCCAGCGCCTCTCCGGCCTTGCGGTGACGCTGTGGCTGCTCGTCGCGTCGATTTCGCTCGGCTTCGTGTGCGCGGTGCCGCTCGCGGTCGCGCGCGTGTCGAAGAAGAAGTGGCTGTCGATGCCGGTGCGGTTCTACACGTACGTGTTCCGCGGCACGCCGCTCTACGTGCAGTTGCTGTTGCTGTACACGGGCATGTACAGCCTCGAGTTCGTGCGTTCGCACTCGCTGCTCGACGCATTCTTCCGCAGCGGCTTCAACTGCGCGATTCTCGCGTTCGCGCTGAACACCTGCGCGTACACGACCGAGATCTTCGCGGGCGCGATTCGCGCGATTCCGCACGGCGAGGTCGAGGCCGCGCGTGCCTACGGGATGTCGCCGTTCACGATGTATCGCCGGGTGATCCTGCCATCGGCGCTGCGCCGCGCGCTGCCGCTGTACAGCAACGAGGTGATCCTGATGCTGCACGCGACCACCGTTGCGTTCACGGCGACCGTGCCCGACATCCTGAAGGTCGCGCGCGACGCCAATTCCGCGACCTACATGGCGTTCCAGTCGTTCGGGATCGCCGCGCTGATCTATCTTGCGGTATCGTTCGCACTCGTCGCGGCATTTCGCCGGGCGGAGCGCCACTGGCTCGCGTATCTCGCGGCCGGCCGTCATTGATTTCACTTCGAGGAGAGCCAGTTGGCCGAGATCACTCAAACGAGCGCGTCCGCTTCCGTCAAGCTTGCCGCGGTCGACATTCACAAGCGCTATGGCGATAACGAGGTGCTCAAGGGCGTGTCGCTGAACGCGAAGGCCGGCGACGTCATCAGCATCATCGGCGCCAGCGGTTCGGGCAAGAGCACGTTCCTGCGCTGCATCAATTTTCTCGAGCGACCGAATGCGGGGCAGATCGTCGTCGACGGCGAGGCCGTGCGCACGAAGACCGATCGCGCCGGCGCGCTCGAGGTTGCCGATCACAAGCAGCTGCAGCGCATCCGCACCAAGCTCGCGATGGTGTTCCAGCACTTCAATCTGTGGGCGCACATGAACGTGCTCGAGAACGTGATGGAAGCGCCCGTCAACGTGCTCGGCATCCCGAAGAAGGAAGCCGAGGATCGCGCGCGCGAATATCTCGAGAAGGTCGGCCTCGCGCCGCGCGTCGAGAAGCA
>NZ_CAJPGQ010000025.1:0-109203 GCF_905339595.1 Burkholderia sp. BCC1977
CTCCGACGCGATCAGCTCGATGTGATCTTCCTGGCGGCGGTTCTCGTCCTGAATGGCAGTCCAGAGTTCCGGATCGACGTTGGCGACGGTGCTGGTAGTGCGATTGAACATGATGATTGATCAAAAGAGAGTGATGGATTGACCCTGGCAAGCCGGACTGGCCCGGCCCCGCGAAGCCGAGCGCCGGTCCGGCGCTCGATGACGTCGACAACCATGCCGCCCCGCGATGCCGGCTGAACGGTTATTCGGCATCGCCATTCCAGCAGACGCCAATGCGTTCAGATAGAAGGATTACGACAATCCGCTAGGACGCATCGCGCGGCGAGCCGGCAAAAAAAAATCGAAGGTCCGCATCGCTGCGGAACCTTCGACTGAACCTGCCGCTCCTGGAGAGTTCGTGCCTGCCCTTCGGCTTCCTGCAAATATCGGGGCCTAAACCGCGGAGAAACAGTTGTCGACGAACAGATGGGTGCCGTTGACGAAGCTCGATTCGTCAGACGCAAGGAACAGCGCGGCCGCGGCCACTTCCGACGGCTCGCACAGCCGGCCTTGCTGCACCGCGATGGCCGCTTCGGTCGCGTCCACACCCATCGCCTGCAGATCCCTCAGTTCCCGCATTCCGTGCGGCGTGCGGATGAACCCGGGCGCCAGCGCGTTGCAGCGGATGCCGCGGTCGCGGTATTCGACGGCGATCGCCCGCGCGAACATGTGGCATGCGCCCTTGGTCGCGTCGTACAGGACCTCGCCCGGCGTCGCGCAGACGGCCGAGATCGACGATGTGCAGACGATGCTGCCGCGTCCCTTTTCCAGCATCTGCGGGAGCACCGCCTTCGTCATCAGGAACATGCTCTTCACGTTCACGCCCATCAGCCAGTCCCATTCCGACTCCTCGATGTCGAGGAACGGTTTGACGATCAGCGTGCCCGCGTGATTGAACAGGATGTCCGCATTGCCGTATTGCTGGCGGGCCGCATCGACCGCCTTCTGCACGTCAGACTGCTTCGACACGTCGGCGCCGAGGCCGATCGCCTGCAAGCCCGCATCGCGCAGCCGCGACGCGAGCGTGTCGGCCGCATCGCCGTCGCGGTCGATGATCGCCACCTTCGCACCCTGCGCGGCGAACAGTTCCGATGCGGCGCCGCCGCATCCGCCCGCGCCGCCGCTCACGATGGCGACCTTGCCGGCCAGGCGCCCGTCAATCTTGGCATTCATGCGTCGTTCTCCAGTCTGGTTCGTTCGGACCGCTCAGCTGAACAGCGTCCGAAGATGATCGTTGAGGAAATGGCCTTCGGGGTCGACGCTGCGGCGCAGTTCGCGGAACGCCTCGGCCTTCGGGAACCAGCGGTCCACGTCGTCGCGGTTCGTGAAGTGCAGCTTGCCCCAGTGCGGACGCGAGCCGTAGTCGCGCAGGATGTCGTCGACGTCCTTCAGGAACGGCCAGTAGTCGACGCCGTTCGGGCCGCCCGAGCACGAGATGGTCACGCTGTCCTGGTGGTTGAACGGGCTGATCCACGCCGGATCGCCCTTCGTGAAGCGATACTCGACCGGGAAGATGCAGTCGCGATGCTTCGTGAGGATCAGGTCGCGCACGCGGCGCAGCGCTTCCTTGCCGTGTTCGGCGGGCACCGCGTATTCGAGTTCGTGGAAGTTCGCGACGTAGTGGATCGCGTAGACCTCGGAGCTGTACGCAATCTTCTCGTGCTCGCCTTCGAAGAACGTGCGTTCGTCGGTGAAGTCCATCACCTTGATTTCGCACACGTCGTAGTCCTTCTTCGAGTTCGACACCTTCGTGGTGTCGGGCAGGCAGTACAGGTGACGGCTCTCGGACGTCGGGCACCAGAAGAAACCGAAATGCCGGTGCCTCGCCGCGAGGTCGTCGTACTTGTCCATCAGCGCGTCGAAGTCCTCGCGCCACACGCGGTCGTGCAGCCAGAACGCGTCGGTCACCTGCAGCGTCAGCTCCGACACCACGCCGAACATGCCGATGTTCACCTGCGTCGCGTGCAGCAGGTCGAGGTCCTGCTGGTCGCTCACTTCCATGATCGAGCCGTCCGGGCGGACGAACCGCATCCCGACCACCTGCGACGACAGGTTGCCCAGCGTCGTCCCGGTGCCGTGCGTGCCGGTTGCGAGCGCACCGGCAATGGCCTGCGAATCGATGTCGCCCTGATTGACGAGCGAGAAGCCGATGTCCTTCAGATGGCGCGTCACCGCATTGATCCGCGTGCCGGCCTTCACCGTGACGCGCTTCTGCCGCTCGTCGACCGCGACGATGCCCTGGTAGTCCTTCAGCGACAGCAGCAGGCCGCTCGTCGCGACGACCGGTGTGAACGAGTGTCCCGATCCTGCGCATCGGACGTTCTTGCCCTGGCGCGTCGCGGCCTGCACCAGTTCGGCAATCTCCGCCTCGCTGGTCGGCGATGCCATGTGCGCGGTGACGCACGACTGATTGCCTACCCAGTTCCGCCAGAATCCGCCACGTGGGAGTTCCATCAACGTCTCTCCAGAAGTGCGCCGGCCGTACCGCGCCGGCAGCCGTGTTCGGTTCGGCCGGCAACGAAGCGGGAGGGTCCCGGCGCCGGCGCGATGCGTCGTGTACATGCCAAAGGTATTGCGCCGGCCGGCTTTTCACTATCGGATTTCGGCAAGCGAGGGTTTTCTCGGGGAATCGGGCCGCCGGGGTTTTTGACCGGCGCGTGCAGCCGCTACAATGCGTCGATCCGGCCCGCCCCTTCCCGACTCCGATGACGCCGTCCGCCGATCCGAGCGATGTCCCTGGCGCCCCGCCGTTCGCACGAACGGTGGCGTTCTGCGCGTTCACCGACGTGGAGGAACAGGCGCGGATCTTCGACGGCTGGGCTCTCAACTACACGCAGATCTCGGGCGGCCTGTTTCATGGCTCGTCGTCCATCGTGTCGCTCGGCGGCATCCGGCTGCTGGTCGAAGACCTCGACAAGGTGATCCTGCAGCAGGGCGCGGTGCCGCCGGACCGCATCGCGGTGGCCGTGCCGCTGGAGCTCGAAGGCCATGCCCGCATGTGCGGCGAAAAGAGCGGCCGCGACAGCCTGCACGTATTCTCGAGCCAGCCCGCGTTCGAGTTCTATTCGCCCGACCGGCACGTGCTCGTGAACGTCGAGATCGAACCCGGCAAGCTGGCGACGGAAGCGATGCGCACGCTCGCCGCGTCGCTGCGCGCGCGCACCTTCGCCCCGCTGATCCCGATGACGGCCCAGGTCGCGGACCGCCTGCGCGACCTGCTGCGCCACACGATGGCCGCGGCCGTGAAGACCACACCGATCGAGGACGTGACGACGCAGGCGCGGATCGAACTGCTCGAGCGGACCGTGCTGTATGCGATTTCCGAAGCGATGACGGTGCCCGCGCCGGACGCGGACGCCCTCGCGACGCGGCCGACGAAATACTGGTCGCTCGTCAACGCGGTGCAGGAGCGGCTGCAGGATGCGTCGACGTGTCCGCTGTCGATCGCCGAACTGTGCGTGCAGCTCGGCATCAGCCGGCGTACCGCGCAATACGCGTTCAACGACACGCTCAACCTGAATCCGATCGCGTACCTGCGCGCCGTCCGGCTGAATCACGTGCGCCGCGAGTTGCGGCTCGGCGGGTCCGTGACGTCGGCCGCGACGAAGTGGGGCTTCTGGCACCTGAGCAGTTTTGCGCAGGACTACCGTGCAATGTTCGGCGAATTGCCGTCGGCGACGGCGAGGCGCTACGCGCACCGGGACAACTGAACGTCGATCGTGCGCGATGCGTGGCACGGATACGCGTCGGCAGTGTTCGTCCCGGAGAACATCCGTGAAGCACGCCGCGGCCGAACACGCGCCGCGGCAGGTTGAAGGCAGGTCGCAACCGCGAATCGGCGTTCGGCAACGACACGCGTCCGTCGTCGCGGCCGATCGTCGTGCCGGGCAGGCGGCTCGTCCCGAACGGATTCACGTTGAAGTACCCACGCAGCGCCTGCTGCGTGAGGCTCGACGGCAGCGATCGCGAATCGGGCACGTGACGCGAGGGGAACGGGGAAATCGCGTGAGCGAGCGGCAGCGCCACCGCTCACGCGACGGCGTGCGGCAGCGTCGCACGCCGTCCTTCGGATACTCGATTCAGCGATCAGCGCCCGCCGCCCGGCAGCGCGATATCGATCAGCACCGGATCGTGGTCCGACGAACGATACGCATCCGGCGCGTAGTACGTCTTCTGCTGCTCGGCCGACTTGTACGCGAGCGTGTACTGCAGCGCGAGCGGCTCGTCCGCGTTGATGTGCCATTCGTGCACGGCCTTCACGTGCGAGGCGAGCGGCAGCGACGCGAGCGCGTGATCGAGGTAGCCGGCTTCGCCGTTGTACACGTAGCTGTACGCGTTCGCGCCGATCCAGCGCGACACGAGGTTGCGGTAGCCGCGCGCTTCGAGCAGGCGAATCGGGTCTTCATGCGTGTAGCTGTTGAAGTCGCCGATCAGCAGCGTGCCCTGCCCCGCGACGCCCGTCGGCGTGCCGGCCAGCCAGTCGGCCAGCTTCGCGGCCGCGCGCGTGCGCGTCGGGTTCCAGCAGCCCTGGCCGTCACCCTGGTCGAGGTCGTCGTTGGCCGCGTCCGGGCAGTTCTTCGACTTCAGGTGGTTGACCGCGATCGTCAGCGCCTGCTTGCCGCCGATCCGGCGGAACGACTGCGCGAGCGGCTGGCGGTTCTTCTCGTCGATCGCGAGCGTCGACGCGCGGCCGACGGGTTCGACCGCGCGGCTGTCGTAGATCATCGCGACCGCGATCGCGTCGCCGCCGAGGCGCGACGCGCCCGGATCGACGACGCGCCAGTTGCTGCCGAGCTTCGCCGCGAGCTGGCGCACCGCGCTCAGTTCGCCGTAGCCGTTGTTCTGGACTTCCATCAGGCCGATCACGTCGGCGTCGAGCGCCTTCAGCGCGCTGACGATCTTCGCCTCCTGGCGCTGGAATTCCTGGTAGTTCTTCGCGCCGCGGTTGTTCGGATCGTCGAAGCCGCCGCCGAGACCGTTGCCGTTGAAGTAGTTGAGGACATTGAACGACGCGACGCGCAGGTTCGATTTCGGATCGCGTGCCGGTGCGTTGGTGCGCGGGTTCGAACGCGTGTCGAACGTCGGCGCGGCCGCGCCGGGCAGCGGCTGCACGCGCCATGCGCCGTACCGCACTTCGAGCACGCCTTCGACGTTGCGCACGGTGTAGCCCGAGCGCAGCGTGTTCGCGGCCGACAGTTCCGGCGCCGGATACGGCACGGTCGCCGGGTTCTGCTTGTTCGAGCCGTCGTCGAGAACCAGCCGGTTGCGTGCGTTCGCATCGATCTGCGTCTGCGCCTGCGACGGCGGCACCACGCTCGTCGGCGTGCGCAGGCGGCCGTTGCTCAGCATCACGCTGCCGTAGCGGCCGAGCTCGTAGTTTTCGGTGACGGTGAGCGTCTGCGGCAGGCGCACCCGCATCCCTTCATACGCGGCGAACGTGCCCGGGTTGTCGACCGGCAGCGTGAGCGTCGCCGGCGTGACCGTCTGGCTGTTCGCGCACACCGCGATCGCGCCCGACAGCGTGAGCTGCGTCTGCCCGTATTTTTCCTCGACCTTGCCGGTCACGTGCACGAGATCGCCAGCCTTCGCGCGCGCTTTCGGCGCATAGACGAACAGGCCTTCGGACACGCCCGGCTGGTTGCGGCGCTGCGCGTCGGCCTGCTGGACGAAGAAGCCGCCGAAGCCGTCCGTGCCGCCGAAATCGGCGGTGACGACCGCTTCGATCGACACGTTCTGGCCGGCGAGCGGCGACGGCGCGCCCGGCCCCTGGATGTCGGCGATCGGCGTCGTGCTGCCGCCGCAATTCGGGCTGACGGGGGCGGCGGTGGCGGCCAGGGCCGGCGCGGCAAGCGTGGGCAGCAGCAATAGCGGGGCAAACAGGCGGATTGTCGAGCGCATGACGGGAAATCCCGGTTGTGAGGGTGGCGAAAGCTTAGCGGCGCTCGGTGACAGTTTTTAGTAACCAAGTGACAGACGGATGTAATTTTCGGCATCGCCTCGCGCTGGGGATCGACCGCGCGCCCGCGGTCGGAAAGCGGGAAATCGTCTGACCAACAATCGCCCCTGTCGCGACGATTTCCCGTTGCCGGCCTCGCCCGCCGGCCGCGACGCTAAACCGTCCCCGGCAACGCGCTCGACACGAGCAGCGCCGCCACCATCAGCACGCCGGCGAGCACGACCGCCTCGATCCGCAGCACCGCGCCGAACCGGCGCAATGCGACGGCGGGGATCGCAACGGCCGGATCCTTCAGCGCGGCCAGCAGCTTCGGCATCCCGAAGAACCGGTTGTGTCCGCCGAGCGCCGCCGCGATCAGCACGAGCGCGAGCTTGAGCAGCAGGATCTGTCCGTACGTCGACGTGAACAGGTTGTTCGGCGTATCGACACCGCGCCACCCGTTGTACGCACCGGTCGCGAACAGCACGGCCAGTGCGACCGTCGACGCATCGGAAAGCGCCTGCACGAACGACGCGCCGGTCGTGCGCTCGCTCGCGGGCATCCCGGCGAATCGCGACATCACGCCGAACGCCGTCACGAACACGAGACCGACCCACGCGCTGATCGCCAGCAGATGCAGCCAGTCGACCCACACCGGCACGCTGAAGAGCCCCGCATCGACCGGATGCCCGCCGTTGCTGCGCGCCAGCGCGACGCCCGCGAGCGCGGCCCACAGCGCGAACGGAAAGCGCGTATCGGTCGCGCGCCGCAGGAACGACAGCAGCACGATGACGGCCATGAACACGGCGCCGGCCAACCACGCATGACCGAACCCGGTGCCGGCCAGCATCGAGCGAACGGCCGGCCCCGCGTCGAGCAGCGAGGTCTCGCTCATCAACGCGCAGTGCGCCCAGAACGCCGTGATGCTCGCGAACAGCGACACGACCGACGCGGCGCGCAACGTCGCGACGAGCCGCCGCGCGACGTCGCGCCGCCACGCCGACGCGCCGCCTGCGAGCCAGTGACTGCCGAGCAACGCGCCGACGACGACGGCGAACCCGGCGTTCTGGATCGCCACCGCCGCCAGCCGCAGCATGCCGACGAAGCCTTCGTTCACCCTTTCACCTTGAACGTATAGGTGCCCTTGGTGCGATGCGCGTCGGCGGTCATCGCCGTCCACTGCACGGTGTACGCGCCCGGCGCGAGCGTCGGCAGCGCGACGGTCATCACGCGCGGCGCCGCCGGATCGACCTTCGCCTTGTCGTGCGCGACGGGCTTGCCGCTCGCGTCCGACACCTTCACCGAACTGAAGGTCGGCTCGAGGTCTTCGTTGAACGCGAGCCGCAACGTGTCGGGGGCGGTGTCGACCGTGCTGCCGGTCGCGGGCGTCGCGCTTTCCAGCTTGCCGTGCGCCGACGCGGCAACCGGCGCGGCGGCGATCAGCGCGCCGGCCGCGACGCAGCGGACGAAGCGCGTGAGTGTCGTGATCTTCGTATGCATGGTCATGCCCGCCATCAAGGCTTGCGCAGTTCGACGACGGTCAACGCACCGCCCACGTCCTCGGCGACGAAATCGATCTTGTCGCCCGTCTTGACCTGCGACAGCATCGCCGGATCCTTGACCTTGAACACCATCGTCATCGCCTCCATCCCGAGGTTTTCCAGCGGGCCGTGCTTGATCGTCAGCTTGCCCGCGGCCGGGTCGACCTTGCGGATCTCGCCGTGCGACATCGCGCTCGCCGCGGCGACGCCCTGCTTCGTGCCGCCGCCCATGTCCATGCCCGCCATGTCGCCAGCCGCATACGCCGCGGCCGACAACGCCAGCGCGCAACCCGTTGCAATCGAAACCAGTTCCTTCTTCATCGTGCGTGCTCCATCCAGAGTGGGTGAAATGAAACCGGCGGCCGCATCGTCACGGCCGCCGCGTGCTGCCTGTCGCTCAGCCGTCCGGCAATTCGCCGGTGTATTCGTAGGCGACGGTGCCCTTCGGATGCCGGAACCAGCCCGGATCGCGATAGTCGTTGCGGCCGAGCCCCTGCCGGACCTTCAGCACCGTGAACATGCCGCCCATTTCCAGCGGCCCGAACGGGCCGGTGCCCGTCATCATCGGCAGCGTGTTGTCGGGCAGCGGCATCTCCATGCCGCCCATCGCGCCGCCGGTGCTGCCCATCGCCATGTAGTCGGGCACGAGCTTGCCGATGCGCGTCGCGAGATCCTTCTGCGGCACGCCGATCAGGTTCGGCACCTGGTGGCCCATCGCATTCATCGTGTGATGCGACTTGTGGCAATGGAACGCCCAGTCGCCGGGGCGATCGGCGGTGAACTCGATCGCGCGCATCTGGCCGACCGCGACGTCGGCCGTCACCTCCGGCCAGCGCGCCGCCGGCGGAATCCAGCCGCCGTCGGTGCCGGCGACCTCGAAGCTGAAGCCGTGCAGGTGGATCGGATGGTTCGTCATCGTCAGGTTGCCGAAACGAATCCGCACGCGGTCGCCCGCGCGCACCGGCAGCGGGTCGATACCCGGGAACACGCGCGAGTTGAACGTCCACATGTTGAAGTCCGTCATCTCGTTCACGCGCGGCGTGTAGCTGCCCGGATCGATGTCGTATGCGGAGAGCAGGAACACGAAGTCGCGATCGACCGGCATCGTCGCGCGATCCTTCGGGTGCACGATGAACATGCCCATCATCCCCATCGCCATCTGCACCATCTCGTCGGCGTGCGGGTGATACATGAACGTGCCGTGCGACTCCAGCTGGAACTCGTAGACGAAGGTCTTGCCGGGCGGGATATGCGGCTGGGTGAGGCCGCCGACGCCGTCCATCCCGTTGGGCAGCCGCAGTCCGTGCCAGTGGATCGTCGTGTGCTCGGGCAGCCGGTTCGTCACGAAGATCCGGACCTTGTCGCCTTCGACGGCCTCGATCGTCGGGCCCGGCGACTGGCCGTTGTAACCCCACAGGTTCGCGTTCATCCCGGGCGCCATCTCGCGCACGACGGGCTCGGCCGTCAGGTGGAACTCCTTCCAGCCGTTCTTCATCCGCCACGGCAGCGTCCAGCCGTTCAGCGTCGCGACGGGCGTGTACGGGCGGCCGTTGGGCGGCACGAGCGGCGGCTGCGTGCCGGCCTTCGCCATCGTGGGCGCTTCGGGCAACGACGCGGCGCCGGCCTTGCTGACCATCGCCGCACCGAGCAGCGCGGCGCCCGAGCCGCTGAGAAATTGTCGACGGGACACCATGTCAATGACCTTCCGGATGCGTTGCGGGCGCCGGTTGCGCCACGGGTGAGGAAGCCGGCTGCGACGCAGCGTCGGTCGTGGATGCGGCGGGAGCGTCCGCGTGCGGCGTTGGCTGCGTTGGCTGCGTTGGCTGCGTTGGCTGCGTTGGCTGCGTTGCCTGCGCCGACTGCACCGTCGGCAGCCGACCGCCGACCGCCATCTGCAGATCGGTCTCGGCGAGCCAGTAGTCCTTCAGCGCATCGATATAGCCGTTGACCGAACCGACCTGTTCGCGCGCATCGGCCAGCAGCTCGAACACGCTCGCGAGCATCCCGTTGTAGCGCAGCAGCAGCTCGTCCGAGATCGTCTTGCGCAGCGGCACGACTTCGTCGCGATAGTGTTTCGCGACGTCGTAGCTCGACGTGTAGGCCGCATACGATTCGCGCACTTCCGAGCGCGCGTCGATGGCCGTCTGCGCGAGCCGGTTCGCCGACTGCATGTAGACCGCCTCGGCCCGCGCGACCTTCGCGCCGCCCCAGTCGAACAGCGGAATCTCGACGCTGATCTCGTAGCCGTGCTCGTGCCCCTTGTCGGTCTCGTAGTTGTTCACGTAGCCGAGATCGACCGCATTGACGAAGCGTGTGGCCTTGCTGAGCCCGAGCGACGACGCGACGCCCTGCGTCCGCAGCTTCGCGGCCTGGATGTCGAGGCGGTTGCTCATCGCATGGCGTTCGAGGTCGGGCAGGTCGGGACGCGCCTTCGGCAGGTCGGGCAAGCGCTCGGGCAACGAATACTGCATGCGCTCGCCCCACAGCCCCATCGCACGCGTGAGCTTCTCGCGCGCGGCCACCGCCTGTTGCTGCGCCTTCGCCTGCTGCGCGACCGCGTCCGCATGGAACGCCTGCTCGCGTGCGTAGTCGAGCCGGCTGAAGTTGCCGGCCTGGCGCATGCGCTGCGCGAGTTCGGCGGCCGCGCTCGCGGCGTCGCGTACCTGCCGCGCATAGTTCGCGGCCTGTTCGGCGGCGACGGCTTCGACATACGCACGGCGCGCGTCGGCCGCGACCTTCAGCATCGCGTCGGCCGTCTCGAGCTTGGTCTGCTCGAAGCGACGACGTTCGATGTTCGTCGCGAGCGGCAGCGTCAGCAGCGCGAACACGTTGGCCGAGAGCGTGCGGCCGAGGCTCAGTTCGCCGTCGCCGGCCCGCGTGCGGCTGAACGAGAAGCGCGGGTTCGGCAGCCGGCCGGCCTGCACGAGGTCGGCCTCCGACAGCCCGAGTTCCGCGTACGACGCCTGCAGGCCCCGGTTGTTCAGCAGCGCGAGCTGCACCGCGTCGTCCATCGACAGCGGTGTCGCGAGCAATTCCTTGGTCCGCTTGTCCACGGCTTCGCGGTCGGCGTCGGTCCTGACGACGACGGCGTCCTTCCCGATGCGCTCGGAGGCGGCAGACGACACGGCGTCGAAGCCGCCGTCCTTCGAGAACGTCGTGCAGCCGGCGAGGAATGCCAGCACGAGCACGGTCGCGCCGAACCGCGGTGAAATCGCAAGTTTCGTCATTGCGCGGCCCCTCCGTGCATCGAATGGGCAGCGCCGCCCGCCGGGTTTCCGGGCTGCGCGTGTCCGGTCGTGGCTCCCTTCGCGGGTCGCGCCATCACGTCCCGGTTCAGTTGCTTCCAGCCCGGGCCCGCGTCGTCGCGATACGGCACGTAGCCGTCGAACGCGGACGTCACCGTGACGTCCGGCACCGACGCGGCCGCATCGGCCGGATCGGGAAAGGCGGTTTGCGCGGGCGCGAGCGACGGCACGAGGCTCGCCGCGCCAAGCAGCGCCGCAATGATCAATCGCATGAGTGTTTCTCGTCGTGAGTCGTGCGGCGGACGTCGATCGACCGTCGGCACGGTTTGCGGATCGCGGCCGGTGGCCGCGGGCAGGAGCTAGACGGGAAGCCGGCGCGGCGGCCGTTCGATGCCGCCGGTCAGGAACGACACGACGACGGTCGACGGCGCGAACGAGACGATCGCGACGCCGAGGTCCGACGCAGCGGACACCGCGGGCACCTCCGCCATGCCCGTACCGAAACAGCAGGTGCTGCAGGCGGAACAAGACGTGGCGTGCCGTGCGTGGTTGTCACGCTCATGCTGTTCGCCGTGCGCGCGCTGCATCGCATGCGACGCAGCCGGGCCATCGGCGCTCGCCCCAGCCTCCGCATGCGGCATCGCGGCGACCGCGCCCGCGCACGGCATCGACACGGTCGCGAACGACTGGATCGGCAGGCTCAGCGCCAGCAGCACGACGAGGATGAATTTGCGCCAGTACGACATGGATGCGGAATCAGGCAGACAATGACCGGATGAACGGGAGCGGTGCCGCGACGGCGCGCTCCGGACACAAGACGGCCGCAGCTTATCGCCGCCGCCGTGACGACGACATGGCCGAAACATGACCGGATTTTCATGAAGCGCGGGCAACGCATCGCCAGCCCGCTTCATGACAATTCCGTCATCCGCCGGTCATCTTTCGCGCACGCGCGGCGCCGTAAGCTCACGCGTTACACTGACCGGCTGGAATCACCCACAGCCTGCACCACCATGCGGATACTGATAGTCGAAGACGAACCCAAGATGGCGTCGTACCTCCGCAAGGGGCTGACGGAGGCGAGCTACACGGTCGACGTGGCCGGGAACGGCCAGGACGGGCTGTTCCTCGCGCTGCACGAGGATTTCGATCTCGTCGTGCTCGACGTGATGCTGCCGGAGCTGGACGGCTTCGAGGTGCTGCGGCGGCTGCGTGCGCAGAAGCAGACGCCGGTGCTGCTGCTGACGGCCCGGGAAGCGATCGAGGACAAGGTCACGGGGCTCGAACTGGGTGCCGACGACTACCTGCTCAAGCCGTTCGCCTATGCGGAGTTCCTGGCCCGCATCCGTTCGCTGCTGCGACGCGCGCCGCGCAATGCGCGCGAGATCCTGCAGGTCGCCGATCTCGAAGTCGACCTGATCAAGCGCCGCGTGCGGCGCGCCGACACCCGCATCGACCTGACCGCGCAGGAGTTCGCGCTGCTGCAGCTGCTCGCGGAACGCGAGGGCGAGGTGCTGACGCGCACCTTCATCACGTCGCAGATCTGGGACATGAATTTCGACAGCGACACGAACGTCGTCGATGCGGCGATCAAGCGCCTGCGCGCGAAGATCGACAACGCGTACGAGAAGAAGCTGATCCACACGATCCGCGGGATGGGCTACGTGCTCGAGGATCGCGCGTGACCGGCGGCCCCGCACCCTATTCGCTGCTCCGGCGCCTGACGCTCGCGTTCGCGGCCGTGGCCGCGCTCGTGTTCGCGCTGACCGGCGCGTACCTGTATCGTTCGCTGTCCGCCGAATTGACCCGGCGCGACGACATCGAGATCGCCGGCAAGCTCAACCAGTTCCTGCAGCTCGCGCACGCGAGCGGCTCGACCGCCGCCTTGCGCGCCGATCCGGCCGTCTTCCATGAAGTGCTGCTGTCGCATCCGGGTGTCTATCTCGGCATCTACGACGGCGCGAACCGCCCGCTCGTCGAACACACCGACGAAGCCGGCCACACGCTCGCATCGGCGATCGCGCGACCGCAGCCGGCCGGGGCATCGGCCGCGGCCGCCGGCCCGTTCACCTGCGCGCCGCCCGGCATCGGCACGTCGCGCTGCGTCCGTGCGCACGCCACGCTGCCGTCGGGCGAAACCATCCAGGTCGCGCTGGCGCGCACGGCGGCCGATCGCCAGTCGCTGCTGGAAAGCTATCGCGTCGACATCTGGCTCGCGGCCGCCCTCGGCGCGCTGCTGGTCGGCGCGCTCGGCTACGCGGTCGCGTCCCGCGGCCTGCGTCCGGTCGAAAGCCTCGGCCGGCAGACGTCGCGTATCGAGGCGCACAACCTCAATGCGCGTCTCGATGCGCGCGGCGGCCCGGTCGAGCTGCGCGAGCTCGCCACGTCGGTCAACCGGATGCTCGACCGGCTCGAGCGCGCGTTCGTGCGGCTGTCGCAGTTCTCGTCCGATCTCGCGCATGACATGCGCACGCCGCTCGCGAACGTGATCAGCTCGTCGCAGGTCACGCTGTCGCGTGCCCGCACCACCGAGGAATACGAAGCGCTGATCGATTCGAACATCGAGGAATGCGAACGGCTGCAGCGGATGATCGAGAACATGCTGTTTCTCGCACGCACGGACAATGCGCGGCAGCATCTGAAGACCGCCGAGCTCGACGCCGGCAACGAACTGCGCCGGCTCGCGTCGTATTTCCAGGCGCTGGCCGACGAGGCCGGCGTGCGCCTCGACGTGCGCGGCGAAGCCACGGTCGTCGCGGACGCGACGCTGTTCCGCCGCGCCGTCAGCAATCTCGCGTCGAACGCGCTCGAACACGCGGAAGCCGGATCGACGATCGAGCTGGCCGTCTCGACCCGGCCCGGTTACGCGGTCGTCGAAGTCACGAACCGCGGCGTGGCGATTCCGCCCGAACAGATCGAGCGGATCTTCGAGCGCTTCTACCGGATCGATTCGTCGCGGCACGGCGCGGCGCGCAACGCGGGGCTCGGGCTCGCGATCGTCAAGTCGATCGTCGAACTGCACCGCGGCAAGGTCGAGGTCGTGAGCCGCGACGGACGGACGACCTTCGCGCTCCACTTCCCGGCCCGCGGTTCGTGACACGCGGATGACGCCGCCGCGCGTGCATGCCGATTGCTTCCCGGAATTGCGTGCGCATCCCTCATAAGGTGGCTTGGCCTCCTGAATGAACCCATATGATCGCCCGAGCTTGCCGAAAGCAGCCGGCTCGGCTAGACTGCCCTTCGTCTTTGGGGAGTAGCCTGCTTTCCATCCCCGGAAAGCGAACGCGTCAACACACTCGGCCTGCGGCCGTGGCGCGTTCGGCCGAATCGGTCTGGCGAGACCATCGACGCATCGCGTCGTTCCTGGTCGGACGTCGGCAGATGCGTCATGGTTCGTCCACGTCCGACCACGGAGTCCCCATGTTCCTCCCTGCTTCCCGCTCGCGTTTCGCCCCTGTCCGCACACCTGCCTGCGGAGGTGCCGCATGACGTTGATGCTCGTCGAACTGGCGTTCATGCTGATCGTCATCCTGGTCGCCGCCGAACTCTTCACGAATGCGCTCGAACATCTCGGCGAACGGCTGAAGATTTCCGAAGGCGTGACGGGGTCGCTGTTCGCGGCCGTCGGCACCGCGCTGCCCGAAACGATGGTGCCGCTGCTCGCGCTCGCGGGCGGCACGTCGAACGCGGCGGTGAACGAGGAAATCGGCGTCGGCGCGATTCTCGGCGCGCCGCTGATGCTCGCGACGCTGACGACCTTCCTGATGACGCTCGCCGTGATCCGCTCGCGCGGACTGACCGGCACGATCGCGCCCGAGCGAACCGGCTTCGTGCGCGACCTGAACTACTTCATCGCCGCATTCGCGCTCGCCACCGTCGCGATGTTCGTCCCGCATCACGCGTGGGCGGTCCGCGCGGGGCTCGCCGCGATGCTGGTCGGCATCTACGTGATGTACGTCGTGATGACGTTCCGCGCGTCGACGCAGCTCGTCGATGCCGGGCACGGCACCGAAGCGCCGCACGCGATGTTCCTGTCGCGCGTCGGGTTGCCGACCAACCTGGCGACCATCGCGCTGCAGCTCGCGCTCGGCGTCGCGCTGCTCGTCGGCGGGGCGAAGGGCTTCATTCACGGCGTCGAAGGCGTGTCGCAGCTGCTCGGCATCTCCGCGCTGCTGCTGTCGCTGATCATCGTGCCGATCGCGACGGAATTGCCGGAGAAGGTCAACAGCGTGCTGTGGATCCGCCGCAAGAAGGACACGCTCGCGTTCGGCAACATCACCGGCGCGATGGTGTTCCAGGGCACGCTGCTGCCGGCGATCGGCATCATGCTGACGCCGTGGGAGCCGCGCCCCGAAGTGCTGACCGGCGTGGTCATCACGCTCGCGGCGGCGGTCTGGCTGCGCGTCAATGCCCGCGCACGCGGGCTCGCGATCTGGGCGTTGCTGGCGAACGGGGCCGGGTATGTCGGCTATCTGGTCGTGACGCTGACGCGCTGAATGCGCGGATCGGGCGCGTCGTCCGACCGGCGCACGTGCCCGAACGCGGCCGCGGCAACCGCGCGGCGCCTGGCGACGCGCGAGGCGGGCGGCCACGCCGCCCGCCGTCCCGCCCTTACGACGCCTTCACGAGCTTGACGATCGTCAGCGTGCCGTCGACGTTCTCGACGCGGACCTTCACCTTGTCGCCCGCGTGAACCTCGGCGAGCATGGCCGCGTCCTTCGCCTTGAACGCCATCGTCATCGGCGGCATCCCGACGTTCTCGAGCGCGCCGTGCTTGAGCGTGATCTTGCCGCTCGCGGCATCGACCTTCTTCACTTCGGCATCGGTCAGCGCGGCATTTGACTCGGCCGCGCCGCCCGACGACATCTTCATGCCGGACATCTTCATGCCGGACATCTTCATCCCGGACATGTCCATGCCCGACATGTCGCCCGCGGCAAGCGCGGGTACGGCGAACGCGCCGGTCGCGAGCACGGCGGCGGCAGCGGCAATCAATTGATTCATCTTCATCGGGATTCTCCAGTGGGGGTGGACGGCACGTTCATGCCGTGAGGAACTGCATCGGAATGCCGCTGACGGCTCGCGCTGCGCGCGCGACGGCGCTGCAGCAAAAGCCATGCGGCGGGAATGACGAACATCGACAGCAGCGGCGCGGTGACCATGCCGCCGACCATCGGCGCGGCGATCCGCTGCATCACTTCGGAGCCGGCGCCGTGACCGACCATGATCGGCACGAGGCCGGCCAGCACGACGGCGACCGTCATCGCTTTCGGCCGCACGCGCAGCACCGCGCCTTCGCGAATCGCGTCGAGCAGCACGGCGTCGGTCAGCGGCGCGCCGGCGTCGAGGCGGCGCTGCAGCGCGCCTTTCAGGTACAGCAGCATCACGACGCCGAACTCGGCGGCCACGCCCGCCAGCGCGATGAAGCCCACCGACGTCGCGACCGACACCGCGTGACCCAGCGCCCAGACGAGCCAGAAGCCGCCGACCAGCGCGAACGGCACCGTCGACATCAGCAGCAGCGCATCGGCCGCGGAGCCGAACGTGACGAACAGCAGCACGAAGATCACGACGAGCGTCACCGGCACCACGGTGCGCAGCGTCGCCGCCGCGCGTTCGAGATACTCGAACTGCCCGGACCATGCGATCGAATAGCCGGGCGGCAACGCGACCTGCCGCGCGACCGCCTGCTGCATCGCACGGACTGCCGTGCTCAGGTCGGTGCCGCGCATGTCGACGTACACGTAGCCGGACAGCCGCGCGTTCTCGCTGCGGATCATCGGCGGCCCGTCGGCGATCGTGACGCGCGCGACGTCGCCGAGACGGATCTGCGCGCCGCGCGCGGTGACGACCGGCAGTTGCCGCAGGTTCTCGAGCGAATCGCGGATCTCGCGCGGATAGCGGATGTTGATCGGAAACCGCTCGCGCCCCGCGATCACTTCGCCGACATCCTCGCCGCCGACCGCCGACGACACCACCGACTGGATATCGGCCACCGACAGCCCGTAGCGCGCGGCCGCGAGCCGGTCGATGTCGACGTCGATGTAGCGGCCGCCGTTCAGCCGCTCCGCGAACGCGGACGTAACGCCCGGCACGTGTTTCACCGCCGCCGCGACCTGCGTCGCGATCGCGTCGATCCCCGTCAGGTCCGGCCCGGAAATCTTCACGCCGACCGGCGTCTTGATGCCGGTGGACAACATGTCGAGCCGGTTCCGGATCGGCGGCACCCACACGTTCGACAGGCCCGGCACCTTCACCGTGCGATCGAGTTCGTCGACGAGCTTCTCCGGCGTCATCCCCGGCCGCCATGCGCTGCGCGGCTTGAAGCGGATCGTCGTTTCGAACATCTCGAGCGGCGCGGGATCGGTCGCCGTATCCGCGCGCCCCGACTTGCCGAACACCGTGTCGACCTCGGGCACGGTCTTGATCAGCCGGTCGGTCTGCTGCAGCAGCTCGCTCGCCTTGTCGGCCGAGATGCCCGGCAGCGCGGTCGGCATGTACAGCAGGTCGCCTTCGTCGAGCGGCGGCATGAACTCGCCGCCGAGCCGCGACAACGGCACGACGGTCAGCACGAGCGCGACGATTGCAACGCCGATCGCGACCCACGGGCGCCGCAGCGTCGCTTCGAGCAACGGCCGGTAGACCCGGATCAGCACGCGGCTGATCGGGTTCGCGTGCTCGGGCGGAATGCGGCCGCGCACGAGATACCCCATCAGTACCGGCACCAGCGTCACCGACAGCCCGGCCGCGGCGGCGATCGTGTAGGTCTTCGTGAACGCGAGCGGCGCGAACAGCTTGCCCTCCTGCCCCTCCAGCGAAAACACCGGAATGAACGACAGCGTGATGATCAGCAGCGAGAAGAACAGCGCGGGGCCCACTTCCGCGGCGGACGCCGCGACGAGTTCCCAGCGACGCGCGGCCGTGATCGGCTCGCCGGGATGCGCGTGGCCGTATGCCTCCAGATGCTTGTGCGCGTTCTCGATCATCACGATCGCCGCGTCGATCATCGCGCCGATCGCGATCGCGATACCGCCCAGCGACATCAGGTTCGCGTTCACCCCCTGATAGCGCATCACGATGAACGCGGCCAGCACGCCGAGCGGCAGCGACAGGATCGCGACGAACGCGCTGCGCAGGTGGAACAGGAACACCGCACAGACGAGCCCGACGATCACGAACTCCTCGATCAGCTTGTCCCGGAGGTTGTCCACCGCGCGCTCGATCAATTGCGAGCGGTCGTAGGTCGTGACGATCTCGACGCCGGGCGGCAGCGAACGCTTCAGGTCGGCCAGCTTCGCCTTCACCGCGTCGATCGTCGTCAGCGCGTTCTTGCCCGAACGCATCACGACGACACCGCCCGTTACCTCGCCCTGACCGTTCAGCTCCGCGATCCCGCGCCGCATCGCCGGGCCGACCTGGATGCGCGCGACGTCGCCGAGCAGCACCGGCGTGCCCGCGTCGTCGGTGCGCAGCACCACGTGCCGGAAATCGTCGAGCGTGTGCAGGTAGCCGGACGAACGCACCATGTACTCCGACTCGGCCAGCTCGACGACGGAGCCGCCCGATGCCTGGTTCGCCTTGCCGAGCGCGTCCGCGACCGCCGCCTGCGTGATCCCGTACGCACGCAGCTTGTCCGGATCGAGCACGACCTGGTACTGGCGCACCATGCCGCCGATGCTCGCGACTTCCGATACGTCCGGCACGGCCTTCAGCTCGAACTTCAGGAACCAGTCGTTGAGCGCGCGCAGTTGCCCGAGGTCGTGACGGCCGGTGCGGTCGACGAGCGCGTACTCGTACACCCAGCCGACCCCGGTCGCATCCGGCCCGAGCGACACGGTCGCGCCCGCGGGCAGGCGGCTCTGCACCTGGCTCAGGTATTCGAGCACACGCGAACGCGCCCAGTACGGGTCGGTGCGGTCGTCGAACAGCACGTAGACGAACGCGTCGCCAAACGACGAGTACGCGCGGACGGTTTTCGCGCCCGGCACGCCGAGCAGCGTCGTCGTCAGCGGATAGGTGACCTGGTCCTCGACGACCTGCGGCGCCTTGCCCGGATACGACGCCTTGACGATCACCTGGGTGTCCGACAGGTCGGGCAGCGCGTCGAGCGGCGTCTGCCGAAGCGAATGAACGCCCCACGCCGCGATCAGCACGGTGGCGAGCAGCACCAGGAAGCGGTTGCGGACGGACCAGCGAATCACGTGGGCGATCATCGCGCACCTCCCTGCGGCTCGACCTTCGTCAGCCGGTAGCCGTCGTCGCTCTGCACGAACGCGAAACGCACGGTCTGGCCTGGCTTCACGCCGGGGAACGCGTGCGCCGACGGCTTGCCGAACGCCATCGTCATCGCCCCCCAGCCGAGCGCGGGCACCGGCTGATGCGAGAACGTGATGTCGTCGTCGGTCACCTTCTCGACCTTGCCGGTGGTTTCGTACACCGGCGCGGCCGCGGCGGTGGGCGCGTCAGCCGCGCTGGCGCCGGCCGCGCGTTCCAGACGCGGCAGCACGCTTTTCAGGCTCGCTTCCGAATCGATCAGGAACTGCCCCGATGCGACGACCGTATCGCCTTCGCTCAACCCGTCGAGTACTTCCGTGTCGCCGCCGACGTCGTTGCCCACCGTCACCGACACCGGCTGGAGCCGGCCGTCGCCGGTCTTCACGATGACGATCGTGCGCTTGCCGGTCGCGATCACCGCTTCGGATGGCACGAGCAGGCGCGACACCGTCTTCCGCGCGGCGACATGCACGCGCATCAGCATGCCGGGCGTGAGCCTGAGCGCCGCGTTGTCGATCTCCACGCGCGCCTGCAGCGTGCGGCTGCCCGTGCTGATGCCGGGCAGCACTTCGCGGATGCGGCCGGTGAAGTGCCGCGCCGGGTCGCCCGAGAACGTCGCATCGACCGACATCCCCGGCTGCACGTTCAGCGCCAGCGCTTCCGGCACCTCGACGATGAGCCAGAGCGTCGACAGCCCGGCGATCTTCGCGAGCGTCTGCCCCGGCGCGACCATCGCGCCGTCCCGCACGTTCAGCTCGCTGACGACGCCGGTTTCCGGCGCGCTCAGCACGAAGTGCGTCTGCGCGCGGCCGGTGCGATCGAGGGTTGCGATCGTCCCGTCGGGAATCGACAGCGCGCGCATCCGTGCGCGCGACGCCTCGAGCAGGTTGCCGTCCATTCCACCGCGCTTGAGCGCGAGATATTCCTCCTGCGGCGCGAGCCACTCCGGCACGAACAGCGAGGCGATCGGCGCGCCCTTCTCGATGCGCTGCATCGGCGCCCGCGCGTAAAGCCGGTCGATGTAGCCGGTGACGCGCGACTGCACGACGTCCGCACGCGCTTCGTCGAATTGCGTCGTGCCGACCGCATCGAAGCCGTCCGCCGTCTGTTGCCGGCGCACGGTTGCATAGCGGATGCCGAGGTTCTGCTGCAGGCCCGGATCGATCCGGATGCCCGGTGCGCCGCCGCCTTCGTTCGCATAGACGGGCTGCAGCTGCATGTCCATGAACGGCGACTTCCCCGGTTTGTCGAAATGCTGGTTCGGCACCATCGGGTCGTGCCAGTACAGCACCTTGCGTCCTGCCTGCGGATCGGGCGCGCCTGCCGCCGTTCCCGCACCGCCCGATGCGTGGCGCATGCCCGCGACATAGCCCGCGCCGAGCAGCGCCGCGCCGGCGAAGGCCAGCAGCGCCGCGCGCGCCAGTGATTGCTTCGTCATGAGGTTCTCCTTCACTGCGCGGCGGCCATCGTCGACGGCACGACCTGATATTCGAGCTGCGCCCAGGTCCGCGACACGTCGCGCCCGAGATCGAGCACCTGCAACTGCGCGTCCAGTTGCGCGCGCCGGGCGGCAAACGTGTCCGCGAGCGAACCGGTGCCGGCCCGGTAGGCGGCCGCGGCGAGCTGCACGCGTTGCTCGGCGGCCGGCAACAGCGCTGCGCGCAGGTTCGCGATGCGTTCGCGGCCGCTTGCCAGCGTCTCGGATTGCGTGCGGATATCGGCCTGCACCTGGCGCAGCGTGTCCTCGTACATCAGGCGCGCCTTCGTCGCGAGCGCGGCCTTTTCGGCGACGTCGCGGTTCTGCCGGTTCTTGCGGTTCAGCGGCAACGGGATCGTGACGCCGACGGACACCATGTTCGAATACGCGCCGCCGCGCTGCTGGTACGCGATCTCCCACGTCCAGTTCGGGCTGCGCTCGCTGTCGGCCACCGCGGTGTCGGCTTCGGCGACCGCGATGTCGTCCGCGGCCGCGACGAGCGACGGTTGCGACACGCGCAGTTCGTCCGGCGGCAACGACGACACGAAGGATTCGGGTGCGGGCGGCGTACCCGTCACGTCCGTGACGGGCGCGGCCGTCCAGCGGCCGAGCGCGATGAGTGCGGTGCGATACGCCTGCTGCGCGTCGAGCACCTGATCCTGGGTTTGCGCCAGCATCGCGCGCGCCTGGACGACCTCGCCCGCGCTCGCCTTCGCGCCGCGATACGACGCCTGCGTCGCATCGAGTTCATGCTGCATGTGATCGAGCAGCGCCCGGCGAAGCGCGAGCGCCTGCTTCGCATAGGCGGCGTCGAGCCAGGCCGTCGCGGTCCGCTCGCGCACCGTGGCAAGCTGCACGAGATAGTCCGCGCGTTCGCGGCCGACCTGCTCGTCGGCCAACGCCGAACGCAGCCGCCGCTTGTCCGCGGACACCCATTCCTGCGCGATGCCGATGCGGCGCGCCGTCATGAAGTCCTGGCCGATGGTGAAGCGCTGCCCGCCGTTGACCGGCAGGTTGTCGATGCCGGCCTTGAGCATCGGGTCCGGCAGCTGGCCGGCCCTGACGGCCGCTTCGGAGCGGGCGCGCACCGACGCCTGTGCGGCCTGCATCGACGCGGAACGATCGGTGGCGGACTGCAGCGCGGCGTCCAGCGTGACCGGCGACTGCTGCGCATGGACGGCGCCCGCCGCCAGCAGCGCGGCCCACAGGACGGGCGCGCGCCGACACGCACGCCGCGTTCGCGGCGTGCAGAAATCGAATGACATGGTGTAACCCCAAGTCGGAACCCAAATGGATTCCACGTCCTGAGCACAGGACGAACCTCACCGCCGAGGCGGTGAACCGGTCAAATCGGGATCAGCTGATGCGGGGCGGGCGCCACAACCCGTTCGGGTCGCGGATCGGGACGGACTGCACGTAGTGGAAGACGATCGTGCTGGCGAATGCAGCGGGACGGCTGACGTCGGTGCGGGCAGCCGGGTGATAGAGACTGCCGAACTGGCACTGGGCGGTCACCTTGCACGCCACGCCCTTCGCTTTGGCTTTCGCGTGATCGGTGGGCGACGCTTTCATCGAATCGCAGTCGCTCATGTCGGCGGACAGGGTCATGCCCGTGTCCGCTTCCATCGCCATCGTGTACTGCATCGGACATTCACCGGTCAGGCCGCTGGCTGCCAGCCCGCTGATGGGCAGCACCGCGCAAAGCAGCAGCAGGATGAAGGTCCGAAACAGTTTCATGGCGACGATTATAGCGCGGCGGTTTGCGGTGTGGCGCGGCGGCGTGCGCGGCGTCGCCTCCGACGCGTCACAGCTAGTGCGCCAGGCCGTCCGCCGCCAGCACCTGCTGCACGGCCGGCCGTGCCCGCACCCGTTCGTACCACGCGCGCAGGTGCGCGTACCGGCTCAGGTCGATGTCCGCGTGATACACCGAGCGCATCCAGTCGGCCTTGCCCCACCCCGTCAGCGCGAACAGGTACGCGTCGGCGATCGTGAACGTGTCGCCCGTCACGTAACTGCGGCCGTCGAGTTGCCGGTCGATCCACGCGAAGCGGCTGTCGAGCTTCTGCCGCGCCGGGTCGACATATTTCCCCGCCTGCACCGCGTACAGCAGCGGAATGAAGCCCTTGTGGATCTCGGTGCCGAGAAAGTTCAGCCATTCCATCAGGCGATAGCGGGCAAGCGTGCCGTACGCGGGCGCGAGCCCCGCTTCGGGGCGGCGGTCCGCGAGATACTGCGCGATCACCGGCCCTTCGCGCAGCGTCGTGCCGTCGTCGAGTTCGAGCAGCGGCACGTAGCCGAGTTCGTTGACGTCGTAGTAGCCGCGGCCGTCCTCGATCCGATGCTTGCGCGCGTCGACCGTGACGATCCGCGCGTCGAGATCCGCTTCGTGCAGCACGATGCGAATCGCCTGCGAACAGCTGCCGGGAGCGTGGTAGAGCTTCATGTGTTTCCTTGGTGGAAGGTGCGTGTATCGATTCGCCGCGACGCGGGCGCTAATATCTCGCATCGGCACCATGCCGGGAAGACGGCAGTTGTTTGTGCCGTAGTCACAAAAACGTTACCGACCAAGGGCCAGCAGCATGAAAACGAGTGCGACAGGATGTTCCGTGGAAGAAGCGATGCGCCTGCTCGGCGGCCGCTGGCGGCTGCTGCTCGTGTCGTATCTGCTCGACGGCACGAAGCGCTTCAGCGACCTGCGCCGCGACATGCCGGGCATCTCGCAGCGAATGCTGACGCTCGATCTGCGCGCGCTCGAGGACGCCGGCTTCGTGCGGCGCACCGTGTATCCGGAAGTGCCGGTGCGCGTCGAGTACGATCTGACCGCGGACGGCGACCGGCTGCGGCCCGTCGTCGAGGTCATGCGCGAATTCGGGCTGTGGCTGAAGGCGCGCGATGCGCATGGCGAGGTCGAAGCGGAAACCGCGCTGGCCCGATAACCCCACATCGAGAGACACATCATGGAACTACACGCTACCGTCGGCGCGGCCACATCCGATATCGACGACGATGAAAGCTGCGCGAACATCTATTGCCACGACGCGGAGCAGAACTATTGCTTCTCGCTGCTGCGCTTTCCGGAGGAAACGTCGATCGAGGTGATGGTGCTCGACCAGCTCACCGCGCACGTGAAGGACCTGACGGTGCGCCTCACCGGCAACACGCTCGACGTCGAACTCGATGAACGCACCGCCGCGAGGCTCGACGGCAATACGCATTACGTGATCCATCTCGCGCCCGGCGAACACGATCCGGTCGTGCTGCGTGCCGCGCTGAAGGAAATCTTCGACGGCAAGAGCGGGTATCGCGACGACAGCGCGAACGCGTAAACCAGCCCGCTTCGCGCTCATTCACATCAAACGATTTCGCCCTTCGCCCATGACACGCTCGTTGCGACGCCAAACGCTGCTCCGCCGCTGCGCATCGCTGCTCGCCTGCTGCGCGACCGCGACCGCCGCGCACGCCGTCACACCGCTGCTCAGCTTCAAGGTCGACGACAACGTCACCGCCCGCGTCGAGCGCCGCGACGGCACGCGCATCACGATCCGCTTCCTGCCGAGCGGCAAGACGCAGACGCTCGACGTCGGTGTGTCCGACGAGGAAGGCCATTACCGGCTCGCGTCGGACGACTACAACTTCGACGGCCATCGCGATCTCGCCGCCTACGCGATGCTCGGGATGGTCAACGAAAGCTACGGCATCTTTCCGTACGATGCCGCGCGGCAACGATTCGAGCCGCTGAAACTGCCGGCGGCCGACACGCCGCACGGCAACTGCGACGGCCTGATCAACGTCCAGGCGAAGCCGAAGGCGCGCACGCTGTACAGCGCGTGCCGCGGCGGGCCGATCTGGTACACCGACGCGTACCGCTTCGACGGCAACGGCAGGATGTATCTGTATCAATCCAGCGAAGCGATTCCCGACGATCTGCGCGACCTGTTCGACGGCGACGCGGGCCCGTCGTCGATGCTGCTGACCTACGACGAACACGGCAAGCGCGTATCGCGTCGCCCCGACGCGTACGGCGGCGGCAAGGTCACGTTCAAGGTGCGCCCGGCGCGCCTGCCGCTGCACGACGCGATGAACGATGCGCCGACGCGCCGCTATGTGGTCGCGGGCGATACGCTCGAGCTGATCGACACCAGTGCCGACTTCCAGTGGCTGAAGGTGCTGTATCGCAATCCGCGCGGCGGCAGCGCGCAGGGTTGGGTCAGTGCGAAGGACGCGACCGGCGGTTGAATCACGACGCGGCGACCGCGCTCACCCTGCCTTCGCCGCGCCTTCCCACATATTGAGCGCACAACGTCCCATTAATAGGGATATCTGTCCAAATGTTGACGCGCTTTGCGCCACGGCCCTAACGTTCGCCCAATTGCCGTTGGATACGGCCGCCCCGCCATGCGGGCACCGGCCGGCACAGAACACAGGAGACAACCGTGGCCCATTCCGCGTCACGCACGCATGCCGACCCGTCGGAGCACACGCGCGCCGACATCGCACCCGATTCCGCCACCCGCCTGTCCGCGTCCGCGGCCACGACGGCCGCCTTCACCGCGCCACCGAGCCGCAAGCGCCTGATCATCCTTGCGCTGCTGTTCGTCACGGTCGTGATCAACTATCTCGACCGCAGCAACCTGTCGATCGCCGCGCCCGCGCTGTTCAAGGCGCTGAACATCGACCCGGTGCGCGCGGGCCTCGTGTTCTCCGCATTCGGCTGGACCTACGCGCTGATGCAGATCCCCGGCGGCTGGCTCGTCGACAAGGTGTCGCCGCGCGTGCTGTATGCGGGTGCGCTCGCGCTGTGGTCGGCCGCGACGCTGCTGCTCGGCTTTGCCGGCTCGTTCGTCGGGCTGATCGTGCTGCGGCTCGCGGTCGGCGCGCTCGAAGCGCCGGCCTATCCGATCAACAACCGCGTGGTCACGACGTGGTTCCCGACCCGCGAACGCGCCAGCGCGATCGGCGGCTACACGTCGGGACAGTTCGTCGGCCTCGCGTTCCTCACGCCCGTGCTCGCCTGGCTGCAGGTGCATCTCGGCTGGCACATGGTGTTCGTCGCGACCGGGCTCGCCGGCATCGTGTGGGCCGCGATCTGGTACGCGGTGTATCGCGAGCCGCGCGCGTTTCGCGGCGTCAACACGGCCGAGATCGCGTTGATCCGCGACGGCGGCGGCCTCGTCGATCTCGAGGACCGCATCGCCGCGCGCACCGAACGCACGCCGTCGACGTGGCGCGACCTCGGTGTCGTGCTCGGCCGGCGCAAGCTGTGGGGCATCTACCTCGGCCAGTTCGCGCTGAACTCGACGCTGTGGTTCTTCCTCACGTGGTTCCCGACCTACCTCGTCAAGTACCGCGGGATGGACTTCATCAAGTCGGGCTTCCTCGCGTCGCTGCCGTTTCTCGCCGCGTTCGTCGGCGTGCTGTGCTCGGGCGTGCTGTCGGACTGGCTGATGCGGCGCGGCGCGTCGCAGGGCTTCGCGCGCAAGCTGCCGATCATCTCGGGGCTGCTGATCTCGACCTGCATCATCGGCGCGAACTACGTCACGTCGACGGGCTGGGTGATCGCGTTCATGACGATCGCGTTCTTCGGCAACGGCTTCGCGTCGATCACGTGGTCGCTCGTGTCGGGGCTCGCGCCGGCGCGGCTGCTCGGCCTCACGGGCGGCGTGTTCAACCTGATCGGCAACCTGTCCGCGATCGCGACGCCGATCGTGATCGGGCTGCTCGTCGACGGCGCGGACTTCTCGCGCGCGATCACCTACATCGCCGCGATGGCGCTCGCCGGCAGCCTGTCGTACGGGCTGCTGGTCGGCAAGGTCGAGCGCATCGACGCCTGAGCGTCGCACGGGCGGCACCCGCTACGCAGCCAGCGCGACCGCCTTGATGTTGAACGCGCGCAGCAAGTCCTCGCGGAACGCATCGACGACCGGTTTGCCGCTCGCATTGCGCTTCATCGCGAGATGCAGCGGCACATCGAAGCCGAACGTCGCACGACCGACGGCCTTCACGAGCCCGCGCTGCTCGAACGGCTCCGCGTAATGCGCGGGCAGGTAGCCGAGATGGCCGCCCGACAGGATCAGGATCGTCGCGGCCTCGATGCTGTCCGCACTCGCGGTCACGCGCCGCTCCGGCAGCGGACACTGCTCCTCCGGCACCGGGTACGTACGCCACACCCAGTCGTGCGCCTGCAGGTCGTCCATCGACACCGGCTGCGACGCATGGAACAGCGGATGACCGCGACCGCAGTAGATCACCTGCTCCTCGGTAAACAACGGCGTGTAGTCGAGCCCCGGCACGCGATGCCAGAAATACCCGATCGCGAAATCGAGCTGGTTGTTGACGAGGCCTTCCTCGAGTTCCTGCGGCGAAGCGACCTTCATCGAGAACGTGACGGCCTGGTCGCGCTTGCGGAATGTGCCGATCGCGTCGGCGACGCGCGCATTCTCGACGAGCGGCGCCTGCCCGATCAGTCCGATCGACAACGTGCCGACCAGCTTGCGGTCGATGTCGCGCACGCGCGCGACGAACTCGGACGTCGCCGCGACCAGCGTGCGCGCCGTGGCCGCGAAGCGTTCGCCCTTCGATGTCAGTCGAAAGCCGCCGCGACCGCGGTCGCACAGCTTGAAGCCGACCCGCGCTTCCAGCGCGGAAAGCTGCGTGCTGATCGTCGACTGCCGCACGCCGAGCGATGCCTCGGCGGCCGTGATGCCGCGCGCATCGACGACGGCCAGAAAGACCCGGATGAGCCGGAGATCGAGATCGGTGGTATTCGAGAACATGCTTCAAGCCGCTGCGCGTTCGCGCGTGTCGGGCCGGCACGATGCCGGCCAGGTTCGCCGATGGACCTGACCGGACGCGCGCCGTCATCGGCAACGGCACGCGCCATACCCGTCGTTCCTGCACGACCGTCGCCTACATCGGGAAGCCCATCGACTTGAGCCCGTTGATCCACGCGCGCTTCCAGCCGCCTTCGGCATCCGCGCCGTCGAACGCATGGAACGTGATCTTCGCCGCGACCCAGCGCATCGGCTCGGGCGGGATGTAGCTCGGGCTCTGGTTCGCGATGTCGAGCTTGCGCTCCGGGCTGTCGCGATCGAACAGGATGTTCAGACCCATGAACGCGCCGAACCGGCTCGCCGCGACGCCGAAGCCCGTGTAGCCGGCGACGAACACGGCCTTGTCGCCGAGATAGCGCTTCGCGAACACCGAGCCGCGCGAGCAGTAGTCGATCGGGCCGCCCCACGCGTGCGAGAAGCGCACGTCGCTCAGTTGCGGGAACGTGCGGTAGAACGCCTCCGCGAGCCGGTAGTAGGTTTCGCGCTGGCCGTCCTGATGCGGTTCCGGGTCGCCGTCGAAGTGATAGCTGACCAGCCCGCCGAAGATGATGTTGTTGTGCTTCGTCAGCCGGAAATAGTTGAGCTGCGTACGCGTGTCGTACACGCCCTGGCGATTCTTCCAGCCGATCCGCGCGAGCTGTTCGTCCGTGAGCGGCTCGGTCGCGAGCACGTGGTCACGCACCTGCATCACGCGGCGGTTGATGTCGGGAATGCCGACCTTTGCCGTGCCGCTGCCGAACACCACACGCGGCGCGCGCACACTGCCCTTCGGGGTCTTGACGAACACCGTGCCGCCTTCGTCGGTCACGGTCGTGAGCGGCGTGTGCTCGTACAACTTCACGCCGAGCGACAGCGCCGCGCGCTTGAGCCCCCACGCGAGCTTCGCCGGATGCACGATGCCGCTGCGGTTGCGCGACCACAGCGCGCCCGCGAACAGCGGCGAGTTCAGTTGTTCGAGCGTTTCCTCGCGATCGAGCAGCACGACGTCGTGCCCGTATTCGCGATGCAGGTCGTAGTCGCCCTTCAGGTGCGCGATGTGCTCCGGGTCGACCGCCACCGTCATTTCGCCGTTCCACTCGATGTCGGCGTCGATGTCGTAGCGCTTCAGCGTTGCCTCGAAGCCGTCGAGGTTGTGGTGGCCGAATGCCTCGAGCTGCGCGATGTCGTTCGGGAACACGCGCACCGCGTTCGGCAGCCCGTGCATCACCGACGTCGAGATGATCCCGCCCGCGCGGCCCGATGCGCCGTGCGCGACCTTGCCGGCCTCGATCAGCACCACGTTCAGGTGCGGCATCTGTTCCTTCGCCTGCACGGCCGCCCACAGCCCGGTGAAGCCGCCGCCGACGATCAGCAGGTCGGCCGTCACGTCGCCGACGAGTTCCGGCTCGGTGGCCGGTGCGGCCGGGTTGTCGAGCCAGTACGGGAACAGCTTCGTATTCGCGAGCGCCTCGGCGGCGCTCAATGCGACCGGTGCGCGACGCGCGGCGTGCGCGTGTGGCGGTGCGGCTTGTGTTGCGTCGTTGACTTCCATTTCCATGATCCCAACCATCCCACGTGATCGCGGCCCGCGCCTATCGTGCCTATCGTGCCTATCGTGCTGATCGTGCTCGCGCGGCGTGCCGATTTCGCCGATTTCGCCGATTTCGCCGATAGCGACGATCGGCGCCTGCACCGCAAGGAGCGATGCGTCCCGTCGGCGGAAACGCGACGAACGTCGCTTGCGGTCGATCCAGAACGCAGCCGCTGCCGGGCGCGCGTCAACCTGACGACGACGCCACGGCGGCGGCTGCTTACCTCACGACTTCTCGAGCAGCACGTAGAACTTCTTCGCGTCCTCGATCGTCTCCCAGCGGCCCGCGAAACCGGCCGGCAACAGGTAGCCCTGGCCCGGCGTGAATTCCTTGCGGTTGCCTTCCACGTCGGTCAGCGCGATCCGGCCCTCGACGAGCCACACCGCTTCGTCCGCCGCGGTTTCCGGGAACTCCACCGAGCCCGCCTTGCCTTCCCACCAGCCGATGAGGTAGCTGCCGCTCTTGCCTTCGGCCGCGCGCCAGTCGCTTTCGTCCATCCCGAAGTCGAGCTTCGTGAATTCGCCCATGCCTGCGCCCAGCGGCAGGATGTCCTTGATCAGTTTGGTCATCTGAATCTTTCGTCTCTCGATTGAAAAAAGCAGAGACAAAGTTACTCATTTACACTGCCCCGGTATGCCCCCCTTCGGGGGGGACAAGCTGCGTTTTCCGGGGCAAACCGGTCGGCAGGACACCTGCCGGTATTTCCCCCTAATGACGTTTCAGGCCGCAACCGCTAGAATCGCGGCGCTTTTCACCCGGGGGAACCGCATGCTGCTCAACGTGAACCCCTTCCACCGCGACTCCGAGCGCTTCAACGTGTCGTTCAAGGCGCTGGGCGAGCTGATCGAGACGGTCGGCACGCCGCACTTCGTGCCGCGCCTCACGCAACTGCTGAACGACGTGGTGCCGCTCGACGTCGCGCACGTCGAACGCTCGCGCGTCGACGGCACGATGCCCACCGGCTACCGATGCGAATGGATCGGCAGCAGCGGCATCGGCACCGGGACCGCCGAAATCTCCGACGTGATGACGCTCTACTACGAGCGCTTTCTCGACAGCGACCCGCTGTTCGCGGGGCTGCGCGGCAAGACGGGCACGATGCTGGTGGTGCGCGACATCGCGGCGATCCCGCCCGGCGAATTCCGCCAGCGGCTGTTCGACGACGTGCATATCGGCCACGAATGCGTGCTCGCGCGCGGCACCCGCTATGCGCAGCATTCGATCGCGCTGGAGCGCGGCCGCGACCGCCCGCCGTTCACGCTCGCCGAGATGAACCGCTTTCGCAGCATCAGCGACGTGCTGTTCCCGCTGCTCGAGCTGCACGCGTCGACCACCGCCGCGCGACGCGTCGCGCATCCAATGCCCGAAGTGCATCCGCTCGCGCAGTTCGATGCGCGGGTCGCGGCCGACGGCGTGAAGCTGTCGAAGCGCGAGTACGAAACCTGCAAGCACCTGATCTCCGGCAAGACCGTGCCGGAAACCGCCGACATCCTGGGCGTGCGCGTCGCGTCGGCCGAGTCGTACGTGAAGCGCGCATTCGCGAAGCTCGGCGTGCGCACGAAGCGCGAGCTCGCCGCATGGGGCTCGGCCGCGCCGGCGTTTCCTGCCGCCGCGGCGCACGACGACGAAACCGCCACCCCGCCCGCGATCGCGGGCTGATCCGGCCGGTCGCCGACCGCCCGCCGACGGTTGCGCCGCGTCGATGCGGCGGCGCCACTCGCATCGAGACCCGTCGATGTAAACGTTGCGACTTCAAAATCTTCGCGCCCGCGTTCTCCTCTACCATCGGCCGATCGTTTTTCACCAGAAAGAGGAGACGGCCCCATGCACCGCGAACTGAACCAACCAATGGGCGGCAACGAGATGCCGCGCTTTGGCGGCATCGCCACGATGATGCGCCTGCCGCAGGCCGACACGACCGACGGCCTCGACGTGTGCTTCGTCGGCGTGCCGCTCGACCTCGGCACGTCGAACCGCTCGGGTTCGCGCTTCGGCCCGCGCCAGATCCGCACCGAATCCGTGCTGCTGCGCCCGTACAACATGGCCACGCGCGCCGCGCCGTTCGATTCGCTGCAGGTTGCCGACATCGGCGACGTCGCGACCAATCCTTACGACCTGAAGGATTCGGTGCGCCGCATCGAGGACGCGTATGACGAGATCGTCGCGAACGGCTGCCGGCCGATCACGCTCGGCGGCGACCACACGATCGCGTGGCCGATCCTGCGCGCGCTGCACAAGAAGTACGGCAAGGTCGCCGTGGTGCACGTCGACGCGCACGCGGACGTGAACGACACGATGTTCGGCGAGAAGATCGCGCACGGCACGCCGTTCCGCCGCGCGGTGGAAGACGGCCTGCTGCAATGCGACAAGGTCACGCAGATCGGCCTGCGCGGCACCGGCTACCACGCGGACGATTTCGACTGGTGCCGCCAGCAGGGCTTCACGGTCGTGCAGGCGGAAGCATGCTGGAACCAGTCGCTCGCGCCGCTGATGGCGCAGGTGCGCGAACGCATCGGCGACACGCCGGTGTATCTCAGCTTCGACATCGACGGTCTCGATCCGTCGTTCGCGCCCGGCACCGGCACGCCGGAAATCGGCGGCCTGTCGGTGCAGCAGGGTCTCGAGATCATCCGCGGGATGAAGGGGCTGAACATCGTCGGCGCGGATCTCGTCGAAGTGTCGCCGCCGTACGACCCGACCGGCACCACCGCGCTCGTCGGCGCGAACCTCGCGTACGAGATGCTCTGCGTGATGCCGGGCGTCGCCTACCGCTAATCCGATCGACAGGAAAACCGTCATGTCCACCGCTGAGCTTTCCCCTTCCGTCGCGACCATCGTGCTGCCTGCCGCCCGCATCGCCGACCGGTCCGTGCACACGCATTCCGATGAAGCCGGCGCGCCGATCTTCAATGCCTCGACCGGCGAGGCGATCGGCTGGCAGGAATTCGCGACGACCGCGCACGTCGACGCCGCGGTCCGCGCCGCGCACGACGCGTTCGCCGGCTGGCGCGACACGCCGCCCGCCGAGCGCGGCCGCCTGCTCGCGAAGATCGCCGAGCGCGTCGAAGCCGGCCGCGAGCGCCTCGCGGCGCTGCAGATGCAGGTGAGCGGCAAGCCGCCGTTCGAGGCCGACGCCGACGTCGGCGACGTCGCCGCGACGTTCGCGTACTACGCGCAGCTGTGCGAGAACCCGGCGCTGTTCGCGGCCGAGCCGGTCGCGCTGCCGAGCGACGCCGTCGCGGCCGAGCGCTTCCACGACGCGGTCGGCGTCGCCGCGCTGATCATGCCGTGGAACTTCCCGATGGTCACGACCGCGTGGAAGCTCGCACCCGCGCTCGCGGCCGGCTGCACGGTCGTGATGAAGCCGTCCGAACTGACGTCGCCGACCGAACACGCGCTGCTCGACCTGATCGCCGAAGCCGGCGTGCCGGACGGCGTCGTCAACGTCGTGAACGGCGGCGCCGAGGTCGGCGCGGCGCTGACCGCGCATCCGCTGATCGACAAGATCTCGTTTACCGGCAGCACGGCCGCCGGCCGCAAGGTCATGCAGGCCGCGGCCGAGGACATGAAGCGCGTGACGCTCGAACTCGGCGGCAAGTCGTCGCTGATCGTGCGCGACGATGCCGATCTCGACGTCGCGGTGTCGCTCGCCGTCGCCGGCGCGTTCACGAACGCGGGCCAGATGTGCTCGGCCACCGCACGCATCCTCGTGCACGACAGCCTCTATCGCAGCTTCATGGCCGCGTTCGAGACGGCCGTGCGCGCGCTCGTCGTCGCGCCGCCTGGCACCGGAGAGGTCGCGATGGGGCCGATGATCTCGGCCGCGCAGCGCACGCGCGTCGAGGCGATGCTCGAGCAAGGCATCGCGGCGGGCGCACGCGTCGCGTTCAGCGGGCGCGTCGCCGAGGCCGGCGGCAACGGTTTCTTCATGGCGCCGGTCGTGGTCGCGGAACCGGCTGCCGACAACCTGCTGTGGACCGACGAGGTGTTCGGCCCGGTCGCGTGCGTGAAGTCGTTCCGCACCGACGACGAGGCGATCGCGCTCGCGAACGACACGCGCTACGGGCTCGTCGCGACCGTCGTGACACGCGACGCGGAAATCGCGAAGCAGTTCCAGGCACGCGTGCGCGCCGGGCTCGTGTGGATCAACGCACCGCAGCTGATCTACCCGCAGGTGTGCTGGGGCGGCTTCGGGCTCAGCGGGATCGGCCGCGAACTCGGCGTGACGGGCCTGCGCAGCTACCAGGAACTGCGCCACGCAATGCGCGCGATCGATTGACCTGGGCGGCCGTTCAGGCCGTTGGCGGTGCCGTGCCGGGTGGAGCGGTGCGGCACCGCGGCCCGTGCCAACCACGCCGGATGCCGAAACCGTAGGGCACGGCAGCCCGGCACGTCTTCGGCACCGTCACCCTCGATGTGCAGCGGCTTCGGCCTCGGTATCGTGATACTCGACGAACGCCGCGATCTTCCCGTTTTCGATCGTGATCAGGTGCACCCAGTCGTCCTCGTAAGTGCGCCCGGTCGCGTGGACACGCCAGCGCTGCGTGCCGAGCACGACGACCCGGTTGCCGCTGGCGATGAACTCGAGCGGCTCGAACCGTTCCGCGGTCTGCGTCGCCGCAAGCGCCGCGAAGAACGCCGCGACCTCCTGCGGCCCCTGTCGTCTGCCGACGAACGGAACGAGGTCCGCGGGCCCCGGGATGAACCAGTCGACGCTGTCGGACAGCGTCTGCAGAATGCCGTCGATATCGGCCCTGCCGAACGCCGCGTACGCCTGCTGCACCAGTTGCACGTTGCTTTGCTCGCTCATCGCGCCCTCCCGTCATCGCCGGTTCGCCGGGTCGCGGCGCGAAGTTCGGGCCGCAGACAATTCAGCATAGTCGAACGGTGGAGCGGCACACTTAGGGTTCGCGAGCAATCGGGTGGCGAGGATTTGATCTGAGCAATCGGGGCGCCGCTAGCCTGCCGCCACGATGACGTGCGCCTGAATCTTGCCGGCCACCGGCCCGTCGCCATGGCGTCCGGCAATGGCCTCGGTTGCTCGATCCGTGGCGAGCTGAAGCAAGCCGGCATCGCGCGCGACGATTTCGTCGTGCAGCGGCGTTCCCAGGCAATACGCGGTGGCGACATCGCGCGCCGACGCCGCGCGACTCAGCTTCTCGTGCGTCGCGATGTCGACGTCGGCGAAACCCGCGCGGCGCAGCTCCGCCCGGATCAGCGCGACATCGCGGTAGCCGCGTGGTGTGCGAGCGAGTAAATCGAGATCCACGAAGCCTGTTCGCTGCACCATCGATATATCCCATAGAATATATCGCTATCTGGGCCACCGGAGACACGCCATGCCCCGCCCGCCGACGGACCGCGCCCCGCTGCGCACCGCAAGCGCCCACACGTCAGCGCCAACCCTGACGCGCAAGATCAGCGCGCTGCGGCCGCTGCCGAGCGACGATCGCGCGCAGCAGGTCACGGACGTCGTCGATGCGTTCCGGCGCCTGCGCGGCAGCGTCATGCGCTTCATCCGGGTGTTCTCCGCCGCGCCGGACGACACGCTGTCCGCGCTGAGCCTGCGCGACCTGCTGGCGACGCTCGAACGCGACGCGCACGCCGCCCGCTTCACGCGCCGGTCCGACCTCGACCGCGCGATCGGGCTGGCGCGCGGCCTCGAACGCACGCGCGACGACGTGTTCTCCGACGCATTCAGCAACGACCCGGCCGCGATGCGCGACGCGGTGGCCGCGCTGGAGCGCGTCGACGTGCTGCTGGTCGGGCTGTGCGTCGAACACGTGATCGAACGTCACACGCCCGCTTCGAACCCGGAATCCGCCGCCCTCTGCTGAGCCGCGAACCGGGCGTTGCCCCGGCATTCCGACCGTTATATTCCATGGTATATTGCGGTCCATCTTTCGCGCATCCGTCTCCGGCCCGTCGGGCCCGGATCGAGGTCCACATGCACGCTCCGCCCTTTCGCCTGGCCCGCACGGCGGGCCTGCCGTCGTCCGGCGGCCCGTCGCCCGCCGGCGCCGGGCGGACCGACGCCTGCTGCGCGCCATCCCGTGCGCAGCAGGCCGAGCTGAAGCGCCGCGCGCGCCTGTCCGAGCTCGATTCGAACCTGCACTGTTCGATCATCGGCACCTGCCTGACCACGCACGCGTTGCGCAAGCTCGTGCCGAAATTCACCGATCTCGACCGCCAGCGCGCGACCGACCTGGAAATCCACCACGCGGCCGTCGAGCTCGCGATCGAAGGCGCGGCCGGCGGCAAGGCGCTGCACAAGGCGCTCGACGAACGCTATGCGGGTGCGGTACGTGCATTCGACAAGGCGAAGGACGCCGACACGCTCCTCGCGCTGTGGCAGGACGCACTGAAAAGCGGCGACATCCCGCCCGCGTACTGGGCGCTGATGACGCATCCGCGCACGACGATGGCCGTGCGCCAGGCGGCGTTCGGCGACCTGCACATGCTGTCGCACCTGGTCGGCGCGGCCAATCGCGCGGATATCCGCCGGCTGGTCGCGCTCGAGGAAGAGAATGCGGCGCTGCACGCGAAGATCGAGCGACAGCAGGCACGGCTGCACGAGATGAGCGTGGCGCGCGATGCCGCGCTGAAGGAACGGGATGCGCGCGATTCACGCCGGAACGCGCCGCCGATCAGCGCCGAAAGCGCGTTGCGCGACGAAGTGCTTGAACTGCGCGAGGCGCTGGCCGCGCGCGACGAACGCGTTGCGCTGCACACGAGCCGCCGCGAGGCGGCGGAACAGCGGATCGCCGCGGAACAGGCGAGCGCCCGCGCGATGCGCGCGCGGCTCGACGACCTGATGACGATGGTCAAGACGCTGCGCGCCGAGGCTAGCGCGATCGAACAGGCGGTGCAGGCATCGACCGACGATCCGGCCGCGCCCGTGGCGGAGTCGCTGTCGATGCTGCAGCGCAAGCGCGTGGTCTACGTCGGCGGCCGTCCCGGGTCGAACCGCGCGATCCGGCGGATCGTCGAGACGGCAGGGGGTGAACTGACGCTGCACGACGGCGGCATCGAGGATCGCAAGGGCCTGCTGGCCGCCGCGCTGCCGGGCGCGAACCTGGTGGTGTTCCCGGTCGACTGCGTCGACCACGATTCGGTGAACCTGCTCAAGCGCATGTGCGAACGCCACCAGATCGCGTACTACCCGCTGCGAACCGCGAGCGTCGCCAGCTTCGTCGAACTGATCGGGCGGCTCGATGCGCATGCGCGCGAAGTGATGCCGCCGGATGCGCAGGCGGGCGAAGCGTCGCGCTTCTGCCTGCGGCACGGTTAGGCCGCGCCGGCAACGCCCGACAACGCAAACCTCAGCGGCGCACCATCCTGGTCAGCGCGGCGATTTCGCCCGCGCAGGCCGCGTAAGCGCGTGCCTCGATCTCGCGATAGAGCCGGATGATTTCCTCGCCGACCGGCGTGAGCACGCTGCCGCCGCCGCTCTGGCCGCCGTGTTCGGAAATCGTCGCAGGCGACTTCAGCGACCGGTTCAACTCGTCCATCAGCAGCCACGCGCGCCGGTACGACATCTCCAGGCTGCGCGCCGCCGCCGAAATCGACCCGTGCTCGCGCACGGCTTCGAGCAGCGCGACCTTGCCCGGCCCGAGCGCGATCGTGTCGCCCTGCTGGATGCGCATTCTGAACCGCACCTCTGGCTTGGGGTGTGCCGAAGTCTTCATGTTTTCCGCCGGTTGAACGTTGCGGGCAAGCATACACGATGGATGCCGCGGCGCCCGCTCAAACCGCCAGCACGCGCGCGACGATCCCCGCCAGCCGCTTCACGTGACGCGGCGCGGGCAGCACGTCCGCGCCGGAGAACAGCAGCGGCGCGCCATCGTCGATCGACAGCGGCGCGTCGCCGCATGCGTACGCGACGATCACGTGCTCGCCGACGGGCGTGTTGAACAGTTCGTGCCACGAGAACGTGACCGCGTAGCCGTCGTGCGCATACGCGATGAACACCATGCGCTTGAAGTCGCCCGGCATCTCGTTGCGCAGCCCGGCCTCGTTGATGAGGTCGTTCAGCCGTGCGCCGCGATACGGCTGAACCGACCGGATGAAGCGGTTCGTCGTGAAGCAGCGCAGGTCGAACGGCGCGGCGCTCACGCACGCGTGGCGGCGCAAGTCGTCGAGCGTCACCGTCATCGGCCGCTCGAATGCGCCGGCCAGCGCGATCGAACCCGCTGCCGCCTGATGCGCCGAAGGCGCCGCCGTGCCTGCCATCTCCATCGCCCGCCTCCGTGCCGGCCCGCCTGTCGGCGCGCCTTCGTTGTATCGGTCGATATATTACGCCGGGAAATGGCCGCGAGACAGCATGCAGACCGCATGTACCGGATCACGGCGGCGGCTCGGCCCCCGCGCGCCGGCCTGCGTCAGGCCGGCACGATGTTCCGGATGACCTTCCTGATGCGCTTGTCGCTGTCGACCGACTCCGCCTTCTGGTCCGTCACGAGCGTGCCGATCCGCGCGGGTTCGCAAAAGCCGATCCGGCTGTGGGTGCCGAGCTTGCTGAAGTCGGCCAGGATCGCGACATCCGCCGCGTTGGTCACCATCGCGCGCGCGACTTCCGTTTCCATCCGGTCGTAGTGCGTCGCGCCGCGCACGTGATCGACGCCGACCGGCGACAGCAACGCGAGATCGGCGCGATAGCGGAAGATCTCGGCGATCGTGCCGTCGCGGCCGCGCGGCTGCCGCTCGACGGCGATCAGGCCTGGGTCCGCTTCATCACCCGGGTCGGCGCGCTGGAAGACGACGCGCACACCGCGCTGATCGACGAGCACTACGGCCGCTACGCGGCCGGCACGCGCGGATGGCCTGTCATGAAGTTGTTCTGATTCGGGCGATATTCTCCGCTGTTCATTTCATGTCAGGAGGGGCAATGAAATCAGGAACACGCACGACGCATCGCAATCACTCAGGAATCCGACTCGAACCGGGTCGGGACAACCCTGCTCCGCCCGCCCGTCCGGAAAGCCGCTTTCCGCACTGGCGCGGCGCTTTCATGATCGCACTCCTCTGCACGCTGGCCGGTTGCGGCGATGGCGATTCCGGCGCGGCCGGCAACCTCGCCGCGAACCGCGCATCGGCATCGGGCCCGGCTTCCACGCCGGTCCTGCACTGCGCCACGGCTTGCCACTGACGGGCACATGCCCACGTCCGGCGCGACGACCGCTGCAACGCGCGGCGCGTCAAGCGCGGCGGCGTCCGGCCAGTCCGGCCGGCCACTCATGACAGAGAGCGATCATGCAAAACAATTCCACGACACGACGTCGGTTCCTGGCCGATGCGCTGAAGCTCGCGGGCGCCACGGCCGTCACCGGCATGCTGCCCGAAAGCATCCTGCGCGCGCAGTCGATTCCGGCGGCCACCGTCACCGGCACGATTCAGGACGTGAAGCACGTCGTGATCCTGATGCAGGAAAACCGGTCGTTCGACCATTACCTCGGCACGCTGCGCAGCGCGCGCGGCTTCGGCGATCCGCGCCCGGTCGTGATCTCGAGCGGGTATCCGGTCTGGCGCCAGCCGTGGCTGCTGTCCTACGTGTTCCCGTTCAACCCGTCGCCGCCGGCCGGCGTCGCGAACGGCGACACCTATTACGGCGACCTCGACCACAGCTGGAGCGGCACGCACAGCGCCTGGAACAACGGCCGCTACGACAACTGGGCCGGCGCGAAGACCAGCGGCACGATGTACTACTTCACGCAGAACGACATCCCGTTCTATCACGCGCTGGCGAGCGCCTTCACCGTGTGCGACAGCTACCACTGCTCGATGCTCGGGCCGACCGACCCGAACCGCCTGTATCTGTGGACCGGCTGCTGCGGCAACGTGCCCGGCTACGCGCCGTATACGACGAACACGATGACCGGCACCGGCTGGACCACGATGCCGGAACGGCTGAACGCGGCCGGCGTCACGTGGAAGTTCTACCAGGACAAGGGCAACGGGCTCGACGCCGGCCACGGCTACGGCGAATACAACGGCTCCAGCAAGGATCTCTGGTGGAACGGCAACTACGGCGACAACGTCATCCTCAACTTCAAGCAGTATCAGAACCTCGGCGCGAATGATCCGCTCGCGCCGGCGCTCAACGGCACGCAGATCGACCCGACCGGCGGCGGCACCGAATACGACACGCGCCTCTTCAGCCAGTTGCAGGCCGACGTCGCGAACGACACGCTGCCGCAGGTATCGTGGATCGCCGCGCCCTACGCGTATTGCGAGCACCCGTCGTGGGCCGCGAGCGGTGGCGAATGGTACGTGAGCAACGTCCTCAACGTGCTGACGTCGAACCCGAAGGTCTGGGCCAGCACGGTGCTGCTCGTGATGTACGACGAGAACGACGGCCTGTTCGACCACGTGCCGCCGGCCGTGCCGTCCAGCGCATACGCGGGCACCGGCCAGTCGACGGTCTCGACCGCGGCCGAATTCGTCGGCGGCAGCGGCGCGGCGTCCGACGGCTCGGCCAGCGGCGACGTGCCGATCGGCCTCGGCCCGCGCGTGCCGATGTTCGTGATCTCGCCGTGGTCGAAAGGCGGCAAGGTCAATTCGCAGGTGTTCGACCACACGTCGGTGAGCCGCTTCCTGGAAGCGCGCTTCGGGCTGCAGGAAACCAACATCACGCCGTGGCGGCGCACCGTGTGCGGCGATCTCACGTCGGCGTTCGACTTCACGAATCCCGACCAGACGGTCCCGGCGATCCCCAGCCCGGCCAGCAACATGGATCCGAACGGCTGGACGGTCATCATCCCGCCGGCCACCACCACCGCGGTGCCGGCGCAGGCGACCGGCCGCAATGCCGCATGCCGGCTGCCGTACGAGTTCTTCGTGCAAGGCAAGGTCAACCGCGCCGGCAAGACGCTCGCGCTGACGATGACCAACACCGGCACGGCCGGCGTGCATCTGCAGGCGTGGGTCGACGGCACCGGCACGATCCCGCGGCAATACACGATCGGCGCCGGCGCGAACGCATGCACGAACCTGTCCGATTCGCTCGCGCTGAATTCGAACGGCGGCTACGACTATTCGGTCTACGGACCGAACGGATTCCTGCACACGTTCCGCGGCAACATCGGTGCGTCGGGGAATACGGGATCGTCGGCGGAAGTGAGCCTCTGCTACGACGTGCGGAACGGCAACGTGCAGATCACGCTCGACAACACCGCGGGGTCGAGCGCGACGACGTTCCAGCTCGTCGACAACGCGTACGGGATGAATGCGCGTCAGTCGGCGACCGTGCCGGCCGGCGCGACGCAGGCCGTCACGTGGTACGGCGACGCCGGCTGGTATGACGCGAGCATTCGCGTCGCGGACGATCCGGACTTCCTGCGCCGCGTGGCCGGCTGCGTGCAGGCGCAAGCGGGCACGCTGCTGACCGATTCGGCGATCGGCAATACGAACGGGAAGTTCGTGCCCGCGCTGTCGTCGCAGGGATCGTCGTACGGCACGCTGCGGTTCGACTACGTCGTGCCGCCGTGGCGCCACAGCCCGAAGAACTGGGTCGGCATCTACGCACGCGGCGCGCAGCCGACCAGGGGCGGCTACAAGTCGTGGGCGTATCTGCCGAAGAGCACGGGTTCGCTGCTGTTCTCGTCGACGGCGAACAGCGCGCTGGCGTCGGGCCAGTACGATGCGTGGTTCCTGTTCGACGACGGCTATACGCCGTTGGCAGGCCCGGTCGCGATCAGCATCTGACGAGCGGCGGGCGACGCGCGTTGACGGCGCGCGTCGCCCGCCGCCCCGCGCGCGCTCACACGAGCAGGTCTTCGTAGAACGCGCCGAACGGCCGTGTCGGGTGCGCGATCTGGATTTCCAGGATCCACAGCCCGGCGGCCGGTGCGCCGTCGAAATCGCCGAGATTGCCGGCCCTGTAGATCGCGTGCGGGAAGTCGCTGACGCGATGGCCCTTGATGTCGACGTTCAGCCGGAAGCCGTGCGCCTCGGCGCGCGTCGCCGCGAATGCGTACAGCGCGATGCCGGCGCATCCGGTGGTGCGCCAGTGGTGCTCGACTTCGTCGTAAATGACACGCGCGGCCCGCGCGCACGCGAGCCTGTCCGGATCGTCGCCGCGGACGAAGGTCGCGCCCGCGTCGCCTTCGTGCCTGGCCCAGACGGCGCCGAGATCGATGAAGAAGATGTCGTCGTCGGCGAGCACCGGGTCGGCGACCGAGCGCTCCTTGAACGTGCGCAGCGTGTTCTCCCCGAAGCGGACGATGACGGGATGCCAGATGCGGTCCATCCCGAGTTCCTCGAGCACGCGCAACCCCAGCGCGTTGGCTTCCGATTCCCGCATGCCGGGCCGGATGCCGGCGGCGATCGCGTCGACGGCCTGCCACGTCATGGTCCTTGCGTGCTGCATCGCGTCGAGCGAAAACGCTTCGCCGACGGCTTCCCGCTGCGTCGAATTCAAAATGGTGCTCCCGTGCTGGTGAATGTGGGTCGGTGCGGTCGATTATCGTTTCGATATGCACCGTGGAATATATCGCGTTCCGCGGCGAGGCATGGTGGGGTTGCATCCTCCTTCCAGGCGCAACAGCGCGCCGGCGAACGCGCGGCACGGCCGAGACCGGCGATCCCGCGCCGTCGGCCCAAGCGCGGCAACGTCCGCGCCGATATCCCGCATAATCAGGCGTCGAACCGCGCCGCCAGGGGGAAACATTGTGCGAGCGCAGCAATTCAAACCAGGAACGGGCACGATCCGGCTCACCGCAGGGCGGCGCCGCCCGCCACGGGGAAATACCCGGCAATCCCGCTGAAGACAGGACACCGACACATGGACCGAGCCGAGCACATCAGCATCGAACAGGCGGCCGATCTGCCCGCCGACGAACTGAACGGATGCGACTTTTCGTTCGAGATCGCGTGGGAGCTGAATGCGCCGTACCAGGATCTGCTCGATTTGCGCGCGCTCCCCGTGCGGCGCAAGGACTACGGCTTCGACCCGACCGGCTGGGCGCGCGAGGCGTCCGGCGGCACCGCGCTGTTCCGCGCGACCGCGGGCGGACGCCTCGCGGGATTCGTCGCGATCACCGAAAGCTGGAACGGGATGGCCGAAATCGCGGAACTCGCGGTCGACCGCGGCTGCCGGCGGCAAGGGATCGGCCAGTTCCTGCTGGCGGCCGCGGAAGCATGGGCGTGCAGCCGCGGGTTCGGCTTCATGCGGCTGGAAACGCAGGCGAACAACGTCGCGGCCTGCTGCACGTATGCGCGTGCGGGCTTCGTCCTGGGCGGCCACGACCGCTTCCTGTATGCCGACGGCGCGAACGACGGGGAAGTCGCCCTCTTCTGGTACAAGGATCTGCGCGACGGGCAGCGCGCGAAGAGCCGGACGGTCGATCCGGAATCGATGCGGCCGCTGTCCTGACCGACGACGGCCTGCGCCCCGCTCCGGTCTTGCTGTCGCGTGACTTCCACGCCGCGACGACGAACCCGCGCGGGAACGGCGGCGGCAGCGTGCCGTCGTCGCACCGCGGCAGACGTCCGGAGCGGCGAGCGCGTCGCGATGGCGCGCGACGCCGCAGCGGTGACGTCAGGCGAGCGTCTTCAAAGCGTCTTGACCATGAACACGCGCGCCGTCCCTTCCGGCTCGCACGGCACTTCGCCGAATGCCTCGTACCCGTGCTTCCGGTAGAAATCCGGTGCCTGGAACGTAATCGTGTACAGCACCGCGCGGGCACAGCCGCGCCGCTTCGCCTCCGCTTCGGCCTCGCGCAGCAGCCTGCTGCCGAAGCCGCCGCCGCGCAGCGATTCCGGCAGGTAAAAGAGGTCGATGAAGAAGAGACCGAGCGACGTGCGGCCGGTGAGGCCGCCCAGGACCTCGCCGGTCGCGGGATCGGTCACGTAGACGTCGAGCGCCGCCGTGTCGCTGCGGCCCGTCATCGCGTAATTGAATTCGCCGAGCTTGCGGCTGATGAAGTCGCGTGCGGCGGGCTGTTCGGTATCGGTCAGCCGAAGGGAAACGGCGGGATGCGCGGTCATGGCGTGAAGGCGTGCGTGAGCGGGCCGCCGGACACGTGGCGTCCGCGGCGGGTGTCGCACGACTATAGCGCGTCCGCCGGCCGCACGCCGCCGCGTCGGTCATGACAGCAAGACCAACGGCGGGCGCATCGCGCACCCGCCGTTTCATCACGCAATGAACAACCCGCTCAGGCCGCCGCGAACGCCGCCTTCATGTCGGCCACCCGGCGCCGCTCGCGCGCGATCATCATCTGGTTCACGACGATCACGCCGATCACGCCGCTCGTCACCGCCGTGATGAACAGCGTCGCCAGCGCGAATTTCCAAACCCGTCAAAAACTTTATGGATCGCGGATTTCCGTTCCGGACATTGAACGGAATCGATGTTCGGAAGGGCGGGAAAACGGGGAATGCGGGACGCCCCCGCGCTGTCATGCGGAGGCAGGCGCCCGGCCGGCTCGACGGCCGCCGGGCGAAGCGGAGGGGTGGGGAAAACGAGCCGTCGCGACAGTTGCGTCGCGCGGCTCGGATCACTTCGCGTTCAGCTCGCTCCAGCGCTGATAGACGCGAATCGCGTCGCCGTGCTTCTGCTGCACCATCGGCAGGCGGCGCGCGTCGATCGGCTTCGCGAACTCGGCATAGAACGTGTCGAGCTCGAAATACTTGCGGTCGTCGCGATAGAACGGCGCATAGTCCTCGCGCGTCGTGATGTAGATCACGCGCTTCGGGCTGCAGTAGTACAGCGAGCCGAGGCACATCGGGCACGGGCTCGCGAGGATGTAGATCTCGCAGTCGGTCAGGTGCTCGGTGCCGAGCTTGCGGCAGGCGTCGCGCACCGCGAGGATCTCCGCGTGCGCGGTCGGGTCGCGGGTCTGCGCGACGAGGTTCGGGCTTTCGGCAACGATCTCGCCGTTGCGGACGATCACCGTCGCGAACGGGCGGCCGCCCTCTTCCACGTTCTTCATCGCGAGATCGATCGTGCGTTTCACAAAATCCATGGCTGTGTCCTCGTTGAAACGGATGGGCTAAGCCGTGCGCCGCCGGTGGCCGGCGCACGTCGGGCGGAAGCCGCGCCGCGCACCCTGCCGGCAGCGGCGCGGCGTCCGCTTCAGAACGGCTTGGTCGGCAGGTACTTGCCGTCGAGCGTGATCACCGCGCGCGACCCGCCTTCGGGATCGTCGACCTTCTTCACGTCGAGCCGGAAGTTGATCGCGCTGATGATGCCGTCGCCGAACTTCTCGTGAACGAGTGCCTTCAGCGTCGTGCCGTACACCTGCAGCATCTCGTAGAAGCGGTAGATGGTCGGATCGGTCGGCACGCGATCGTCGATGCTGCCGCGCAGCGGAATCGTCTGCAGCAGCAGCACCGCGTCGTCGTCGAGGCCGAGCTTGTCGGCGACGCTGCGCGCCGCAGCGGCCGGCAACGCGTGCTGGCCGAGCAGCGCGGCCGTGACGAACGCCTCGCTCAGGCCGGTGCCTTCGGTGAGCTGCGCGAACGACAGGTTCTTGCGCGCCTTCGCGAGGACGACGGTTTCGGCGAGCGCGTGGCGCGCGGTCTGGCTGTGCTGGGACTGGATCATGGCAATACCTCGTAGGTCGGCAAAAAGGTGTCAGGCCGCGGCGGACAGCGCCGCGGGCGTTGCGCAAACGCCGGGATGCTCGGCGAGGGAAACGAACCGGCCGGTCGCACCGTCGTAGGCGTCGATCGAACCCGACTCGATGTCGTAGACCCAGCCGTGCAGCACGATGCGGCCTTCTTCTCGGGCGAGCCGCACGGCGGGATGCGTCTTCAGGTTGGCGAGCTGCGCGATCACGTTCTCGCGCACCATCGCGTCGATGCGCTCGCGCTCGCTGCGATGCGTGCGCGCCTCGTTCACGACGCGGGCCGAGTCGGCATAGCGCAGCCAGTGGCCGACGGCCGGCATGTGGTCCATGCACTTGCACGTCGCGATCGCGGTCATCGCGCCGCAATCGGAATGGCCGCAGATCACGACATCCGTCACGCGCAGCGCGGTCACCGCGTATTCGACCGACGCCGACACGCCGCCCGGCTCCGGGCCGTACGACGGCACGATGTTGCCGGCGTTGCGGATCACGAACAGGTCGCCCGGTTCGCGTTGCGTGACGAGTTCCGGCACGAGCCGGCTGTCCGAGCAGGAGATGAACAGCGCCCGCGGGTTCTGCCGGCGCGCGAGATCGTGGAACAGCGCGGCGCGCTCGGGATAGGCCTCGCGCTGGAACTTCAGAAATCCGTCGATGATGTCCTTCATTGCGTGGCCTCCGGTGTGTGCGGGATCGATGAAGAGCAGGTTACGCCCGGCTTCCAATAAGGTAAAAGACTGATTTATGATCCACCGGATAAGCACGACTTATAGGAACGGACATGCTGCTGCGCCATATCAACTACTTCCTGGCGGTTGCCGAGCATCGCAGTTTCACGCGCGCGGCCGCCGCGCTGCACGTGTCGCAGCCCGCGTTGTCGCAGCAGATCCGCCAGCTGGAGGACACGCTCGGCGCGCAGTTGTTCGACCGCACCGGCCGCGTCACGCGGCTGACCGACGCGGGCGACGTGTATTTCCGCTATGCGCGGCAGGCGCTGCACGATCTCGCGGAAGGCAGTCGTGCGATTCACGACGTGCAGGACCTGAGCCGCGGTTCGCTGCGGATCGCGGTGACGCCGACCTTCACGACCTATCTCGTCGGGCCGCTCGTCGAAGCGTTCCACGGCCGGTATCCGGAGGTGTCGCTGTCGGTGCACGAGATGTCGCAGGAGCGCATCGAGTCGCAGCTCGTCGACGACGCGCTCGATGTCGGTATCGCGTTCGAGGACGTGCAGACCGCCGATATCGAAGTGCAGACGCTGCTGGTCGAGACGCTCGCGCTCGTCGTGAACCGCCGGCATGCGTTCGCGAAAAAGCGCACGGCCGGCCAGCGCGCGCTGCGCGACGCGACGCTCGTGCTGCTCACGGCCGAATTCGCGACACGCGGGCAGATCGACCGCTATTTCCGCGAGCACGACGTGCGGCCGCGCGTGCTGATGGAGGCCAACTCGATCGGCGCGGTGCTCGAGATCGTGCGCCGCACGAATCTCGCGACGCTGCTGCCCGCGACGATCGCCGCCGAGCATGAGGATCTCGTCGCCGTGGCGCTCGACCCGGCGGTGCTGCGGCGTACGGCGGTGCTGTTGCAGCGCAAGGGGGCGTACCGGAGCGCCGCGGCGCGTGCGTTCGTCGAACTGGCGCTCGTGCAGCACGCCGGGGCGGCCACGCGCACGCGATGACCGCAGCGACGGGCGGTGGGCATATGCGACGCCGTCGACGACCTCCCCGCAGCTCATTCGCACCGGCTCCGGCCCCAGATACAAGCCGACAACCCGATGCCGAAATGGTGTGATTTATCCGGTAAAATCGCCAACCGAGAGCATTCCTGCGATAAATCCGGCGATCGAATCGCCTGCTCATCGTTCTCGATCCAAGAGGGCCACGACGATGAATCCACAAGAACTCGTTCGCGCGATCGGGGGCGGCCTGTTTCAGCAAGGCCGCCTGCTCAAGCTCGATACGCCGCTGGGCCAGAACGTGCTGCTGCCCCAGACTGTTCACGGCACGTCGCGGCTCGGCCGCGAATTCACGTTGACGGTCGACGCCGTCTCGACGCGCGACAACATCGAGCTGAAGAAGCTGATCGCACAGCCCGTCACGCTCTGGATCGAACAACAAGGCGACACCTGCCTGCCATGGCACGGCTACGTGCAGACGGCGCGCCGGCTCGGCTCCGACGGCGGCATCACCGCGTACCAGATCCGTTTCATGTCGTGGCTCGGCTTCCTCCGGTACCGCCGCGACCAGCGCATCTGGCAGGATCGCACTGCCGACGAAATCGTGACGGATGTGTTCAACCAGCATCCGCAAGCCGCCGGCATGTTCCGTTTCGCGCTTTCCGCGCCGCTGCAGAACCGGTCGTTCTGCATGCAGTTCGAGGACGACTGGCATTTCGTCCATCGCCTGCTCGAGAACGAAGGCCTGTTCGGCTATTTCGAGCAGGCCGGCGACGGCTCGCACCACACGCTGGTGATCACCGATTCGCTCCGTTCGCTGCCCGCCGCCGCGCCGGCACGTGTGCCGTTCCAGCGCGCGGCCTCGGGCGACGAGACCCAGGCGCTCGTCCAGTGGTCCGGCTCGCGCACGCTGCAGAGCAGCCACTACACGACGCGCACGTTCGACTACAAGTCACCCGGCACGGCACTCAATCCGAAGGGCACCGACGTACCGACCCGGCCTGACCAGGGTGACCTGCCGAACCAGACCGAGGTCTACACGTATACGGGCGCCTATACGTACGGCGCCCACGGTAACGGCAACCGCCAGTCGACCATCCGGATGGAAGAATGGGAATCGCGCGCAAAGCGCTTCCACGGAATCGGCGGGATGCGCGGCATCGACGCGGGCCGCGTGTTCGAGCTGACCGGCCATGCGGCCCACCCGCCGGCCGAACAGGACGGCAACCGGTTCGCCGTCGTCGAGACGGAGTGGTGGATCAGGAACAACATTCCGGCTACGCCGTCGCATTTCCCGCACGGCCTGGCCGCGCAGTTCGACGCGATGAAGGCGCAGCTCGGCGACGCAGCCGGCGCGATGACCGTGCGCCACGCCGACGGCAGCGAAGGCTTCTATCTCGTCGAAATCGAGGCACAGCGCCAGACGGTACCGTTCCGCAGCCCGTTCGAGCACCCGAAACCCGAGATGCATCTGCAAACCGCGACCGTCGCGGGGCCGAAGGGCGAAGAAGTCCACACCGACGAATTGAACCGGATCAAGGTCCGGTTCCACTGGGATCGCCAGAATGAAGGCGACGAGCGCGCGCCGGGATTGCGCAGGCTCGAATCGGGAGCAACGGTCCCTATCGCGTCGCGGGCTTCAATTACACCGATCGAGGCATCTACAGCTTCGTCGTCGACGGCTTTGGTGCAGGCAGCGTGCGCGCTCGTCAATTCGGTGGCCGCGGTGGCACGGCTTGTTGCATGGCAGTACCGAGCGGCACGAAGACCTGGCACATCAAGATCACGTACGACCTGCCCCCCGAAGAAGACGCCAGGAACCTGTCGCCGCAAGTCTACGAGACGGACATTGCCGTCCCAACTTTGCCGAACAGGCACGACGGCTTCATCGAGTTTCATTTCCTGCCCGACCGCCGGATCGAAGCCGAATGGGGCGAGTACCCGGCCACGCTCCGCAACCCGAATACAACGAGCAATGCGTCGTCCGCGACGAACTGAACGACAGGAACAATCACATGCCGAATTTTCTTCGCCGCCTCATTCGCAACCCGATTGTCATTGCAGTGCTGCTGCTTGGCGGGGCATGGTTGGTACATGCGCAGACCTCGAGCTATGGCCCGTACCGTGTCATTGGCTACAACTTCACCGATCGCAGCATCTACAGCGTCAAGATTGACGAATTTGGCGCAGGCAACGTCCGTGCGAACAAGCCCGGTGGAGGTGGCGGAACCGTATGCTGCATGGACGTGCCTCGGGGCAAGAAGACTTGGCATATCAAACTCAAGTATGAGCTGACGCAAGAGCAATACAAAAACAATCTGCCCGGCGACGTATTCGAGACTGACATCGCTATTCCGCCGCTTCCCAACAAGCACGACGGATATATCGAATTCTTCTTCTTGCCGAAGCAAAAGATTGAAGCGCGATGGGCCGAGCGACCGACTGATCCGCACAATCCGAATCTGCAGTAAGCCGGGAGGAAAGCATGCCTAACGATACGATCCCAGCACAAGGCGCAACGCCAGCGCAATCTAGCGCCAATGCAGGCGCGGCACGCGCCACGCGGGCAGCCAGCGTCAGCACGCAACTTCCAGCTTCCGCTCCCAGCCCATGCTTCCGTTGCCACCAGGAAATCTACCAGTCCTTCTTCTTTGACGGCTTCGGACAAAGCCTCGATGACGAGAATCCTTCGAATATCGCGCGCCTGTATAAGGCCCACATCGAAAGCGATAATTCGACTGGCATCTACCGAACGTACTATGCAGGAATGGGGCGGGAATTGCCCAACCAGACAGTAGGCACGCTCAAGAAGGCGGCAACCGATACGGGCTCCGCGCTGTACAAGGAAGCCAAAGGAAAAGGTATCGATAACCCTGTCAAAAAGGTCAGGGACGATATTGGAAAGCGCCTGATTTCTGATCGCGCGAATCAATCGATATTCTCACACGCTAAATCGTCGATACTCGATGCCATCAGCAACGCCCCAGACACCATAAAAAAATCCCTGAAGGAATCCTTTACAGTCAAAAAGATTGGTGTTGATCTGATTCCTGCCGGGATATCGACCGTGGCCGACGCGGTTCCAGCGGTCCGTGACACTGAATTCTCGGCAGCCTACCTGGGCACCGGCTTCGACGTTCGTGTTAGTCAGGCGATTGCTGACTTTGAAGCCAATGTTGACCGTGCCACCAGCGATCCTCGTGAAATAAAACGCATTCGTGTCGCAGTTTTCGGTTACGACAGAGGCGGCACCATCGCCCGGAAATTCGCAAACGAATTAATCGGCAAGGTATGCAAGACAAAAGACGGGAAGCCGGCATACAAAGGAATACCCGTCGAATTCGACTTCATGGGGCTGTTTGATTGCGTTTCGACATCCTATGCCGACTCGATATTCACAAAGGCAGTCGCCCCCGTGCTTGGCGTGGTGCCGGCCGCAGGGAAAGGCGCCAGCCTCACCATCAAGGGACTGAGCGTATTCCTCAGCCTTTCCAAGCAAACGCTTGGTGAATACGATATCCAAAAGGAGTTCAAGTCGATCGTCCACCACGTCGCGGCGACGGAGTTGCGTTTCTATAAAAATCTGGATTCCCCCAGAAAATCTTCCGATCATGCAAACCTCCTGGAGATCGTCTATCCAGGCAGTCAGGCAGATGTAGGAGGCGGATTTCATGAAGGAGAGGATCGCAAGTCGGCTGAACTGGCGCGTGTATCCGCCCGGAATATGCTCGACCGGGCATGGTCAGCCGGTGTACCGTTGCTGCCACTCGCCAAACTTCGAGAAACCGACCCGATGGTCGCTCGTGAATTTGATTTCCAGAAGACCGTTAACGTCAACGGAAAGAATCTCACGGTTAATGATCTCTTCGCGGCCTACACCGCGATGCTGCCGAAATCGAACGGCCCGCTCGAAACGCATTTCCTCGAGCACCAGAAGCTGTTCGTGTCGTGGGCGCGTTACGTCCATGACCGCACGGCGCATGAAAGCACCGGCAACAACCTGTTCATCAACACCGTCGATGCCGACGTCTACAACGCGGTCTTCCCGCATGGAGGCGGCTTGCCCAACTACGAGGGCCGGGACTGGTACTACAAGAGCCAGGATCCGAACACCAAGGTCCCGCGATACACATTCGGCGAACGCCGAACAGTCGACGACATCTCGGACAAGACCGTGCGTGCCTTGGCCACAGCATGGGTGCACCCGCCAACGCTGACACCGGAAGTGATCGCATTCTTCGACAATTTCGTGCACAACACGATTACGCGACTCAATAACGTGGCGCTCGGCGACGGTGTGTTTATGACATTGCGCGAAATCGAGGAAAAGGGCTGGATGGCACGCCAGACCGACGCTGCCAAGGACTACATGAAAAAAGTCCTTGGCAACATCTCGAAGAACATCCAGGATGCCCAGGACGAATACGTCCGGCAGGTCACGTCCGGCCAGATTCCGCACGGCGCGTCGATCGGTGACCTCTCCGGCGACTGAGTACGACACACCGCGCCAATCAACAAAGCCGCCCGGCCGCCTACGCAGCCGGGCGGCACACACGATCAACCCCGCGTCAGTTGTACCCGAGAATCGCCACCGCCGCGACATCCGGCCGATCGAGCGTATTCCCGACGAGCGACGACATCGGTTCCTGCAGCACGGCCTGATACGACGTCACGCGCGCCGCTTCCGGCACACCGGCATCGTCCGATGCCGGCTCGTCGAACGCGGCATCGAAACCGCTGTAAAAACCCGCTTGATTCTGCGAAAAAGTCATCTCCACTCCTTTCCTTGATTGTGTTTTTAATGGCCTAACCGACCTGCTTCAACGCCGCCACCTGCACGGGCGCACCGTCATGCGCGGCCTCCGACCGCGCGAGCTGCGCGCGCGTGCGTCGCGTGATGTGAATCACCGCGAACACGACCGGCGCGATCAGCAGGCCTTCCGCCAGCTCGGGATCGACCGGCAGGTTCATCACGTGCAGCGCCTTGAACGCCGCGGTCGCGAGCGACAGCACGTAGTACGAAATAGCCGCCACCGACAGCCCTTCGACCGCGTGCTGCAGATGCAGCTGATTGCGCGCGGTGCGCTCCATACCGGCCAGCAAACGCGTGACGTCCTTTTCCTGTGCGAGGTTCACACGCGTGCGCAGCAGGTCGACCGCGCGCGCGATCCGCCCGGCGATCTGCTCGTGACGCGCCCACACGCTGCGACAGGTTTCCATCGCCGGCGCGAAGCGCCGTTCCATGAATTCCGCAATCGTCGGCATCCCTTCGATGCGCTCCTCGCGCAGTTCGTGGATGCGCGCCAGCACGAGCTTTTCGTAGGCACGCGACGCGCTGAAGCGGCCGCCGGACCCCGACAGCGCTTCGACCCGCACCGCGAGATGCGTGAGCTTCACGAGCAGGGCCGCGTCGTCGCCGTCGGCGCCGCTCGCGTCCATCCGCTGCATCAGCGTGTGCAGCGCCGCGTGGATCTCGTCGAGCTCGCGGCTCATCCGCCGCGCGACCGGCAGCGCGAGCAGCGCCATCATCCGGTAGGTCTCGATTTCGTACAGGCGCTGCAGCAGGCGGCCGCCCTGCTCCTCACGGAAATCCTCGTCGACGACGAGAAAGCGCATGAAGCCGTCGTCGCGCACATGCCAGTCGCAGAACACCTTGCCGCCGCCGAGCACGTTGCTGCCGACGAGCGCGGGCCCGTCGATCCAGCGGCGCAGGTCGCCGCACACGAGCCGCGCGGCATCGCCCGACAGCAACTCCATGCGCACCGCGACGAAGCGGATGCCCGCGAGCCGCGCGAACCAGGCGGCCGGGATCCCTTCGATCGCGAGATCGTCGAAATAGCCGGTGTCGCGGCGCGGCGCGACGAACGTGAAGGTCGAGAATTCGGTGTGGCGTTCCCACTTCAGGTGCCAGCCGGACGGCGACTGCACCGCGTAGTGGGTCGCGCCGTCCTGCGGCACGGCAATGCCGGTGTCGCGGCACAGCGCGTGCAGCAGCGTTTCGTGGATGTCGGGCTGGCCGTCCGCGTAGATCGCGTAATGCGTGAGCGACACGGCTTCGGCGAGCCGCAGGAACGGCCGGGCATGCAATTCCGCGGCCAGTGCGGCACGCAACGGATGATCCATCATCGGTACACCACTCTTCCCTGTTCGGCGCTGCGTGCCGGGCACGCCGGCGTGACGGCCGCACCGCATCGAGCGATACGGCCGGCCTGTTTCCACTATGGCAGACACACAGCGACAATAAAAACGCATAATGCTGATCGTTACGTTCAGTTTTCCTGATACCGATGAAGATGCTCGATCACGACGTGCTGGCCACCGTCGTCGCCGTCGCGGAAACCGGCAACATGACCCGCGCCGCCGAAGCGGTGAACCGCTCGCAATCGGCCGTGAGCATGCAGATCAAGAGCCTCGAGGACGCGATCGGGCGGCCGCTGTTCGTGCGCAAGCCGCGCAGCATCGTGCTGACGCGCGAAGGCGAGGTGCTGCTGGGATTCGCCAGACGAATGCTGGCGCTGCGCGACGAGGCGTGGGCGGCCGTGGTGCGGCCGGAAGTGACCGGTAAGGTGGTCATCGGCGTGCCGGACGACTATGCGTCGTCGCTGCTGCCGTCGGTGCTGAAGAAATTTTCGGCGACCTATCCGAAGGTCGAGATCCAGGTGATCGGGCTGCCGAGCAGCGCGCTCGCGCCGCTCTTGAAGGACGGCACCGTCGATCTCGTGTGCGGCACGCGCATCAAGGGGCTGTCCGGCGACTTCATCCGCCACGAGCCGATGGCGTGGGCCGCGATGACGAACGGGCCGCGCGTGTGGGAAGAACGGCCGCTGCCGATCGCGGTGTTCATGCCGGGCAGCGTCGCGCGCGAGAACGCGATTCGCAGCCTCGAACGCGCGAAGCTGCCGTTCCGCACTTCGTATGAAAGCCCGAGCCTGCTCGGGCTGCTCAGCATGGTCGAGGCCGGCCTCGCGGTCGCGCCGCTCGCGCGCTGCGCGATTCCCGCGCAACTGTCGATGCTCGGCCGCTCGCACGGGCTGCCCGATTTGCCGCCGCTCGAACTGATCCTCGCGCGCAGCACGAAATCGAAGCGCCCGCCGTGCGACTTCCTCGCGGAACAGCTGATGGAAGACCTGCAGCGGCAAACCGGCCAGACCGGCGACGCCTGAACCACGGTCAGGCGCGCGCCGCCTGCGTCGTCACGAACCGCCCGGGCGCGGATGGCCGGCCGCGAACAAGGCCGCGTTGATGATGCCCGCCACCATGTCGACGAGCGCCTCCAGCGTGTCGCCGCGCACGTGCCGACCGATCGGCGGAATGCATTCGTTGCACCGGCCGCCCCACTGCGACCCGGCCGTCACCGACAGCGTCGCGCCGAACCGGTTGCCGTGCCGCCGGCCGAAGATGCCGACGCGCTGCTCGCCGAGATAGGCCTGCTCCGGAAGAAACAGCCGGATCTCGACCGCAACCTGGTCGGGATCGCCGGCGCGCGTGTTCGCATCGACCGACGGCGCGAACGCCTTCGCGATGCGCAGCGTCACGTGCGAATCCCAGGCGGCCAACGGACCGCCGGCCGCGTCGACGCGTTCGAAGTCGACCGACCACTGATGGCGATCCGGCAACCGGATCGCCTGGCGCAGCAGCACATCCGCCGCGCGAACCGTCACCCGCAACTGCCGGGCGAGCTGCGTGCCCGACGGCAGCGTCGCCGCGCGCACGCGGCCGCTTGCCGGACGCGCGGCGGGCACTTCTTCCGCGAGGTACATGAATCCTCCCTGTCGAGGGTCGGCGCCGCGTGCGAAGCGGCGCGCGAACGTCCGCCGCGGCCGGCCCGCGAACAGCACGGCGGCCGGCGCAACAGCGGCAAACCGTACAAGCAATCAGCGTTCCCCGGCCGGGCGAACCGGCGCGCCGACCCGCAACCGCCGGGCAACGGGACCGATCACGGCATCGGCCTGCTGCGCGATCAGCATGTGCAGCGTGAAGTCGAGATCCTCCGGCGCGATGTCGAATTGCACGTGGATCACGTCGCGCACGGTGCGCGCGCTGACCACATACACGCCGAGCGGGGAATGCAGCAGCGCCGCGAGCCGGGCGTGCGCGAGCGCGCCGGTGCCGGCCGTCAGCGTGACGGGCAGATGCAGGCGCGGGCGCGGCGGCGGAAAGGGAATGACGGTGCAGCGGGCGCCGGCGCGCAGCCGGCGGCCGGCGACGTCGAAGGCGGGTGCGGGATGGATGGCGGTCATGGCGCGGACGGCGGGCGTCCCGGCTGTTGGACACATCCCGAGCTTAGAAGACACGGCATAAAGACCGTGCAAAAAAACGGGATCGCGGTGCAAAAAACGGCATGCCGGGCAACGCGTCGCAGCGGCCGCGCCGATTGCCCGCGATCCGCCGCGGTTGCTTCCGCCGGTGCCGCGCGGCGCGCTTCCCGTTACGCAAATGCCTCGAGCGACGCCCGCCGCCGCTCGTCGACCAGCGCCTCGATCAGCGACACCAGATCGTCGGTCAGCGGATCGCAGATGCCGGGCGAGCGATGCAGCTCGAGGTCGGCCGGCGGCAACGGCGGCAAGCCTCAGGCATCGGCCGGCCGGAACAATGCCCGCCGGCACACGGGAAAACACGCCCATGAACACGCCGCGCGGCCCGCGCGCACAGGCTCGAAACGTGCATTCGGTATTGACGGAAATCCCCGCGAAACGGGTGTCGCCGTGTCGTCCGTTGTCCACCGTCCGCGAGCAAGGGTTTGTCTGGTTGGTTTTCGATGCCGGCCTGCACTAGCCTCGTGAGAACTGCCGCCGCGTCGTTCGGCCGGCACTACGTGACGTTGTGGTGACGTTGTGCACATTGACGATCGAGTGTCGGCGCGCGGCCTCGCTGCCGAAGTTTCATTGCGTTCGATCACGCACATCGATGCTGCCGCGATGCAGCCGGCGAGCCAGCCTTTGGCTCGCGTGCGATGCAACGCGCGTTCAGCGGACGCGTGACGTGACGCGAAGCGAAACGATCCGGGGCAACGCGCGTGCCGGCCTGCCGTCGGTATGCGCCGGGGAACCGCAGGCCCGATCGTGGAGACGCACCGTGAAACGCATGCCATTTCGCTGCATCCATGCCATCAGCTATGCAAGCGTGCTGCTCTTTCAGGCCCAGGCGCAGGCGCAATCGCTCGACGCCCAGTCGACGCAGGAAAACATTTCCGCACTGCGCCAGGAAGTCGATCACCACCTGCAGGAACTGAACGCGCTCAAGCGCAAACTGGCCGACGAAGAAGCCAATCTGTCGCGCCTGAGCCGGGCGCTGGACAATCGGGAACTCGCGGCGCGGCGCGGGGCAGGCCCCGGTGATGCCGGCAGCCCCGGCGACGCGGCGCCGCAGGCCAATACGGACAACCCGGGCACCCCGGCCGGCACGGCAGGCAATGCTCCCGGCAACGCGCCATCCGCGGCCGGGGCCGCCACGCCGCCGAGCCAGCCGGTCGGCCAGGCGCCGGTGGCGGACACCGCACCGCCGCCCGTCGCGCCGATCTTCGATCAGCCCGGCGTGCTGACGCCGAAGCACAAGTTCGTCGTCGAGCCGTCGTTCCAGTTCAGCTATTCGTCGTCGAACCGCGTCGCACTCGTCGGCTACACGATCATCCCGGCGCTGCTGATCGGCCTGGTCGACGTGCGGGAAGTCAAGACGACCACGCTGACGGGCGCGGTCGCGGTGCGCTACGGGATCAGCAACCGGATGGAAGTCGAGGTCCGCGTTCCCTATGTGTACTCGACGAACGACACGATCAGCCGCGAGATCTTCACCGGCTCCGCCCAGGACAACGCGTTCAACAGCCACGGCAAAGGCCTCGGCGACGTCGAAATGACGCTGCGCTACCAGTTCAATACCGGCGGCCCCGACAAGTTCTATTACATCGGCTGGCTGCGCTTCAAGACCGCCACCGGCAAGAGCCCGTTCGACGTCGTCACCGATTGCGTCACGCGCTGCGTCGGCAATGCCACCGGCACCGGCCTGCCGCTCGAGCAGCCGACGGGCTCCGGCTTCTACGCGGTCCAGCCGGGCCTGACGTGGCTCTTTCCGTCCGATCCGGTGGTGTTCTTCGGCAACTTGAGCTATCTGCACAGCTTCAGCCGCGACAATCTCAGCCTCACGATTCGCGATGGCCAGAAGGACTTCATCGGCAAAGTGCAGCCCGGCGACATCTGGGGTTTCAATATCGGCATGGGCCTCGCGCTGAACGAGAAAGCGGCGGTGAGCCTCGGCTACGACCAGAGCATCGTGCTGCCCACGAAACAGAACGGCCAGACGGTGCCCAGCTCGGTGCGCGTGATCCTCGGCTCGCTGCTCCTCGGTTACTCGTACCGGCTGTCGCCGAAGACCACGCTGAATCTCTCGATCGGCGCCGGCCTCACGCGCGACACGCCGGACGTGGTCATGACGCTGCGCGTGCCGATTGCCTTCTGATCGCCGGACGGCGCCGACGGCGGGCCGCGCGACGCACGCCCGCCCCGGCGTGCCGCTGCCCGCTCATCGGCCGTTCCCCTGCGATGCATCGGTTGCTCGCCGATCCTTCATCGCCCCTTCATCGTCCCGGCAACGCGCCGATCAGCGCATTGTTCAGCGTCGACATCACGTTCAGGTTCTTGAACATCGACAGTGTGTTGACGGTCGTGTTGATCGTCGTCACCGCCTGGATGTGCTGGTTGTTCAACGTGTTCTGGATCACCGCGCCGGTCAGCGCCGGCAGCGCGGCGGGCTGCGCGGCGTTGCCGGCGCCAACCTGGATCAGCGCGCCCGCATTCGCGGCCGCCAGCGCCTGCGCCTGTTGCGCGGTGATATGACTGATGTCCGGGATGTTGAAGTTGGTCGTCGCGACCAGATTGCCGTTGACGAACGCGACACGCGACACGCCGAACGAAACCTTCAGGCCGCTCGGCAGATCGAAGCCGCCGCGCATCGCATCGAGGCGCGCGTCGCTGAGCGCGATCGCGCCGGTTGCCGGCCAGTGCCGTTCTTGCGCGTCGCCCGGTTCCGAGGCCGGCGGCCCGGCCGCGCACTCCGCCGTCGCGAGCGGCGCGGCACGCTGGAGCGGCGCCACGCCGGCCCGCGACTCCGCAGGCGCCGGATCGGCGCCCGCGTTCGTGCCGGATGCCGGCACGACGCCGCCCGTCTGCGCGACCGCCTCGACGGTCGCGGCCGGCGCGCCGTCCTGCAGCGCCGCCGCACTCACGGACGTCACCCCGCCGCACACCATCGCGGCGATGCCGGCGATCTTCCTGGTCCCGGATCTCATGACGGTCCTCAAAAGTCGCTCGGCCCGTGCTTCGGCATCACGACGTTGTACAGGCCGTCGCGGGCGATGCCGGTGTAGAGCGGCGCGCTGGGCGCGACGCGCCAGTCACGCGGATCGTTGAACACCGCCCGCTCGGGCCGGTTGTGGATCACGAAAATCACATGGTCTTCCCACTTCCCCTCGAAACTCGCCAGCGACATCGGCCGCGTGCCGGTGGCCGGATCGCCGACGAGCACACGCCCGTCCCGCAGCCCCTTCACGACCACGAAATGGTGATAGCCGTGCTCGGTGATCAACACGATCGCCGGCGTGTGCGTCTTCGCGAGCGTCTGCAACGGCAGCTCGAAGCCGTCCGCGACGAAGCCGTGCGCGTCGAGAAATCGCCGGATGTCGAGCAGCGAGAAGCCCTGCCGGCGGATCTTCTCCTGATTGCCGTTCTCCCACATCTGGGCGAAGGCGGTCTGCTCGGTCATCGGATAGTCGTACTGATAAGTCAAGAGCGTCGCGACGGCAGCCGACCCGCAGCTGAAATCGAACTGCTGCTTGACGGTGCGCTTGAAGCGCGCTTCCTTGAGACTCGTGACGTGCATCGCATAGCCGGCGCCCGCCGGATCGACGACCGTCATCTCGTCCGCCTGTGCAGCCGCGCCGGATAGCGCGCACGCGAGTGCCGCGATGCACGCTGCGGCAACCTGTCTCATCGCTCAGTTCCCGAAGTGCACGTTGAGCACCGTCGCGTTCTGAATCAGCACGTTGGCGCCGGTATTCTGGATGACCGTCGGCAGGCCGCTCGCATTGGCGAACGAGCCGTCGGTGATCGCATTCGAGCCGGTCGACACCCGGTTCGCCACGTTGTCGGTCACCGCGCCGGTCAGATAGTTCTGGCCGATCAGTGCATCGCCGCCCCGATGCTCGTCGAGCTGGTCGGGCGTCATCGCGACGCCGAAGCTGCCCGCCTGCGCAGTCGCGGCGCCGGTCGCTGGGGGAGATTCTGTCGTCGCCGGGGGGGCGACGGCCGCAGCCGGATCGGCCTGATCCGTGCGTGCCGCGAGTGGGGCAGGTGCGGCTGCCGGCGCGACGCCGACGGCTGCCTGCGCCACAACGGTTCGCGCCTCGTCGGCCGCGGCAAGGGCCGTCAGGCCCGGCAGCAGCACCGCAGGCAATATCACCAGCGAAAGTGCCGTTCGGATTCGCATGGCTGTCTCCTTGGTCCCTGCGCGCGTCGGCTCGAACCCGGCGCACAGGGAGCGGAATCCGCGTGACCGTCGATCGACGGCAATCAGCGCGGCCTGCGCCAACGAGAGCGAGACGGCCGTTCGGCCATCCCGCCCTCGCCGGCAGCCCTGTCCTTCGGCGATGGAACGCACGCCGCGGGAGCGCCTGCGCCCGCGTCGATGCATCCGGCTCGCCAGGACCAACCGGCCGTTCTAACGTCCTACGGTCAGATTCGCCTGCACGGTCACGGCCTGCTGAATGAGCGACGCCATGCCGCTGTTCTGGTTGGCGACCATGATGCCCGCCGCGGTCTGGCCGACGCTCGCCATCGCGTTGGACATGTTGAACGTCCCCGCGTCGACCGTATTGACGCCGCCTGCGCCGCCCGTGCCGCCGACCGCGCCGTTACCGACGCCGCCGTTGCCGGTGCCGCCTGCGCCGCCCGCGCCGCCCATCGCGCCCACCGCGCCGCTACCCGCGGTTGCGCTGCCGTTGCTGGCCGCCGTCGTCGCGCCGCCGTTCGCCGCGCCGCCGCCCGTGCCGGCACCGCCGACACCGCCGTTGCCCGCCGTTGCCGCCGCCGCACCGCCGTTGCCGCCCGACGAAGCACCCGCGCCGCCGATGCCCGAGCCCGATCCGCCCGAAGCCGTCGACGCACCCGCCGACCCTGAGCCGCCCGTACCGCTACCCGAGCCGCCGCCGGTACCCGTCCCGGTGCCGGTGCCGCTGCCGGCCGATGCCGACGCGCTTCCGCTGCCATGATTCCTGGCCCACGCGGAACCGGGATCGGCTGTGCCGGTGCCGCCGCCCCAGCCGGTGCCGCTTCCGGTGCCGGCGCCGCCGACCCCGACCGAGGCCGCGATCGCGCCGCCGCCCGTACCGGAGCCATGGCCGCCGCTCGCAGTGGCACTGCCGCCACTCCCGCCGCTGGCGCCAGGTGAACCGCCGGCACCGCCGCCGCCGCCGGTGCCGTTGCCGGCCGTCGCGCTGCCATTGCTGGCGTTGCCTGCCGTGGCGCTGCCGTTATGCGCGCTGCCGCCGCTCCCGCCGGCGCCGCCCGCGCCGCCCGCGCCGCCGTTACCGCCCGTGCCGCCGCGGCCATATCCATTGCCGCCCCGGCCGCCGCTTCCGCCGGCCGCGCTGCCCGAGTTGGTCGCGTTGTTGCCGATGCCCCAGACCTGGACATTGCTCACGTACCCGTCGAGTTTGCTGATCGCGACGATCTTGGTGCTGTTGTACGAATCCTGATAGACGCTCGCGCCAGGCGAAACTTCATTCGCGTTGGACCCGGTGGTGCTGGTCTGGCTCGAGCCGACTGTGTTGGTGAGGGTGTTCGATCCGTCATCGGCCTTCTGGCTGCATGTCGAACTGGTATCGCTGCTGCATGGATTCGCCATCGCGTAGCCACTGCATCCCAACGCGAGGAGTGCAGCGGACGCCACTAAGGTTTTGCGCATGAAATCCTCCTGAAGTAACGAGGAACGGCTTGGCCGACTGCACCAATCCGGACAACATCACGCATCGGCGATGCCAATCCGCCAAGCGGCCCGGATACCAAGAGACCGTTGGATTCATCACGCGACAGGTCCCGCTCCGCCCGATTCCGGCACGCGATTTATGTTTCAATTCTGAAACGTGCCGATCGGCACAGTGCCCGGGCATCCGCGCTGCGCGGATGGATTTCCCGTGTGTATTCAAACCCTTGCCCGACCTTTCCGAGACAGGCCCTGAAAGCGGGGAATGTTTCACTTTTGAAGCGGCCCCGTTTGGCACATCCGGGTATGCCCGTAACGCCGGATATTCGATCTCGATCGCAAATGCACGCCCGGCGAGGGCGCCCGCCGAATTCATTCCGCCAAGGCGTCAAAATCCCGCATGAAGCGCCATTCAGAAATGTTTCGACTGTGATTGATCGCCTTTTCTTCGGATCCTGTCCACGGCGAGCGTTGGCGCGCGCGGGTCGGTTCATCGGCCGGAACGAGCATTCCGGCCGACCTGCACGAGCGTGCCGTCGCGCAGGATCGCGATCCGGTCGCCGATGCGCAGCGCCTCGTCGAGATCGTGCGTGATCGATTCGCACAACGATTCGCACGATAAGCCGGCCTGACCGCAAACCCCGCTGACGACGCGTCGATCAGTCGAGATAGTCCGCGTATTCCTTGCGCGAATAGCCGGCGAGCGTCTGCCACGGCAACGTCTCCCGCCGCGCGGCCGGTGCCGGCGTCAGCGTCAGCTTGCGCACGACGCGGCCGTCCGCGCTCCGGTATTCGACCGACAGCGGCGCCTGCAGCCGCTCGCTCCACAGGATCCGGTTCACGCCCCGCGCACCGGGCGTATCCACGGCCTGCTCGTACCAGACGGTAGCGGGCGCGTCGCCGCGCTTCGCGATCGCGAGCCGCTTCAACTGCGACGGCGGCGTCACGTAGTACGCGTTGTCCCACGACCCGTCGAAGCCCGTGGTTTCGTACTCGGCCGGCGGCACGCTGACGACCGTGCGGTTCGCCGCGTCCACGTACTCGATGCGCGCCGTCTTGCCGTCCCAGGTGACGTGCCGCGCGGCCGCCTGGAAGTTGAAGTGCTTGTGGCCCGCGTGCGCGGCGGCCGGCTGCACGCCGGCGCGCCGGCCCGCGTCGTGCTCGTGGTCATGATCGTGATCGTCGTCGTGCGCGCCGCCTGCCGCCGCGACGGGCAGCACACGTTCGACCCACACATGCCCGTCACGCCGCACCATCCGTTCGCGATACAGCGTGGTGCGCGTCACGCCGTCGGCCGTCACTGTGCGGCTCTCGTGCTGCAATACGGCGTCGAGGTCCGCCGCTGCAAAGGCGGACGGCGTCGCCAACCCGCAGGCGAGCGCACAGAGAAGCTGGCGTTTCATCGAAGGTTCCCGTTCATCGTCAAGTCGCCGCACTCAGAAACCGAACGCCGAGCGCACGAGCCCGAACACCTTCGTGTTGTCGATCGTGCCTTTGAACGCCTTCGCGTCCGCGCCGTCGGCAAACAGCATCACGTCGCCGCCGCCGTGCGTCTCCGAGCCCGCGCTGCCCATCCGCACGCCGACTTCCTGCAGATACGCTTCGTTCATCGCGGTGGCCGAGTCGACCGGCGCGCGCACGTTCGGCCGGTTCGCGCCGTTGCCGAACACCAGCGTCGTATAGGTATTGCCGTCGGCGTCCTTGCTCGGCTGGCCGTCGCGATAGTTGCGGCCGATGTCGAGAATCGGATTGCCGCGCTTCGAATAGCCGTTGATCGTCATCGTGTGGTCGTGGTCGGCCGTCACGACGATCAGCGTATTCGACAGGTCGACCTTCGACAGCGCGACGCGGATCGCCTCGTCGAACGCCGCCGTGTCCTCGAGCGCGCGCTTCGCGTTGGTGCCGTGCAGCGCGTGATCGATGCGGCCGCCTTCGACCATCAGGAAATAGCCGTTCCCGTTCTTCGACAGCACGTCGATCGCCTTCGACGTCATGTCGGCGAGGCTCGGCTGCGTCGGCCCTTCGCCCTTGCCCGCCACGCGGTCGAGTTCGTACTCGAGATGGCTCGTCGAACTGAACAGGCCGACCAGCTTGCCGTTGCCGGCCTGCGCGAGCTGGTCCCGGGTGGCCACCACCGTGTAGCCCTTCGCCTTCATCTCGTCGAGCAGGTTGCGCCCGTCCGCGCGGCCGCGCTTGTTGGCCACCGGATCGAACGGCGTCCAGTGGTTGCGGCCGCCGCCCAGCAGCACGTCGACGCCGTCGCCGAGCGCCGCGTTGTAGCCGGCGCCGCCCGGTGCGGCCTGCGCGGCGATGTCGTACTGCGCATCGCGATGGCAGATGTGCGAATAGGTCGCGGCCGGCGTCGCATGCGTGAGCTCGGTCGTCGTGATCGCGCCGACCGCCTTGCCGCGCGCCTTCGCCAGCTCCAGCAGTGTCGCGACCGGCTGGCCGTTGCCCGACGCGCAGTTGTTGACGGTCTTGTTGCCGTTGACGTCGGTGCCCGGCGCAACCGCGCGCGTGTCGGACGACATCGACAGCACTTCGTTGTTCATCTTCACGCCGGTCATGTACGCGGCCATCGACGGTGCACTGTCGGTCGTCTGCGCGTCGTTCGAGAACGTCTTGACGCGCGCGGTGCGAGCCAGCTTCTCCATCGTCAGTTGTCCCGACTCACCGACCTTGTAGATCCGGCTCGCCGTGACGGTCGTCGGCCCCATGCCGTCGCCGAGAAAGAAAATCACGTTCTTCGCCTGGCCCGCGGCCTGCGCCGGGCTGCATGCGAAACCCACGGCGGCCAGCGCCGCCGCGATGCATTTGATGGTCGACATCCTGTATTCCCCTGTACCCGTGTGGTCGGCGCTCAAAGCTGCACCGCGTTGCGCACCAGCTCGAAGACCTTGTTGTTCTCGATCACGCCATGGAACGCATCCGCGCCGCGACCGATCGCCCCGAGGAACACATCGGTGCCGCCGTGCGTCTCGCTGCCCTTGTCCATGCGCACGACCGCCTCCTGGCGATAATCGTCGGCGCCCGTCACCGCGTCGGTGAGCGCGGTGCCGGCGCGGCTGCCCTGCACGCGGTTCTCGCCGTTGCCGAAGCCGATGATCGTGTACGGCGCGCCGTCCGCATCCTTCGCGATCGCGCCCGTCTGGTAGCTGCGCAGCACGCCCAGCACGCCGGGCTTGCCCGCTTCGGTCTTGCCGGTGCGCGCCGCATAGCCGTTCAGCACCAGCGTGTGATCGTGATCGGCCGTGACGACGATCAGCGTGTTCTTCAGGTCGGGATCGGTCTGGCGCACCTTGTCGAGCGTCGCCTTGATCGCGTTGTCGAACGCGACCGTGTCCTGCAGCGCGCGCTTCGCATTGGTGTCGTGCAGCGCGTGATCGATCCGGCCGCCCTCGACCATCAGGAAATAGCCTGTCGGATTGTTCTGCAGCACGTCGAGCGCGCGCGTCGCCATGTCGGTGAGGCTCGGTTCCTTGGTTGCGCCGCGATCGAGGTCGTAGCTCATGTGGCTCGACGAGAACAGGCCGACCAGCTTGCCGCGCTTCGTCGCATCCGCGGCCAGCAGGTCGTCGCGGTTCTGCGCGAACGCATAGCCCTTCGCCTTCAGTTCGTCGACGAGGTTGCGCCCGTCGGTGCGCTTGCCGCCACCGTCCTTCGGCACGAAGAATTGCGTGCCGCCGCCGAGCACGACGTCGACGCCGTCGCCCAGCGCGCCGTTGTAGCCCGCGCCGCCCGGCACGAGCTGGGCCGCGATGTCGTTCTCGGCATCGCGATGGCACACGTGCGCGTACGTCGCGGCAGGCGTCGCGTGCGTGACGCGCGTGGTCGTCACGACACCGGTGGCCATCCCCTTCGCCTTCGCGATCTCGAGCAGCGTCGACACCGACTTGCCGTTGTTCGCGCCGCAGTTGCCGGTGAGACCGGCGCCCGGTTCGATCGCCTTCGTGTCGGGCGACATCGAAATCACTTCGTTGTTGGTCTTGACGCCGGTCATGTACGCCGACATCGACGGCGCGCTGTCGGTCACCTGCGCATCGTTCGAATAGGTCTTCACGAAGGCGGATTCGGGCAGCGTGTCGATCGTGAGCGCGCCGTCTTCACCGACCGCATAGATGCGCGCGGCGGTCAGCGTCGTCATCCCCATGCCGTCGCCGAGGAAAAAGATCACGTTGCGCGCCGCCGCCTGCACGGGCGCGGGCGTCGCGGCGGTCGGGCCGTCGTCGCTGTTGCAGCCGGCCAGTACGAAGGCGCCGCTGCACAGCAGCGCCGCCATTTTGATTCGATTCATGTTGCCGATCCCCCCGCCGTTGATGCTTTCGAAATGAAAGGCGATGGTAGGAACCCGATGTGACGGCAATGTGAATGGAAACTGGAAGGATCGGTATGGCTTATGAAAGGATGCGGCGCGGCACCGTGCCCGGGTGCCCTGCGCGCGCGTGCGTCAACCCGCGTGTTCGGCGGTGGCGCTGCGCACGGTCACGATGCGCGCGGGCGGAATATTTGCCCAGACGATCCGGCTGCCGCAGGCAACAAATGCCGAATCGCCCAACGGATGACGGCCGGGCGGGCGCAAGTCGTACGTGAACTGAATCATCACGCCGTCGGCCGACAGCACGCGACGACATTGATCGACGATCGCCGCCACGTCCTGGCGCGGCAGCGTGCGCAGCGGCAGGCAGGACACGATCGCATCGACCGGCGCGTCGGGCGGCAGCAGCCGCTCGAGCTGCCGCGCGTCGCCCGCCACGATCGAGATGCCGGGAAAGCGGCGTCGCAGGTGCTGCACGAACGCTGGCGACCGCTCGACCACGACGAGGCGCGCCGGCGCGACGCCGCGTTCGAGCAACGCGGCGGTGATCGCGCCGGTGCCGCCGCCGAGTTCGACGACGAGCCCGCCGCCGTCCGGCACCGCATCGGCCATCTCGCGCGCCAGATGCCGCGAACTCGGGCACAACGCACCCACCGCGGCCGGGCGGCCGACCCACTCGCGCACGAACAGTGCCGAGACACGCAACGCGTTCGGCCAGATCATCGGCCGGCCTTGCGCGGTTGCGCGTTCAACTTCGATGTGCCAATGACTGCCCGGAACCGGGCTACGACGACACGGGGCTCTTTCACGTGCATCCTCCTGGACAAAGCGGACCGCCGCGCTCGCGCGACGATCAATCGATTCTAGGAAATGCAAACTTAAGGCGACGTGAAGATTGTCCCTGATTGCGTCGGCCGCCGCCGGATGCCTGTTCAGCGGTCGACGCGCTGCTGAAGCTGAGCGGGATACCGCTCGCCGACGATCGTGATCTGCCGCAGCGCCGTCTCGATCGCCGCCAGTTCGTCGGCCGTCAGCGCCACCGCGGCCGCGCCCACGTTTTCGTCGAGCCGATGCAGCTTCGTCGTGCCCGGAATCGGCACGATCCACGGCTTGCGGGCCAGCAGCCACGCGAGCGCGATCTGCGCGCGCGTCACGCCCCTGTCGGCCGCGATCCGGCCGAGCAGGTCGACGAGGCCTGCGTTGGCCTTGCGGTTTTCTTCCGAGAAGCGCGGCACGATATTGCGGAAGTCGGTCGCATCGAACGTCGTGTTCGCATCGATCGCCCCCGTCAGGAAACCCTTGCCGAGCGGGCTGAACGGCACGAAGCCGATGCCGAGCTCCTCGAGCGTCGGCAGGATCCGCGCCTCCGGCTCGCGCCACCACAGCGAGTACTCACTTTGCAGCGCCGCGACCGGCTGCACCGCGTGCGCGCGGCGAATCGTCTGCTCACCGGCTTCCGACAGCCCGAAGTGCGCGACCTTGCCTTCGGCGATCAGGTCCTTGACGGTGCCCGCGACGTCCTCGATCGGCACGTTCGGATCGACGCGATGCTGATAGAACAGATCGATGCGATCGACCTTCAGGCGCTTGAGCGCTGCGTCGGCCACTTCGCGAATATGCGACGGCCGGCTGTCGACGCCCTTCATCGGCTCGGCGTTTTCGAAACCGAACTTGGTGGCGATCACGACCTGGTCGCGAAACGGCGCAACCGCCTCGCCGACCAGTTCCTCGTTGACGAACGGGCCGTACGCTTCGGCCGTATCGAAGAAGGTCACGCCGCGTTCGAACGCGGTGCGAATCAGCGCGATGCCGCTCGCCTTGTCGGTGGCCGGGCCGTAGCCGTAGCTCAATCCCATGCAGCCGAGCCCGATTGCCGAGACTTCGAGGCCGCTGTTTCCGAGCTTGCGTGTTTGCATGAATCTCTCCTGCTGAAAGTGGATGACGATCGACGGATGCCGTGGAAGCCAGTGTAGGTTGATGGATTCTCCTCAACAATCCGCGTACCATTTCATGCGTTATTGAGGGAATTTCATCAATGCTGCGCACCGGCCTCGGCGAACTCACGACCTTCATCACGATCGCGGAACAGCGCAGCTTCAGCGGCGCGGCCCGCATCCTCGGCGTGTCGCCGTCGGCGCTGAGCCATGCGATCCGCCATCTCGAAGCACGGCTCGGCGTGCGCCTGTTCAACCGCACGACCCGCTCGGTCGCGCTGACCGAAGCCGGCGAGCAATTGCTGCTGCGCGTGCGGCCCGCCGTCGCCGATCTCGAGGACGCGATGAACGACGCCGCGACCGCCCGCAACCGGCCGTCCGGCCAGATCCGGATCAGCGCGTCGGAAGCGGCCTCGCGCCCGCTGATCCGGCATGTGCTGCCCGGCTTCGTCGCGCGCTATCCGGACATTCATGTGGAGTTCGTCGTCGATTCGCGGCTGATCGACATCGTCGAGCACGGCTTCGATGCGGGCATCCGCGTACGCGAGGACGTGCCGCGCGACATGATCGCCGTGCGGTTCGGCGACGCGGTCCGCTTCGTCGCGGTGGCGTCGCCCGACTATCTCGCGCGGCATCCGGCACCGGACACGCCGCAGGACCTCACGCGCCACCGGTGCATCCGCTACCGCTTCGAAAGCGGCGCGCTCTATCGCTGGGACCTGATGCGCGACGGCAAGCGCGTGACCGTCGACGTCGACGGGCCGATGACGCTCGGCAACCTGAACCTGATGGTCGACGCGGCGCTCGCCGGCATCGGCATCGCGTGGGTCACGCAAGCGCGCGTCGCCGAGCACCTGGCCGACGGCCGGCTCGTGCGCGTGCTGCCCGAGTGGGATCAGACGTTCGACAGCCTGTGCCTCTACTACCCGGCGAACCGGCATCCTCCGGCCGCGTTGCGGCTGTTCGTGGAAGCGGTGCGCGAATGGACGGCCGCCGGCAGCGAAGCGTTGCCCGACTGACGATTCGCGAACGGAGCCCGGAACGGCGACAGACGGCCGGGCCCTGCGCAAGCGCCGTCGGTTGCCTGTCCCGCCCTTCAAATCCGGTTGGCGGTATCGGCGCGCCCGGGCAGGTTCGACTCCTGCCGCCTTCCGCCAAAAGGCTTAAAGCGAGCCCGACCTGCGAAACCGGCCGGGCCGCATCACGTGCGTACCGGCCGAGGCGGGCGCGGGCGCCGGCGCTGGCGCGACACCCGCGCCGCGCCGCGCCGCCACATCACCGCAGGTTGGTCCGCGCCAGCTCGACGATCTCGTCGCCGCGCCCGCTCAGGATCGCGCGCAGCATGAACAGGCTGAAGCCCTTCGCATGCGCGAGCTCGATCTTCGGCGGCATCGCCAGTTCGTACTTCGACGTGACGACGTCGACGACCGCCGGCCCGTCGTGCGCGAACGCGGTGCGCAGCGCGTGCTCGACGTTCTCCGAATGCTCGACGCGTAGGCTGAAAATGCCCGCGCCCTTCGCGATCGCCGCGAAGTCGGTCGGGCTCAGGTCGACGTTCGTGTCGAGATAGCCCGCGGCCTTCAGCTCCATCGACACGAAACCGAGCAGGCTGTTGTTGTAGACGACGATCTTGATCGGCAGCTTGAGCTGGCGCGCGGTCAGCAGATCGCCGAGCAGCATCGACAGCCCGCCGTCGCCCGACAGCGACACGACCTGCCGCCCCGGATGCGCGCCCTGCGCGCCGAGCGCCTGCGGCATCGCGTTCGCCATCGACCCGTGATTGAACGAGCCGTGCAGCTGGCGCTTGCCGTTCATCGTCAGGTAGCGCGCCGCCCACAGCGTCGGCGTGCCGACGTCGGCCGTGAAGATCGCGTCGTCGGCCGCGACTTCGTCGACGATCTTCGTCAGGTATTGCGGATGGATCGCACGGCCCGGCGGCTCGGCCACCGCGAGATCGTCGAGCCCCTTGCGCGCCGCCGCGTAGTGTTTCAGCGCGTTCTCGAGGAAGCGCCGCTGCGTCTTGCGCGTGAGGCGCGGCAGCAGCGCCGCGACCGTTTCCTTCACGGTGCCGACGAGCCCGAGCGCGAGCGGCGCGCGATGGCCGAGCTGCGCGCCCTTCCAGTCGATCTGCGCGACCTTCGCATTGGTCGGATAGAACGGCCGGTACGGGAAGTCCGTGCCGAGCATCAGCAGCGTGTCGCACGACTCCATCGCGTGATAGCCGGAGCTGAAGCCGATCAGCCCGGTCATCCCGACGTCGAACGGGTTGTCCCATTCGACGAACTGCTTGCCGCGCAGCGCATGCACGACCGGCGCGCCGAGCGTGTCGGCCAGCGCGACCACTTCGTCGTGCGCGCCCTGCGTGCCGCTGCCGCACAGCAGCGTGACCGCGTCCGACCCATTGAGCAGCGCCGCGAGCCGGTCGAGATCGGCGTCGGCCGGCAGGATCGACGGCGGCGCCGATGCACTCCACGCAGGCAGCTCGTCCGGGCCGTCGCCGAGCGCGATGTCGCCCGGCAGCACGATCACCGCGACGCCGCGTTCCTCGATCGCGGTGCGCATCGCGCGCGCGAGCACGCGCGGGAACTGCGACGCGTTGGTCACGAGTTCCGCGAAATGGCTGCATTCGCGGAACAGTTCCTGCGGATGGGTTTCCTGGAAGTAGCCGAGGCCGATCTCGGTCGACGGAATGTGCGCGGCGATCGCGAGCACCGGCTGGTGATTGCGGTGGCAGTCGTACAGCCCGTTGATCAGGTGCAGGTTGCCGGGGCCGCAGCTGCCCGCGCAGACCGCGAGCCGCCCGGTCGACGCGGCATCCGCGCCGGCCGCGAACGCCGCGCTCTCCTCGTGCCGCGTATGCATCCAGCGGATCGAGCCGATCTGGCTCAGGCTGAACGACAGCCCGTTCAGGCTGTCGCCCGTCACGCCCCAGATGCGCTCGATGCCCGCCGCCGCCAGCGTCTTCGCCAGGTATTCCGCCATCGTCTGTCTAGCCATCATGCCCTCGCTCGTTGATCGGTCGTCACACGATTGATCCGGCAACGGCGGCCGCCGTCGCCGCTGACCGGACGAGCATACGCGATCGTGCCGCGCGGCGTCGTGACGACGCGGGCGCCTTGCACGGCCACGCGGCAGCGATCGGACGGGCCGCAGTCCGTCCCTTTCGACGGTGTCGGGCAATCGTCGGCGCTTTGTCGGCGCTTTGTCGTCGTTTCGTCCGAAGCCTGGAACCGGACGCGTGCGCCGGTGCCCCCGGGGCGCTCAGCTCCAGTCGGACGCCGATTCGTCCGGATCGACGAGCGTGAGCCCGGCCGCCGGCAGCGGCAGCGCGGTCTTGTAGCGCACCTGCTTCAGCGCGAAGCTCGACCGGATGTTCGACACGCCGGGAATCGTCGTCAGCCGCTCGATGATGAAGCGCTCGAGCGTGCGCATGTCGGGCATCACGACGCGCAGCAGATAGTCGGCGTCGCCCGACATCAGGTAGCACTCCATCACCTCGGGTCGCTGCGAGATCGCTTCCTCGAAACGCTGCAGCGCGTCCTCGACCTGCTTCTCGAGGCTGACCTGGATGAACACGTTGATCCGCAGCCCGAGCGGCTCGGGATCGAGCAGCGTGACCTGCTGGCGGAACAGCCCGAGTTTTTCCAGCGCGCGCACGCGGTTGAAGCAGGGCGTGGCCGACAGGTTCACGGCGCGCGCGAGCTCCGCGTTCGTGATGCGCGCGTTCTGCTGCAGCTGGTTCAGGATGCCGATGTCGATGCGGTCGAGCCGACGCGAGTTTGCGCTCATGGTCGAAATATTCCGGAAGAGTGGCTACAACCGGAATATTTACACTATTGGCACACCAAATTCCACTGAAATCAGACGCATATTTTGCGGATCGGCGGGTAGCATGATCCGACCGATTGCCACTGATTGCGCGCCGCTCCGAACCGGTGCGCGGGAGACCTGCGATGACGGACCTGTCGAACGGTATCGATGCCACGCGGCGCGCGGGCGCAGCTCACGCCGACGCCGACCCGGAAGAAACCGCCGAATGGCTGGAGGCGCTCGACGCCGTCGTCGCGCACGTCGGCAAGGCGCGCGCGCAGTACCTGCTCGGCCGGCTCGCCGCGCATGCGCACACCCACGGGCTTGCGGCGCCCCGCGGCCCCGTCACGCCGTACCTGAACACGATCACCGCGCACGAGCAGCCGCCCTACCCGGGCGACGCCGAGCTCGAGGAACGGCTGTCCGCCGCGCTGCGCTGGAACGCGCTCGCGATGGTCGTGCGCGCGAACCGCGCGTACGGCGAACTCGGCGGCCACATCGCGAGCTACGCGTCCGCGTCCGACCTGTTCGAGGTCGGCTTCAACCACTTCTTCCGCGCGGCGCCCGCCGACGCAGGCGATGAAAGCGGCCTCGGCGGCGATCTCGTGTACTTCCAGCCGCATTCGTCGCCGGGCGTCTATGCCCGCGCCTATCTCGAAGGCTTTCTCGGCGAAGACCATCTCACGCACTATCGCCGTGAAATCGCCGGGCCCGGGCTGTGTTCGTATCCGCATCCGTGGCTGATGCCGGACTTCTGGCAGTTCCCGACCGGCTCGATGGGCATCGGCCCGATCAACGCGATCTACCAGGCGCGCTTCATGCGCTACCTGCAGCATCGCGGGCTTGCGAACACCGCCGGCCGCACCGTGTGGGGCTTCTTCGGCGACGGCGAGATGGACGAACCCGAATCGCTCGGCGCGCTGTCGCTCGCCGCGCGCGAAGGGCTCGACAACCTCGTGTTCGTGATCAACTGCAACCTGCAGCGGCTCGACGGCCCGGTACGCGGCAACGGCCGCGTGATCGACGAACTCGAAGCGCTGTTCGCCGGCGCCGGCTGGAACACGATCAAGGTGCTGTGGGGCTCCGACTGGGATCCGCTGTTCGCGCGCGATCACGCCGGCACACTCGCGCGCGCGTTCGCCGACACCGTCGACGGCCAGTTCCAGACCTTCTCCGCGAACGACGGCGCCTACAACCGCGCGCGCTTCTTCAGTCGCGACCCGGCGCTCGAGGCGCTCGCCGCGCAGCTCACCGACGCCGAGATCGACCGCCTGCGCCGCGGCGGCCACGATGCGCGCAAGCTGCACGCCGCGTATGCGCGCGCGCTCGCCCATCGCGGCCAGCCGACCGTGATCCTCGCGAAGACGATGAAGGGTTACGGCATGGGCACGGCCGGCCAGGGGCGGATGACGACCCACCAGCAGAAGAAGCTCGACGTCGACGACCTGAAGGCATTCCGCGACCGCTTCCGGCTGCCGCTGTCGGATCACGACGTCGAGCAGCTCACGTTCTACAAACCAGCCGAAGACAGCCCCGAGATGCGCTACCTGCATGCTCGCCGGGCTGCCCTGGGCGGCTATCTGCCCAGAAGGCGGATGGCGGCGTCGCGGGGATTGACCGTCCCGCCGACGCCGGCCTGGGGTGCGTTCGCGCTGGATGCGGCGGGCCGCGAGATGTCGACGACGATGGCGCTCGTGCGGATGCTCGCCGCGCTGCTGAAGGATCCCGAACTCGGCCCGCGCGTCGTGCCGATCGTCGCCGACGAGGCGCGCACGTTCGGGATGGCGAGCCTGTTCCGGCAGGTCGGCATCTACTCGCCGCTCGGACAGCGCTACGAACCCGAGGATCTCGGCTCGATGCTCTACTACCGCGAGGACACGCGCGGCCAGATTCTCGAGGAAGGGATTTCGGAGGCCGGCGCGGTGTCGTCGTGGATTGCCGCGGCAACCGCGTACAGCGTGCACGACCTGCCGATGCTGCCGTTCTACATCTACTACTCGATGTTCGGCTTCCAGCGGATCGGCGACCTGATCTGGGCCGCCGCCGACCAGCGCTCGCGCGGCTTCCTCGTCGGCGCGACGTCGGGCCGCACGACACTCGGCGGCGAGGGCCTGCAGCACCAGGACGGCAGCAGCCATCTCGCCGCGTCCGCGATTCCGAACTGCCGCGCGTACGATCCGGCGTTCGCGTACGAAGTCGCGACGATCGTCGATGCCGGCATGCGCGAGATGGTCGAACAGCAGCGCGACGTGTTCTATTACGTGACCGTCATGAACGAGAACTACGCGCAGCCGTCGATGCCCGACGACGATCCGGCCGCACGTCGCGAAGGCATCCTGAAGGGCATGCACCGATTGCCGTCCGCGTCGAACGCGACCGCGCGCGTGCAGTTGCTCGGCGCGGGCGCAATTCTCGGCGAAGTGCTGGCCGCGCAGCGGATGCTGAAGGACGACTGGGGCATCGATGCGGCCGTCTGGAGCGTCACGAGCTTCAGCGAACTGCAGCGCGACGGGATGGAAGCCGAACGGCTGTCGCGGCTCGGCGACGGATCGACCTCGCCGTACGTCACGCGGATGCTCGAAGGCACGCGGGGCCCGGTGGTCGCCGCGACCGACTATGTGCGCGCGGTGCCCGAACTGATCCGTGCCTGCGTGCCGCGCCGCTACGTGACGCTCGGCACCGACGGGTTCGGGCGCAGCGACACGCGCGACGCACTGCGCGCGTTCTTCGAAGTCGATCGCGCGAGCATCGTGCTCGCCGCGCTGAAGGCGCTGGCCGATGACGGGGAACTCGATGAGGCGGTGCTGCACACTGCACGCGAACGGCTCGGCAAGACGGTGCGGCAGCCGGGCGCGGCGCCGTGGCAACGCTGAGCGCGGGCTAGTCGTTTGCGCCACGGAGCGCTGCCCTTCGCGGCGCCGCGCTCCCTTTTCCGTTTGCCGCGCATGCCGTCCACGCGACATGCGCGGCCATCCGCATCGCGATGCGCTACACCGGCAGCGCATGCGTCGACAGAATCTCCTTGAGCACCATGAACGAGCGCACCTGCCGCACGCCCGGCAGGTACAGCAGCTGTTCCGCGTGCAGGCGGTTGAAGCTCTCGTTGTCGCGCGTGCGGACCAGCATGAAGTAGTCGAATTCGCCGGTCACCACGTGGCACTCGACGCACCCCGACACTTTCTGCGCGGCCTTCTCGAATTCGGCGAACGCCTCCGGCGTCGAACGATCGAGCACGAAGCCGATCACGACCAGCATCCCGGCACCCAGCGGCTTCGGGTCGAGCAACGCGACGATGCCGCGAATCAACCCCATCTCTTTCAACCGCTCGACGCGCCGCAGACACGCCGGCGCGCTCAGCTTCACCTTCGCGGCGAGGCTCACGTTCGAGATCGACGCGTCCTGCTGCAACTGCCGCAGGATCGCGCGGTCGATGCGATCGAGCGCCGGCGCGGCGTCGGCCGGCGGCGCGCCGGTGCGATCTAATTTCATTGCGTCTCCTGTCGATTTTACGAAGCAAAATTACCCGCATCTGCTTTGCGTTATCGATAACGTAGGTCTTCACTATTTATTTCGCAAGCTCATTTCGCGTGGTCCTGCCTATCATTTTTCCATCGGGACACGGCGTGTCTGGCCGCACCCGAGCGATTCGAATTCCCGCCCACCGCCTCTCGGAGCTTGTCGATGAACCTGCAACGTTTCCCCCGTTATCCGCTCACGTTCGGCCCGACGCCGATCCAGCCGCTCAAGCGCCTGAGCGAGCACCTCGGCGGCAAGGTCGAGCTGTATGCGAAACGCGAGGACTGCAACAGCGGCCTCGCGTTCGGCGGCAACAAGACGCGCAAGCTCGAATACCTCGTCCCCGACGCGCTTGCGCAGGGGGCCGACACGCTCGTGTCGATCGGCGGCGTGCAGTCGAACCAGACCCGCCAGGTCGCGGCCGTCGCCGCGCATCTCGGGATGAAGTGCGTGCTCGTGCAGGAGCACTGGGTCAACTATGAAGACCCCGTGTACGACCGCGTCGGCAACATCCAGCTGTCGCGGATGATGGGCGCCGACGTGCGGCTCGTGTCCGACGGCTTCGACATCGGCATCCGCCGCAGCTGGGAAGAGGCAATGGAAAGCGTGCGGCAGGCGGGCGGCAAGCCGTATCCGATTCCGGCCGGGTGTTCCGAGCATCCGCTCGGCGGGCTCGGGTTCGTCGGCTTCGCGGAAGAAGTGCGCGAGCAGGAAGCGCAGCTCGGTTTCAAGTTCGATTACGTCGTGGTCTGCTCGGTCACGGGCAGCACGCAGGCGGGGATGGTCGTCGGCTTCGCGGCCGACGGACGCGCGGATCGCGTGATCGGCATCGACGCGTCGGCGACCCCCGAGCGCACGCATGAACAGATCACGCGCATCGCACGGCATACGGCCGAGCTGGTCGGGCTGGGGCGCGCTATCGAAGAAAAGGACGTGGTGCTCGACACGCGCTACGCCGGGCCGGAATACGGACTGCCGAACGACGGCACGCTCGAGGCGATTCGTCTGTGTGCGCGGCTGGAAGGGATGCTGACCGATCCCGTCTATGAAGGGAAATCGATGCACGGGATGATCGACAAGGTGCGGCGCGGGGAATTCGAGCCGGGGTCGAAGGTGCTGTATGCGCACCTTGGCGGGGTGCCGGCGTTGAGTGCTTACTCGGAGATCTTCCGCAACGGGTGAGGTGCGCCGAAGGCGGACGACATGCAGCGGTGCCGTCCGCTTCCGGTTACCGTCGGCCGCGGCCCTGGCGTACCCGCTTCGATTCGGCTCACCAGGCCGCGTCGTGCAATACCTTCATCTCGATATCGCCGTAGTACATCGTCCGCTCGGTCACATCGGACGGGCGCGTCTTCCACCACCATTTGTAGACGCCGAGCTTGAAGTAGGCCTGACGGTCGTTCGGAAACGCGTTCGGGACGCCGGCGACGTGCACGACGTGTACGCCGTTCCGAAAGACGTCGGTCAGCGCACCGCCCCCGCGATCGTCCGGCCGATATCGCAGCACCCACCGGACCGGTTGGCCCCGGTCCGCCGACGGGTCGCCGAACGCGATCGACTGGCTCGGCGTGCCCGGCGCACCGCGCACGTCGACTTCGTATTTCCCGTTGTTCAGCAGCAGTGCAAAAGGCGGCGATCCGTCACTGCCGCCCTGATGCAGCTGCGCGATGAGTTCCGGCTGTCTCGAATCGAACCTGTAGTCCGCAGGAATCACCGTCGACCAGCGCACCTCGTAATCGTGGCCGTTGACGAAGCGAAATACCGGGAAGAAGCTGACCTCGGAGCGCGGCGTCCCGCTCGCCACATCGCCGAAATCCTGCGAGCGGCTCAACGTCACCTTCAACAACGTGCCGGGAATGCCCGAAATTGCCGCCGTCGTGATGTTCCGCGACGCCGGCGCCTGCAAACCCAGCCGCGGATCGATGCCGCTCCGCCAGTCCGATCGATAGACGCGCCATTCCCCGGGCTGACTGCGTGGCGGGCCCGCGTGGCAAGCCGCTGCAGCGAGCACGCAGGCGACGACCGCGAATCTACCGCGCATCGGCCGTGCCCTTCCGTCGACACAAGCGGGATACATACGCGCTCGCGAGCATTGCCAGGAAGCGGCTGTTGGTCGTCAGATAGCGTTTCCACATCCGCCCCGGTTCCTGGATCACGCGAAACGCCCACTCCAGACCGCTGCACTGCATCCACAGCGGTGCCCGTTTCACCTTTCCGGCCACCACGTCGAACGTCCCGCCCACACCCATCACGAAATCGACGCCCAGTTCGGCTTTCCAGCGATTGATGAAGTTTTCCTTGCGCGGCGACGTGATCGCGACGAACAACAGCCGCGCGCCCGACTGCCGGATGTCATCCACGACCGCCTGTTCGTCGTTCCAGAAATAGCCGTGGTGATATCCCGCGATCGGCAATCGCGGGTAGCGCGCCGCCGACACCGCCGCGACCCGCTCGACGACTTCCGCCGTCGCGCCGAGCAGATAGACCGGCAGCCCTTTCGCCTCGGCCAGCGCCAGCAGGCGATGGAAGAGGTCCACGCCCGCGACGCGCTCGGGCACCGGGATGCCGAGCAGACGTGCGCCCCAGACGACGCCCATGCCGTCGACGTTGACGATATCGCATTCACGAACCGACGCGCCGAGTTCCGCATCGCGCTGCAGGTTGACGATCTTCGCGACGTTGACGACCACATGCTGCGTGAATTGACGTTTCTCGACTCTCGCGTCGATCCAGTCGACCGTATCGTTCATCGACATCAGGTGAATCGGGCATGAAAACAATTCGGCGCGTTTCATCGCGTCTTCTCCCGATCCTGTATTTCGTTATCCCAAATATATGGGTCAAATCTTGATGGCCTTCGAATCGACGCATACAACGCCTTCAGCTTCACCGACACGTCGTCGGAGAAGTAACCGAGCTTCGCGAGCTTCTCGCGGCCGTTGGATCGCACGCCGGCGCTCAATACATCGGCCAGCTCGTTCGTCAGGCGCCCGGCGTCGTGATCGAACACGACCATCCCCGGCGACACACCGTCGAGCAGTTGCCGCACGTTGCCGACATCGACCGACACGACCGGCAGGTTGAGCGCCATCGCCTCCTTGACCGATTGCGGCGACCCTTCGCGGGTCGACGTCATCAGCAGGCACGCCGCACGGGCGAGCAGGTCGCGCACCTCGCCGCGCTCGAGACCGTCGATATGCCGCTCCTGCACCTGAATTCCGTGCCATTCCGAGAGCTGGCGAAGCACCTGTGAAAACAGCGGATAGTTCTTCTCCGGGCGCTTCGGCGACGACGGGAAGACGACGATCGGCAACCCGGAATCCGGGCGCGGGTCGTCACGATGCTCGACGAAGACCGTATCGTTGACGGCACACGGAATCGTCGCGCAGCGGCGGCGCAGCCGGATCAGGCGAGCCGAGATCTCGGCACTCACGCCGATGCAGGCGTGCGCGAAGCAGGCCATCGACTTCGATACCGCGCGCATCCAGAACGGACCGAGGATGTCCGTGCCGTGGAACGTGATGACGACCCGCGACTTCGTGAACAGCCGGACCAGCGGCGCGGAGCACGCGCTCAGGCCGAAGTGGTAATGCACGATGTCGTACCGGCCCGTTCGGGCTGCCTTCCAGATGCGCCCGATCGATCGCAGGTACTCGCCCTTGTCGCGATACCCCTCGATGACGAGCACATCGACCGTGCAGCCGCCGGAACGCCTCAGCGCGTCGACCTGCTCGGTCACGAACACACCTTGCCAGGGGCTTGCACGGTTGCTGCCGAGATACATGTTGGTGACGACGAGAATTTTCATGAGCGAACCTCCACCGCACCGCCGCGATCTGCGGGGCTGGCGCCCGGCCGTCCGCGGGAGAACGCGTACATGGCCAGCAGTGCGGAAAATACGTAAGACGGCGACACGAACGCCATCGAGAAGATGTTGTCGAAGCAGAAGGCCGCGACGAGGTAGAACCAGACGGTCGGCTTGCACCGTCCTTGCCCGTAGCCGAGCACGAACACCAGCCACGCGATCGCGCCGAACACGCCCAACTCGACGAACAGATGCGGGTAGAACGTATCGGTGGTCTTCAGCAGACCGCCGAGCCCGTACCAGTCGAAGTGATAGAGCTGATAAAGCGGCGACGAGAACTTCACCGATGCGGGGCCGCCAAAGCTGCCGAGCCCTTCGCCAAGCAGGTTGCCGTTGCGGAGCGACTCGAACATCACGCGATAGGATTCGGCGCGCGCCGAATTGCCCGCGACGACGTAGAACAGGATCTTCGCCGTCGCGACCTTCAACAGCGAATCCAGCACGCCCAGCACCGTCAAGGCGAGCATCAGTCCCGTCATGCCGGCGGCGGCCAGCCACGCGCGCCCGCCCCTGACGTTCCGCACGAACGGATAGCACGCAAGCACCGCGAACAGCTTGAACGAGACGCCGAGCAACCCGAAGAGCAGGAAGCCCCACGATGCGATCGCCGCACGCCGGCTCGACCAGTACCAGCGGCACAGCAGGAACGCGCAGAAATTGATGAAGCTGAATTCCGAAAAGAACCCCATCCATCCCTGTGCGCGCAGGAACAATCCCGAGTCGATCCGGACCGGCATGAACAGCGGCAACCCGGTTGCATACGAGAAGTAGAAATACAACTGGAACAGATCGTTGCTCGCAACGACGGCGACGAACGTCTTGAGCAGCACGTCGAGCCGGTCGCGATAAGGGAAGATCGCCACCGTGATCGCGACGGGAAAGAGGAAGCGGATCAATTCCTCGGTTCCCGCGGCGGTGTTGAACGACAGCAGCATCCCGATGCAGAGCGACACGGCGATGGGAAGCGCGACGACGGCCAGCCGGTGAAAGCGCGGACGCAACAGGATCGCGGCAAACACCAGGCTGAAAGCCCCCGTCTTCACGATCTGCGATCGATCATCCTCGAGCGTGAGCAGCGTATCGCTGACACAGAAGACGACATACGCCAGTGCCAGCAGGGCGGCGCCAAGGTCGGCTACGCGGGATCGACGCTGCGGCACGATCGCGGGCATGCGAATCGCGACGCTCACGGCCTGACTCCCGCTGGCGGGTGCACCGCCTTCGGCTCGGCAACGCTCGCCGATTCGATCGATGCCGCATACCCCGCACACACCATTCGTGCGTGCATCACGACGATCCCGTTCCGGACCAGCGTCACGATCACCGCGGCCACCAGCATGCAGAAGAACCCGACCGTGCCGCCGATCGCGACGCTGCCGCCGAACAGCGCGACGAACAGGGCCGACGTGCCGATGTTGATCCGCGCGGTGACGGCACTCTGCTCAAACGCCATCATCACGTTGCTGCCGACCACGCCAAGCACGCCGGCGGCGCACTGAATCGCCAGCAGCACGCCGCCCGCGAGCACCATGTACATGCCGCTTCCGTCCAGCCCGTGGAGATACGTCAGCCCCGCCACCATCGCCAGGTTCGCGACCAGCACGACCAGATTCGACAGGTCGATGTGGCGCCGCATCGCGCGCAATGTCGCGTCGAGCGGCACCTTGTCCTTCTTGCGCTTCACGAGATCGGGCAACTGCGCGATCGAGATGGCGCGCGGCAGCAGGTTGCCGACCGCGGTCACCGACGAGAACAGCGACAGCATCCCCGCGAACGACGCACCGCACATCGCCTTCGCCGCCGGCACGATCGCCAGTGCGATGCCGCCGGACAGGAAGTTGGTCAACCCGAACTGCAGCCCCTTCACGTCGATGCGCATCGACAACGCGCCGCGTGCCGGCGCGCCGATCGCGACGAACATCGCGACCGCCACGACGATCAGCGCGACGGCCAGGCACAGCGACGCGGAATAGCCGTGCTGCATGCCGACCCACAGCAGTGCGCACGAACCCGCGATCAGCAGGCCGTCGAACGCGATCGCGATTCGATAGCGGCGGTACGACATGAAGAAGTGCCGCGCGAGCTGATAGACGGTCCAGCCCCACATCAGCGCGACGACGCCGCCGAGATCGAACGCGACGAACCCGGTCGCGGACACCAGCACACACGCGAGCGTGGCGACGGTCGCGGTCCATCCCGCCATCGCCGCCAGCGAATAGAACGCGCCGCGCGCCTCCTGCTTCCCATCGCATGCCGGTATGCGCACCAAAATCAGCGTAGACCAGCCGATCGCCGTGAAGAACCCGATCATCTGCGCAATCGACAAATTGGACGCCGCATGCCCGAGTTCGTCCAGCGAATAAATCCGCTGGATGAGCCAGAACGTCAGCACCCGATAAAGGCCGGGCGCCCCCGTGCAAACGAGCGCCTCGAGACGGCCCAGCAGCCGTTTGGCATCGACGTTCCGCAACATGACTCGCGCCCGCCCGTTACCCGCGCGCCAGCATGCCGCGCGTGTCGATCACGACCTTGGTCTGCAGCCGCACCGGGTCCACGCTCCGGAACTGCGTGTGATCGACCAGGATGACAATCACGTCGGCCTCGGCCAGCGCGGTATTCAGCTCGCACAGCAGGACCCGGCCGTCGAGCGATTGCGGCAACACATCGATATTGGGCTCGACGACCAGCAGCGTCGTACCGGCGTCCTCCGCCAGCGCTTCGACGATCTCCATCGCTGGGCTCTCGCGCAGGTCGTCGATATCCGCCTTGAATGCGAGGCCGAGACATGCGATCACCGGCTCGCGAAACCGGCTGGCCGCCTGCCGCACGCGCTCGTACACGAAATGCGGCTTGTCGTCGTTCACGTTGCGCGCGGTGCGGATCAGCCGCGCATGCGCCGGCGCCGAATCGACGATGAACCACGGATCGACCGCGATGCAGTGCCCGCCGACGCCCGGCCCCGGCTGGAGCACGCTGACGCGCGGATGGCGGTTCGCCAGCCGGATCAGCTCCCACACGTTGATGTCGAGCTGGTCGCAGATCACCGACAACTCGTTCGCGAACGCGATATTCACGTCGCGGTACGCGTTCTCGGTCAGCTTGCACATTTCGGCCGTACGCGCATCGGTCAGGATGCACTCGCCGCGCACGAACACGGCGTACAGCTCCTGCGCGCGCGTGCCGCATTTGCGCGTCAATCCGCCGATCACGCGATCGTTCTCCACGAGTTCTCGTACGACATGGCCCGGCAACACGCGCTCCGGACAATGCGCGATCCGGATGTCCGAGCGCTCGCCCGCCTGTTGCGGGAACGAAAGATCCGGACGCTGCGCCGCGAGCCATGCAGCCATCTTTTCGGTCGCGCCGACCGGCGAAGTCGATTCCAGCACGACCAGGTCGCCTTTCTTCAACACCGGTGCGATCGATCGGCATGCCGCCTCGATATAGCCCAGGTCCGGCTTGTTGCCGTCGGTAAACGGCGTCGGCACCGCGATCAGGAATGCATCAGCCGGCTCGGGCGTCGTCGTCGCGCGCAGGTAGCCTTGCGTCACGGCCGCGTGCACGAGCATGTCCAGTTCGGGCTCGACGATGTGGATCTCGCCGCGATTGATCGTGTCGACGGCGTGCTGCGACACGTCGACGCCGATCACGCTTTTGCGACGTGCGGCAAAGGCCGCCGCGGTGGGCAAGCCGATATAGCCCAGCCCGATGACGGAAACGGTTTCGAATGACATGAATGAGGCTCTCCAGACGTCGGGGGATTCAGCAGAGCGATCCGGCCGTATGGGCCGGTGCCTGCCTGCGGGCCGGCGGTGAAACGAGCAGATCCGCGATCCGCTCGCTCGCACGACCGTCGCCATACGGGTTGTGTGCGCGGCTCATCGCGCGGTAGGCACTGCCGTCTTCCCACAGCTCGACCACCGCGCCGACCAGGCGCTCGACCTCGGTACCGACCAGCCGGACCGTGCCGGCCGCGACCGCCTCCGGCCGCTCGGTGGTGTCGCGCATCACGAGCACCGGCTTGCCGAGCGACGGCGCCTCTTCCTGGATCCCGCCCGAGTCGGTCAGGATCAGCCACGCGCGGCTCATCAGATAGACGAACGGCAAATACTCCTGCGGCTCGATCAGCACGACGTTGCCGATGTCGCCCAGCAGCCGCGTGACGGGTTCGCGCACGTTCGGGTTCAGGTGCATCGGATAGACGATCCGGCATTCCGGATAGCGCGTTGCGACGGTCGCGATCGCCTCGCAGATCTGCTCGAAGCCGCGTCCGAAGTTCTCGCGCCGGTGCCCGGTCACGAGGATCATGCGCCGCTCGTCGTCGACGAACGGGAACCGCTCGCGCATCTGGCGGACCAGCGCCCGGTCGTGCTTCAGGCGCTCGGTGATCGTCAGCAGCGCATCGATCACCGTGTTGCCTGTGACATGGACGCGACCGGCGTCGACGCCCTCGGCGAGCAGGTTCGAGCGCGACGTTTCGGTCGGCGCGAAATGATGCAGCGCGAGCGCGCCCGTCACCTTCCGGTTCGCCTCCTCCGGCCACGGCGAATACAGGTTGCCGGTACGCAGGCCCGCTTCCACATGACCGACCGGGATGCGCCGGTAGTAAGCCGCGAGCGTCGCGCCGAGCGTCGTGGTCGTATCGCCGTGCACGAGCACGAGATCGGGCCGGAACGATTCGAGCACCGGGTCGAGCGCATTGAGGATGTGCGCGGTCAGGCTGCCGAGCGACTGCCGGGCGCGCATCAGGTCCAGATCGAAATCCGGCACGATGCCGAACAGATCGAGCACCTGGTCGAGCATCTGGCGATGCTGGGCCGTCACGCAGACGCCGCAGCGCACGCCTTCACGGGCCCGCAGCGCGTGGACGAGCGGCGCCATCTTGATGGCTTCGGGGCGGGTGCCGAAGGTGACGAGGATGTTTTCGTGGAAAGGGGTCATCGAATGCTCCGTCGGCGGATCACGCACGATCCGCGGCAGTTGGCGAATCGGTGCGGTCGTACGCGTAGGCGCCGTAGTTGCCGTACTGGACCGAACGCAGCCCTGGCTGGAATCCGTTGAATACGGCAGCGATCGAGCGCGCGCCGGCACGTTCGATCCGCTTCGCCGACTCGAGCAGCTCGCCCGTGCTCGTCATACCGGCGCGCGCGACGAGCAGGATCGCGTCCGCATGCGCGGCCAGCACGACGGCGTCCGTCACGGGCAGCAGCGGCGGCGCATCGACCAGCACGACGTCGTAATCGCGCGCAACCTGTGCCAGCACCGTCGCAAGACGCTCCGACGACAGCAGTTCGACCGGCCGGTCGGCGCGCGGGCCGGCCGTCAGCAGATCGACGTTCGGCGCGACGTCGCGCGCGATTGCGTCGACGGCGGTCACACCGCCGTGAAGGACGGTCGACAGGCCGATATCCGCTCGCATGCCGAAGCGCTTTGCGAGCTCGCCGCGACGCATGTCGCCATCGATCAGCAGGACACGCTTGCCCGCCTGCCCGAGCAGGGCGGCGACGTTGGCCGACACGAACGATTTCCCGACGCCCGCGGACGGGCCGGTGATCAACACGCGGTTGCCTTCGGGCCAGTCCATCATCTGGAACCGCAGCGCCGTGCACAGGCTGTGCAGCGCCTCGACAGCAGGTTCGTTCGGCCGCGCCAGTGACAGGAGCGGTACACCGCCATCGGCCACCGCGTAGCGTCGCGACAGCCGGCGTTGGGCGATGCTCTGCGGAATCGTTGCCATCACGTTCAGGTGCGTGTCGCGCTCGATCTCGGCCGGATCGATCACGCCGCCGAACAGCATGGCGCGGCCCATGACGGCGCCGGTGCCGAGCACGAGCCCCACCAGCGCGGCGATCGCCGTGACGAGCGCGGGCTTCGGTCGCACCGGCTCGTCCGGCACGATCGCGCGATCGATCACGCGCACGTTGCCGAGCTTGCTCGCGGTCGCCAGGCGAAGCTGCTGGACGCTGTTCAGCAGGCCGACATAAATCTCGGTCAGCACGGTCACGTCGCGGCGCAGGCGCACGACGTTGCGTTGCGCGTCGGGCAGACGCCGGATCGCTTCGTCGACGGCGCCGATCCGCGCCTTGGCGGCGGCGATCTGACGGTCGAGCGCCGCGCGTTCCGGGTGAGCCTGCGTGAGCGTCGACGCCAGCGCCAGTCGCTTCTGTTCGAGTTCGAACAGCGACGTTTGCACCGCGGTCGACTGCGTCAGCATCGCCTTCGCCTGCTCGGTCAGATCCACGATTTCATGGCGGGACTGGTATGCATTGAGGCGATCCTCCGCCGCACGCAACCGACGCTCCACCGTCGGCACCTGATCGCTCAGGAACGCCAGCGACTTCTCGGCGGTGGCCGCCTTGCGATTCGCGTTCTGCCGCACGTAGTTGTCCGCGATCGCGTTCAGGACGGCGGCCGCCCGCGCCGGATCGCGGCTTTCGTATGACACGCCGATCACGCCGGATTGATCCTTGCCGCGATTGGCGATCGTCAGCTGCTTCTGCAATTCGGCGAGCACGGCCTGCTTCGAGTCCGCCTGCAGGACGAACTGCGCGCCCGCCTTGGCCTCGATGTCCGCCACCAGCAGCGTCAGGCTGCCGGCGGCCGTATGCACGCGCAGCGGTTCACCGACCCGGCCCGCCGCATCGCGCGCGAGATCCGCGCCGGACAAGCGATAGCGCCCGTCGCCCAGCGACGTGACGACGAACGCGTGTTCCTGGAAGTCGCGCGGCACGTCGAACGCCGACACATCGATGCGCTCCTTGCCCCAGACGAATCCGCCGATCCCGAACAGACCAGGCGCCGAAAGCCCGCGATTGAAGCGCGCGACGAGCGCCCCGATCAGCGGCACGCGACGCGGCCGAGCGTCGATGTGCAGGCGCAGCGCGTCGACCACCGGTTCGGTCACGAGCCGCGAGCGCAGGATTTCCATCTCACCGCCGTCGGTCGACTTCACGTCGAAAAGCCCGCCGAGACCGCCCACGAGCCCGCCTTCGGCCATGCTGCGCAGGTCGGACCCGCCGCTTTCGACCTGCACGGCGATATCCGCCTTGTAGACCGGTTTCGCCACGAGCGCATACGCGCCGCCGAGCGCGGCGCAGGCAATCGTGACCGCGGCGATGCGGCCTGCATGCCGGATCAGCACGTCGAGCATGCCGCGCACGTCGAGCTCGTCGGCGTCTCGTGAAAAGGGTTGACTTCCGTTCGATGCATTCATGTGAGGCTCACTGCAAGTGTTCCGGCGCACTCGCGCCGGTATCCGGATGCCGCGGTCGATTCGGTTCCAGGCGACTGATCCGCGCGGCCCAGTCGACGACGCCGCGCTCGATCAACCTCATCGCGTGGCCGTACACGTGGCGGCTTCGGCGGTAGGGATCCGGCACGTCGATCAGGTAACGCTCGGCGAGGCGATACACACGGCCGCGCGTCATCGGGAAAGTCCGCTCGATCAGATTGCGATGCGCGATCTCCATGACGAGGATCAGATCGGCCCACCGGCAGATCCGGTCGTCGACGCGCCGGGCCCGATGCGCGGACATATCGAAGCCGCGCCCGCTCAGCAACTCGTGCATCACCGGGTCGATCGCCGTGCCGCCGATCGCCGCGATGCCCGCCGACTCGATCGTGCGGCCGGGCAGTTCGCGCGACAGCAACACTTGCGCGGCCGGGCTGCGGCAGACGTTGCCGGTACACACCACCAGGATTCGTTTCATCATTTCGTGACGATCGCGGCAGTCAGGCCCGCATTGATGGCCGGCAGCAGTTGCGCCAGCACGCGGCCGAAGCGCGCGAGCTTCGTGCTGTCGACGTACACGACGTCGCGCGGCTGCAGCTCGAATTCGTTGGCGAGCACCATCGACACCGGCGAACGGCCATCCAGATGAAATACCTGTGCCTGCCGATCGACACCGCCGCGAATCACGTAGGTTTGCCTGGGATCGGACGTGCCCGGGTTGATGCTGCCGGCCTGCGACAACGCGTCGGCGAGCGACAGCCGGCCGTCGCGCAGCGGCAGTGCCGTGGTCGGCTTGTTGACTTCGCCCATCACGTACACGCCGAACTGATCTCGCGCGCCGACCTGCAGCAAGTCGCCTTTGCGCAGGACGATGCGCGACGGATCGAGCCGCTCGCGAATCAGCCCCGGCAGATCCACCGGATAGGCGTCGCCGCCGCGCACGAGCGTCAGGCGGCTCTGATCGGCATCTTCCGTAAAGCCGCCCGCGCGCGTGACTGCCTCGAGTAGCGTCATCGGCACGTCGTTGAGCGGTTGGGCGCCCGGCGCACGGACCTCGCCGTCGATGTAGACGCGATTCGCGCGATACGACGCGACGCGCACCGTCAACTGCGGCGCGACGAACCACTGCTTGAGTCGCGCGCGCAGCGTGGCCTGGATCTCGCTCGTGCTCATGCCCGCGACGTGCAGTTCGCCCACGTACGGAAACGCGAGGTTGCCGGCCTGATCGACGACGAAGCCCACCGGCGGATCGGCGGGACGCACCGTCTGATTGCCCGCATTGCCCTGGGCCGCGGCCAGTTCCGGGTGATCCCACACGGTGATCTGCAACACATCGCCCGCGTCGATCGTGTAAGGCGTCGGCCGAGCAAAGAGCGCCGCGCGCGTGCGCTCGCCCTGCGCGCGGGCCTCGCGCCGCTGGCCGGCGATCAGCGCGCCGTCGATGGCCCCGATCGGCACCGACGCCGCTTCACGCGATGCGGACTCGCGCGATACCGGAGCGAGCGATGCCGTATCGATGCGATGCATCGACACGGTCATGCCGCCTTCGCGCGTCTGCACGGCAACGCCGCCTTCCTGCTGCGCCTCGTGCGAGAGGTTCATGTGCATGCCCGGCTCGACCGCGCAAGCGGACAGCAGCACGACGGACGAGACCGTCATCGCCGATCGCGACCCTCGCGCCCATGAGCGGGACCGTTTTCCAGTTTTCATTCCTGTCATCCAAACCGCGTGCGTCGACGCGTCATTCAGTAAGCATTGCGATGCGTGAAGCCGCACAGAACGGTCGCCGCCACGATCCGCATGTCCAGCGAGAACGACCAGTTGTTCAGGTAGTAGAGGTCGTGTTCGACCCGCTTCTGCATCTTCTCGACACGATCCGTCTCGCCTCGATGCCCGTTGACCTGTGCCCAGCCCGTGATGCCCGGCTTGATCCTGTATCGCTGGATGTAGCCGTCGACGAGATGCTGGTAGAAGCGGTCATGCTCCACCGCATGCGGGCGCGGCCCGACCACGGACATGTCGCCTTTCAGCACGTTGAAGAACTGCGGCAACTCGTCGAGGCTCGTGCGCCGCAGCAGCGCGCCGATGCGCGTGATGCGCGGATCGCTCCGCGTTGCCTGGCGTACTTCACCCGAAGCGCTCGTGTCATGCGCGTGCATCGTTCTGAACTTGTAGATCGTGAAGATGCGTCCATACGCGCCCCGTCGTTGCTGACGGAACAGCACCGGCCCCGGAGACGAGCACTTCACCGCGATCGCGATGGCCGCCATCAGCGGTGCGATACCGATCAGCGCCAGCGCAGCGAATGCACGGTCGAACACGGCCTTTGCTGCCAGCGCGCGTGGCGACAACGGTGACGCGACGAGATCGAGCGCGCGACCGGGCGCCGCACGGCGAGGCTGCAGCGGCGTCATGCCGGTCAGATCCGGCATGAACCGAATGTCGACGAGATCCTTGTCGAATGCGCAAACGATTTCGCCGATGCGATCGGCATCCGCCAGCGGCAGCACAATCCAGATTTCGCCGACACGCGCACGCCGCACGCTGTCGACGAAGCCGGCGAGGTCGCGATGCACCTCCGGCGTAGCCGTATCGATAGCCCGTGCTCCGGACATGTCGAATATCGCGGCGACCTGAAACGGCAACACGGCCTCGCGCGCATCGCGGCGCGCCAGCGCCAGACAGCGCTCGCGGTACCCGACGATCGCGACAGGCTTGCGCCGCGCGGCCCGCGCCGCACGACGCCTGCCGAACCAGCACCGCAATGCCTGCGATGCGGCGAGCGCGACGGCCGACAAGGCAAACCACGCGACGACCCAGTCCAGGGCGGTGGCGGATTGCCAGTCAAACGCCGTGACTGCCGTTGCACCGACGCACAGCGCGACGGCAAAGCCGGCCGGCGCGAGCCATACGCAGCGCCAGGACGCCCGGCGTTCCGTATTGCCGAACAGATCGATCAGCGAAAAGAGCGCCAGCGCACACGCGATCGAAATGACGATCAGGACGGCATCGGAAATCGCGTACGGCGAGCCGCCGAGCCAGCTTCTGGCCATCCACGCGGTGGTGGCCAGCAGGCCGGCATCCGCCAGCCTGAACCAGGAAATCTTCCCGTGAACGACGGGTGAGCGACTAGCATGGTCGAACGAATGCATAACTCCTGATCGACCGCCCGCCACAATCGAGTGACGACAGAACGACGACGCGCATTCACGCCGCCCGGTCGTGCTGGCACCAATCGATTCACGAATCGACGGACAATCCCTTTCCCTTATTCAATAATCCACAATACATCTTGCAACGGTTAGTCAAACTAAATGTCACAAGACCATGAATCCGCTTCCCGTAACGACGAGATTCGGCGCGTTGCGAAAAACGAACTCGCGTCACTCGTCGTGAATCAATCCTGAATCAATGCAATGCAGGATTGAATACTGCCATCGAGGCTCGGGGTTTTGAATCGGACGTGTTCGAAACGAATTGATAAAGGGGGGTGTCTCGTTCTATTTGTTATTCGGCCGTTCCTGCATGTCCCGGGCAGTCATGGCGATCAGGTCATCGCACTGCGCTCCTGTCCGCCGCGAACCGGAAGAAGGGCACGGCAGCGAGCGCTGCTCCGGTGCTGGTGTGTCGTGACGTCCCGTCGGACGACGGAACGAAAAATCATGCGGGGATGGATCGGCCGAACGCCGGTGGCGGCGCCGGGAGGCCGAGCGGCGGGCCGCACCGGCGAACGCGGCCATGACGAAACGGGTTCAATGCGGGGGATCCGCTTCGTCCGCTCACGCGCCGTGCCGATCGAATGCGGCGTTGGCCGTTTCAGCTGGCACGCACGCGGCGGCTCACCCGGCGACGAGACTCGACAGTGCCGTCTCGATCGTCACCCGTATCGATGGCCATTCGGCTTTCAGCGCGGCGACTCCGCCTTCGGCGATGCACCGTTCACCACGGGCACAGGCATCGCGCGCAGTCACGTCGCCGGCCAGCGCGAAACCGCCTCGCATCGAATGCAACTCGACCCGGACCGGCTCGACCTCCCCGCTCGCCAACGCGGCGTCGATCCGTGCCAGCGAGCGCAGCGTCGCCGCCCGCAATTTCTCGCGTATTTCCCCGGTCATCTCAGGCGATCGAGCGTCCGGTGAAACGTCATCACGCGATCGAAGCGCCGACTCGGGCACGCTCTGCGCTTGCCGCCGCAACGCCGCATCGAGCGCATCGATCGACAGCGGCTTGAGCACGACCTCCGCGACCCCCACCTGCGCACATCGCCGCCGGTCCTCTTCGGTCGCATGCGCGGTCATCGCGATTACAGGCACCTTCGCGCCCTGCTCGCGCAGGAAATTCGCGAGCGCGAAACCGTCGAGTTCCGGCATGCCCAGGTCGGTCAGCACGACGTCGAAGGGGTGCGTGAAAAACGCGCGCATCGCTTCAATACCGTTCGCGACGAGCGTGGCGTCGCAATGCAGCGCCTCCAGCTGATCGCGCAGCAACGCGCGGCTCGCCGGATGATCCTCGGCGACGAGTACGCGCAGCGGCTTGCCGCCGGCTTCGCACGCGGGGTGCGCCGGAATCCCGGGTTCCGGCGCGTCGGACGCGTCGAGCGCGGCCCGCCACGCGGGCGGCGCGTCGGGCATCGGCAGCGATGCCACAAATGTCGTGCCCGCGCCCGGTTGGCTCTCCACCGTCAGGTCGCCGTGCATCAATCGCGCGAGACGCCGGCACAGCGGCAGCCCCAGCCCCGTGCCGCCGAAGCGCCGGTAGATCGACGCATCGGTCTGGACGTACACGTCGAACAGCATCGGCAGGCTCTCCGGCGCAATCCCGATACCGGTATCGCGCACCGCGATTTCGACGCCTCGCGCGTGGTCTCCGGCACCTGCCTGCCGCGCTTCGATCGTCACACTGCCGCGCTCGGTAAACTTGATCGCGTTGCTGACGAGATTCGACACGATCTGGCGCAGGCGGGTCGGGTCGCCGATGTAACCGTCGGCCAGTTCCGGTGCGATCCGGCATTCAAGCGAGAGTTGCCTTGCGTCCGCGAGCGGACGGAAGATCGCCGCGACATCGCGCAGCACCGCACGCAGGTCGAACGGCACGGCTTCCAGCACCATCTGGTTGGATTCCGCCTTCGACAGGTCGAGCACGTCGTTGATCACGCGCAGCAGTGCGTCCGACGACGACATGACCGTCTGCAGCCGGCGCTGTTCGGCAGACGGCAGCGCCGCGCGCGCCATCAATTCGAGATTGCCGAAGATCGCGTTCAGCGGCGTGCGGATCTCGTGACTCATCGTCGCCAGGAAGGTCGATTTCGCCTTGTTCGCATCGTCCGCGGCTTCGCGCGCCTCGCGCAGCTTGTCCTCGGCCTGCTTGCGCGCGGTGATGTCGGTGAGCGTACAGAGCAACACATCGACACCGCGGTAGCGGGTACGGACGATATGCGCCGCGAGCCAGGTCGTGCCGCCGGCGGCGAGGTCGACCGGCAACTCGTGCGTGACGACGCGCGGCGCCCGCCCGCCCGCGATACTGCCGTGGTAAGCCTGCCAGATACGCTTGCCGAGCGACGGCCCCGCTCCGGTGTCGCCATAGGCCTGGGCGGCGTCGTTGCGCACCATCGTGTCGCCGTTGGCCAGCGACAGCAGCATGAGCCCGGCCGGCGCGGTGCGAATCAGCGCGCGGTTCAGCGCCTCGCTTTCGATCAGCCGGAGCGCGCGGCGGTTGGCGGGGCGCAACGCGCGCCGGTCGAACGTGACGATCGCGAACCACACCGTTCCGATCGCGAGCAACGCGAGCGCGGCCGCCACACCCACGCGGACAGCCACGTCTTCAAACAGGCCGCGCCACGAGAACGTCGCGGTCAGCACCTCGCGGAACCCCGGCATCCGGTCGCCGATGACGATATTCGTGCCGACGCGATGGGCCGCCGCGCGTTCGCCACGGGCCGCGTGCGCATAATCGAGCGCACGGGCAGTCAGCGCGGGATCGGCCTCATGGCCGGTCAGGACCCGCCCGTCCGACGCGACCAGTGCGTACGCCTTGTCGGCAGACGACGAACGCAGGAAATCGTCGATCTCCGGCCGACTGACGATGACGTACCACGCGATCGGCTTGCCCTGCGCATCCCGCACTGCCTGCGCGAAACGCAGCACGGGTCGCCCGAGCAGCGGATCCTGCCGCCTGTCCAGATAGATCTGCCGATTGTCCGGTGCGGCTGCTGCCGACACGAAATCGGCCGGTGGCAGCAGTTGCCGGATCAGCGCCTTCACATCGAAATCGGCCGATAGCGCGCGCGCAGGTTTCACCAGCGGATACCCGGCCACGATGACGAAGTTGCCGTCCGGATCGATCAGGTATCCGCCCATTCCCGGATCGCCAGGCTGTCGCGGCGGCATGACGCCCGTGATCTCGACCTGCTCGAGAAATGCGGTGAGAAAGGGCGCGTAGGCCCCCGTTGACCGGGACGACGGGGTGGCCGCGAACGCCGCCACCGCGATGCGCCCCTTGTGCCCAAGGACGGCCAGCCTGCCGCGACGGTCAGCGAACCGCCCGAGGGCGTCGGGAGGCGCGACCGGCCCGCGCCGGGCCGTCAGCTCGAAGTCTTCGACATAGCGGTTCTGGAGCGCCCTGATCACCTCCAATTCGGCCAGCAGGTCCGCCTTGCGCACCAGGAACGCCGAACGATCATGCGCGATCGATTCCTGCAGGTCGAGTCGCGCGACCAGTGCCGCGCAGACCAGCACGAACGCCGTGATCGCCAGGCCGCTGCCGTACAGCAGCCATTGCTGCTGGCGCCGCACGCGCCCCGGCTCGAACGGTTTGCGGCCCGTGGCGGTGGTGGCCTGCGCGATCAGCGCTTTCAGTTTGGTGGGCATACGTGTCGTCGAAGTCGCCTTGGCGCCGGAACGGCATCATGCGCTGTCCGGGTGACTCGGTACCGCCCGCCGGTTGCCGGTCTACGCATCGGTCTCGGGCACTTCGGGCAGTTGGCCCTCGCTCGCATACCGGATCAGGTCCGCGTCGCGGACAATGCCGAGCTTCTTCATCGCGCTCGATTTTTGCGAGCTGATCGTCTGCTTGCTCCGGTGCAGCTGGACGGCGATCTCGCCGACCGTCAGGCCGGCCCCGTAAAGCCGCACGACTTCGATCTCGCGGGCGGTCAGCGTGCGGGTCCCTGCCGACGGCTGGCATTCCTCCAGCAGCTTCTTGACGAACGGAGACAGATAATTCGCACCGACGAAGGCCGCATGCACCGCGCCGACCAGGTGCGAAATCGCATCGGACTTGCTCAGGATGCACCCGACACCCTGCTTCTGAATCGCCAACAGCACGCTCGGGTTGTCGATCATCGTGATCGTCACGAGGCGCAGCGCCGGGTAGCGACGCTGGAGAAACGACAGCAGTGAAAGGCCGTCGCCGTACTTGCCGCCGGGCATCACATAGTCGACGACGAGCACGTCGCTTTGCTGCTCGTCGAGCATCGCCACGAGGTCGGTCGAGTTCGAGACAGTACCGAGCAGCTTGATCGTGCTGCTACCCGCGAGCGCCTGCGACATCCCGAGTGCGGACGAAGGATGATCGTCCGCCACCATCACCCGCACAAAAAATTCATCCATCTCTATTCTTCTCCCGAAACACGCGGCCTGACGTGCCATGTTGTGCGACGCGCCGTGATTCGAATCGATCCCGCGACACGGTCGCGTTGCGACATTCGGCGAACCGGGCGGTGCGCAGCGTAATTTTAAGATAATAGACGGGTTGTGCGTCGCGCCGGTGGTGCGATCAGGCGTCGCTGCCTGCGCCCACACCGATCCGATGCAACCGCGGCCGGGCCAGGCGACTCTCCCGGCACGGCGTTGCCGCATGAACCTGCATCGATCCGACGCCCACGCGCGACCGATCGGCAGCGCCCCCACGCTGTCGATCCATTGCGTCCGGCTGGGCGGCCGAAGCCGCTGCTAACGCTTGACCACCGACTTGTCCGGCTCGCCCGACCCGTCATCCGCGGCGTGCTGCCACTCGGCGATGGCTCGCCGCCTCTGCGACGGCGACATCATCATGAATTCGTTCAGTTTCGTCAGGAAATCCCGTCTGGATTTCTCCGGCAACGTCGCGAATCCAAGTAGCAGCCCGAACACCTTTCCCATATAGCGCACGGCCTTACCCTTCCTTCTTCAGTCGAAATCACGCGACACCGGAGCGATGCGGCGTGTCTGCCTTCCTCGTTCCGACGCAGGCGATCTCCGTCGCACTTGCGTCGCCTTTTTTTATCGTCCCGGCCAGTGTGCCGCTGCAGCGGCCATTGCTCCCGATGCCGGCCGCTCGTCCGCCGCTCCCGCGGGAAACACGATTCCGCGCCGGCGCGCAACGCGTGCGAGACCACGGCGCAAGTCGGCCAGCGTCACCGGCTTGGTCAACACGCATTCGACATGCGATGTCGCGTAACGCCGGGCATCGTCGGGCGCCAGATGCGATGCCACGACGATCATGTCGCACGGCAATCCGCGCGCATGAACGGCCTCCGCCAGCTCACGGGCCGACATGTCGGGCAGGTCGGCGCCGAGCAGCAGCACGTCCCACGCGCCGGTCGCGAGCGTGTCGAGCGCCGCGCCGCCGGACGACACGCACCGGACCGTGCAGCCGAGCACATCCAGTTGCTCGCGGAAAATCGAGCCGTTGACGGATGCATCGTCGGCGACCAGCACGCGCGGCACACGCGTACCGGCAGCCGCGGCAGGGCGACCGTCATCGGCTTCAGCGGCCGGTTGGCGCCGCTGTTCGGCGGTCGCGACGCGCGCCTGCTCGATCGCCGTGCGCAGCCCGTTCAGCGAATAGCTCGACACGCGGATCGTGCGACCCGCGACGTCCGGCTGCAGCGGGCCGTCCGGCGTGGCCAGCACGACCGGCGCGCCGCCGCCGAGGCTGTCGAGCTCCTCGCGCCGCCATCGATCGGAATCGCCGAAGAGCACGATCGCGTGCGCACGCGCAAGGCACCCGGCGGCAATCCCGATCGGACTCGGATGCATCGCGACGTCGAAACCCCACGCACGCAAATGCGGGAATGCGAACGCACGCCACGCGTCCTCGGGCGACACGACGATCAGCGTGCGGCCGGCGCCCGCACCGACCGGAGATTTCGGCGCAATCCCCATGCGCAGCGGCAAGCGCACGGTGAACAGGCTGCCGATGCGCGGCGCGCTGTCGACCGAAATCGTCCCGCCCATCGCCGCAACCAGCCGATCGCACAGCGCGAGCCCGAGCCCCGTGCCGCCGTAGCGCCGCGTGATCGATGCGTCGACCTGCGAGAACGGCTTGAACAGCCTGCCCTGCTGCGCGAGGTCGATCCCGATGCCGCTATCCTCGATGCCGATCGAAAGCTCGGGTGCACCGCGCGCATTGCGCCCGACCGCCACGCGCGCGACGATGCGCCCGTCGCTCGTGAACTTGATCGCGTTGCTCAACAGGTTGCCGACCACCTGCGCGAGTCGCGTCGGATCGCCGCGCATCCGCTGTCCGCCGCTCGCGTCGATATCGGCGAACAGCGGCAGCCCTTTCGCCTTGGCGACCGGCGCGAATGCCGCGAGCTCGCGCTCGATCACCGCGATCACGTCGAACTCGATCGACTCGACCGACATCGCGCCGGCTTCGATCTTCGAGAAATCGAGAATGTCGCTGACGATCGCAAGCAGCCCTTCGGCCGATGCGCGCAGCGTGCGCACGCGGCTCTGCTGCGATGCATCGAGCGCCGTGCGTTCGAGCAGCTCGAGATTGCCGAGGATCACGTTGAGCGGCGTGCGGATCTCGTGGCTCGTCGCGGCAAGAAACGACGACTTGGCCGCGTTCGCCGAATCGGCCGCGCGCACCGCCTCCTCGAGCTGATGAACGAGGCGGCGCTGCGCGCTCTTGTCGGCGAACGCCGCGATCAGCACGTCCTCACCCTGGTAACGCGCGCTGTGCGCGATGATCTCCAGATGCAGCGGTGCATTGCCGTGTGCGTCGAGCACGAGCTCGGTCATCATCGTCCGGCCGGCGCCGCCGTTCGCGACGAATGCGTCGTACTTCTCGAGCACTTGCACGGACAACGCATGGTGGTCGCCGCCGTGCGGCAGCAGCATGTGCGTCAGCGCGTCGCTCGCGAGCATCACGCGGCGGTCGGACAGCGACACGAGCCCGATGCCGACCGGCGCCATCGCGATCACGCTGCGGCACAGCGCCTCGCTGTCGAACACGCGGGCCGAGCGCGCGTAGACCGGCACGAGCACACGCCGGTGGAAACGCACGAGCAGCAGCCACATCACGACGATCGCCACGAGCGTCGACCCCGCGAGCGCGCCGGCCTGCACGCCGATGCCGGCCGCCACGTCGGCCCACGACAGCACATAGGCGATCGTCCAGCCGGTTGCCGCGAGCTTGCTGGTGAACACGATCGCGCCGTCGCGAAAGCGCGGCTCGCCTGACGCCGCCTCGCCATGCGCGACGCCGAGGTTCAACAAGCGCTCGGTCAATGCGTTCGTGCGCTCGATGCCGGGATCGAGCGCGATCAGCCGGTTGTCCGCCGACGTGATGAAGAACGTGCCGGCCGGGGCACTTCCGGGCAGCCATGACAGCAGGTATTCCGGTGCGTACTCGGTGACCAGCACCGCAAACGGCTGGCCGCCGGCACACGCTTCGGCGGCAATCCGGATGCGCGCCTGCCCGGTCACGGGGTTGATGTAGGGCGGCAGCCAGCGGACGTGCGGCCGACCGTCGTTCCGGGCCGGCGCCGGGCCGTCGAAGTCGACGTGCAGCGCCGCGAGCACGTTCGCGCGCGCATCGGCCGACGCCAGCGCGGGATTGTCGCGCGCCAGATGCGGCACGAAACCGAACACCCCCGTGCGCGTGCTGTAGTGATAGCCCTCGAGCGTGCGCCCGCGATTGATCGAGCTCGCCGCGCCGATGCGCGACAGCAGGAACGACAGCGCGAGATAGCGCGCGACCTCGTCGCGCTGCGCGGTTTGCCCCGGCACGCCGACCACGAGCGACGGATACGGCTTGATCGCGAGCTGCTGGCCGTTGGCGAAGAATGTGTTCACGACGTCGGCCGGCGCCGCGCCGATCTCGCGCCAGACGAGTTGTGTATTCGTGACGCCATTGCGAAACGAGGTCTCGGCCACCTGCACCTCGTCGGCGGCTTCCTCGACACCGTTCAGGAAATTGCGCCGCTCGCCGTCCAGATAGCCGTAGACGATCGACGTGATCCCGAGCCCGCAGGCGATCAGGATCAGGATCGTGACGACGATGCCGCCCCCGAACATCGAGATGCTCTGGTAGCGGCGAATGGACTGAAGCGTGCTGTATGGCATGGCTCGGCGTGACGGCGCCCCGGGTACGAACATGCGGCAGATTCCCTGCCGGACCGGGCGTCACGATGGATACATTCGGGATAGCGATATCCCGATCATGCCAAACGACACTGCGAAAATCAGGCGCGTATTATCCTTTTAGTACACGTCCGATTTGTTTGATTGATTGTTTTGAACTTGAACTAACCTTCGTCGTGTAAATCTCGCCCGGGGATCTATCCGATCGGGCAAGTCGCGTCGTCGATTCGGTGCGGGCACGCGTGCAAGCGAAAAGCCGCCGGCAAGCCGGCGGCGAAAGGTGCGTCCTCGAACGGACGTGACGCACCGGAGGCACCCGGTTCGGCACGCGCGCTGCCGTCGCGCCAGCGGCGCCCGCTCGGTTCTGCGTAAGCGGATTCAGCGTCGTGCACAGGAAACCCGTGCAGCTTCCGGCGCTGAAATAGAATGGCGCCTGCTGCATCGCGGCAGTCGGCGGTGCGCTGAACGCCAGTTCGCCCAGATACGCGTTGCCCTGCGCGCCGAAATCGTTCGCCTGTTGCACGTAGTTCGCGCCGGCCGACTGAAATGCAGCCGCCTGGTAGGTGAAGGTCGGCGACTGCGTCTGGTCCTTCACGTAGAGCCACGACATCGAGCTGTCTTCCGACGCCGCGATCCGCACGGCATTGCCGGTGACTTACGGATCCTGCGCACACGCGGCCAGGAGCAACAGCAGCCCCGGTGCGAGTAAACGGCGAACCATTTGCGCTTTCCCCACGTTTTATTTGCGCCGCACGGCTTCGCGCTATCCCACCCCCGCAAGGGCGTACCCGGTTTGCGCGCGGCGAGGCGAATACAATTCACCCACGCCGACACGCAGTCCAAGGCTCTCTCAGGCTCTCTCTTCGAATCGTTCAGTCACGCGCTGGCTGCCGCTTTTCGCTGGGCCGACAGCTGTCGACACCGGCCTCCAAACCTGACGCAGCAAACAATAGTGACGTGGTGAGCAATAATAATGGAGAAATGTGGCATGTCAAGGTGATTCGCGATTTCAAAGTTTGCGTATCGCGTCACTTTTGCATATGCTCTTCGTCGCTCAAACCCAGGAGACCCCGTCGAGATGTCCAATAGCGAGCAGGCCAACGTCGATCTCATCACCGCCACCAAGGTGCGCGATCTGCTGACGCGCAACGGCATTCCGCCGCGCAGTCACAACACGACGATCGCGAACGTGCTGGGCCTCAGTTTCTCGGTGGTCACGCGCAAGATGAAAGGCCTGATCCCGTGGAACCTGTCGCAGTTGCAGGACATCGCGACGCACTTCGGCGTGCCGCCCGCGATCCTGCTCGACGACAAGGGCACGCAGCCGGCTGCCGCCGAGATGATCGACGCGACCCTCGTGATCGAGTCACGCCGCTTTCGCTGCCGCGCGGCGATCTCGGCGAAGGCCAGCAGCCAGATCGAAACGGATTTCGTCGCGCTGCAGTGGCAGGGCGAATGGATCGTCACCGAACGCCAGCACGCGCGCGAAGGCCGCCTCCATCCGGTCGACGTGATCGAACTACGCTCGAGCCAGCCGACCGTGTACGCGGCGCGGATCGCGGTGGTCGACGATTCGCAGGACGTCGCCGAAACCGTGTGCGAATACTTCATCGAAAAAGGCGTGAACGCGATCCCTTACTATGACGGCGCGTCGTTCCGCAAGGCGCTGGAAGTCGAGGATTTCGACGGCTACATCCTCGACTGGATGCTGGGCGACCAGACGGCCGCCGAGCTCGTGCGCGGCATCCGGTCGAGCGAGAACGGCGGCGCGCCGATCTTCCTGCTGACCGGCAAGATCTCCACCGGCGAGGCGAGCGAGGACGAGATCGCGCACATTGTGTCGCACTACAACGCGCGCTGCGAGGAAAAGCCGGTGCGCCTGCCGATCCTGTTCGCCGAAGTCGCGCGCGAACTGAAGATCACGCTGCCGGCCGCCGCTGCCGCCGCCGCGAGCTGAGGCTCCGACGAAAGCCCACCATCACACGAACACGACCGAAGGAAAGACATGCGCGTTTCGACCATCTGGATCAAGAGCCTGGTCACGGCCGGCCTGCTCGGCATGGCTGCCGCGAGCTGGGCCGCGTCGTTTACGTTCACCGTCGACGGCAAGATCGGCCGCAGCAACCAGCCCGGCAAGACGACGTTCGTCTTTACCGAGCAGGCGCTGATGGCGCTGCCGCAGCACACGATCGTCACGTCGACGAGCTGGACGCCGAAGGCGACCTTCACCGGCCCGCGCCTGTCCGACGTGCTGAAGGCCGTCGACGCGCACGGCACGCAGATCGAGTTCCGCTGCATCGACGAATACACGTTCACGATCCCCGTGTCGGATGCCGACAAGTACGGCGTGATCCTCGCGCGCACGATGAACGGCAAGGTGCTCGGCAACGACAACTACGGCCCGCTGTGGATCATGTATCCGCGCGACCAGTATCCCGACGAGCTGAAGACGCCGCTCGGCGAAGCCAAGTTCGCGTGGCAGATCATCGGCCTGACCGTGAAGTAAGCGCGAGACATGAAGCGCGGGCGGTGGAAGAACAGAAAAATCATCCTGGTCCTGGGATCGCTGTGGATCCTGGGATTCGCCGCGTGGGCATTCCTGCTGTGGGACCTGCTCGCGACGTCGGTCAACGAAGGCGTGCTCGAAGGACCGCGTGAAGGCGTGTTCTGGACCGCCGCGCAATACCGCAACGCCTACACGCGCTTCGACCGCCAGCTGATCCTCTACACGACGCACGTGGACGACGACTTCGACCACGTGCAGATGCAGCTCGACAGCCTGTCGGTATCGTTCGGGTTCCTGCAGCGACCGTCCGAAGTGTCCGAATACTGGCTGCGCATCCCGCGCGCACGCGCCGAGATCGCGGCACTCGGCGAATTCATGGCACGCCTGAAGCAGGAGGCGCCGCTGCTGCGCACCGCACCGGGCGGCGCGCAGCGCGTGATCGACGAGGTCAGTATGTACTGGCCGAAGGTCAACGGCCTCGCGAACTACTTCCGCGCGATCGAGATGGCGCAACGCGACTTCACGTTCCATCAACTGAAGGAAAAGCAGCGGGCGATCCTGTCGCTCGGCATCATCCTCGGCGTGATCCTGTGTGCGCTGTTCCTGCTGCTGTTCTATACGATGCGCACGCGCGACGACCTGCTTGAACGACAGGACGCGGCGCTCGACGCGGAGCGCAAGGCGTCCGATCGCGCGTTCGAGATGATCGAGGCGAAGAACGCGTTCCTCGGGATGGTCAGTCATGAACTGCGCACGCCGCTGCAGGCGATCTGCGGATCGATCGAGATCCTGCTCGCGCGGCCGCAATCCGACGCGAACCTGAAGACGATCCGGCGATTGCAGAATTCCGCGTTGTCGCTCGAAGCGCTGGTCAAGGACCTGACCGACTACATCAAGCTGCGCTCGACCAAGCGACTCGCCGAAACCGAAACGGTCGGCATGGCCTCGCTGCTCGCCGAAGTACTCGATCCGCTGCGCGAGAAGATCGCGGCCAAACGGATCGCGGTCGCGCAGCGGGTCGAGCCCCGCGACCTCGCGATCCGCTCCGATCGCAAGCTGTTGCGTCAGGTGCTGTCGAACCTGATCGAGAATTCGGTGAAGTACACCGCCGACGGATCGATCGACGTATCGATCACGCTCGTCGACGCGCCGGCCGGCCGGCAGCTGAAGCTCGCCGTGCGGGACACGGGCGCCGGTATCGCGAAGCAGCATCTGCCGAAGATCTTCGAGCCGTTCTACCGCGCGAACGACGCGGTCGGCCTGCATGTGGACGGAATCGGGATGGGGCTCGCCGTCGTGCGCGAAATCGTGACGACGCTGCGCGGCCACGTGGACGTGCGCAGCACGGTCGGCGAAGGCAGCGAGTTCGTCGTGACGCTGCCGGCCCAGGTGCCGGATGCCAGCGAAACGGCCGGCGACGCGCCCGCGTGGCCGGCCGCCGCCGCGCATCGCAACCGCCGCGCGCTCGTGGTCGACGACAACGACAACGCGCGCGAAACGCTCGGCGCGATGCTGTCGGCGCTTGGCCTCGACGCCGATCTGTGCGGCACCGGGCAAGAAGGCGTCGCGCGTTTCGGCGACGCGCGTTACGACCTCGTCGTGCTCGATCTCGAATTGCCGGACCTGAGCGGCTTCGAAGTCGCGCACCGCATCCGGATGATCGCGCAGCCCGACGACGACGGAAAGTTTCCGTCGATTCTCGGCGTCAGCGCGTATGAATCGGCCGCGCTGCGCGAGAACCAGCGGGTGTTCGACGAATTCCTGCCGAAACCCGTTCACCTGCGCGAACTCGGCGCGCTCGTCGAGAAGCTGCTCGGCTGAACGCGGCGGCGCTGCGTGACACGCTCGCCCGCCTGGTTTCCCCCGCTTACTCGCCGATCAGGTGCAGCACGATGTCGCGCCGATGCGCCGCGCGACGATGCTCGAACAGGTAGATGCCCTGCCAGGTGCCGAGCACCATGCGTCCATGCTCGATCGGGATCGACAGCTGCACCTGCGTCAACGCCGTGCGCAGATGCGCGGGCATGTCGTCGGGCCCTTCGGTATCGTGCTCGTAGCGTGTGTCGTCCTCGGGCGCGAGCGTCGCGAAGAAGTGTTCGAGATCGCGCTGCACCGACGGATCCGCGTTCTCCTGGATCAGCAGCGACGCGGACGTATGGCGGCAGAACACGGTCAGCAGCCCGGTGCGGATCGCCTGCTGGTCGACGAATGCGCGCACCTGCGGCGTGAACTCGACGAGGCCGCTCCCGCGCGTGTCGACGCCGATGTGCGTGATGGCCTGTTGCATGACGGCGACCTCAGGCGAATGCGGCGAAGCCGTCGGCTTCGATCTGCTTCGCATCGGCGGGACGCACGACGCGTGCGACTTCGACCCCGTCGCGCAGGAATACCAGCGTCGGCCACAGCTTCACGCGGAACGAACGGCCGAGCGGCCGGCCCGGGCCGTCCTCGATCTTCAGGTGCCGCACGGCCGGGTGCGCGGAGAACGACGCGACGATCGCAGGCTGCGCGCCCGCGCAGATCCCGCACCAGTTCGCGCCGAATTCGATGACGGTGGCACCGGCCAGTGCGTCGACTTCCGCGCGCGTCGGCGCGTTGGCGGTGTAGCGTTGCTCAGTGTCCATCGGGCCCTCGTGTGCAATGGCGGAACGTGGCCGCCGCGTGCCGGCGTGGGCGGCAGATGCGGCCGGTGATCTCCTACTGTAGCGGAAAAGCACGTGCGATGCCGGCGGCCCTGGGTGCGCCGCGCCGCTCGAACGACATGGCAGGAATCGGAGCGCCGCGCGGCCGCATCCGCGTGTTCGAAGTGTGCATCCAGCGGGTGCACGTGCATCCGGATATGCTGGTGGACGGTCATCCGGACCGCATCGATCCGGACAAAGGGTCGCCGCTGATCATGTCTTTCCAGACGTTCCACGGCCTCGCGCCGCACCCGGTGCATGCGTCGCGGCTCGCCGAGATTCCGGCGCACGCATATCGCAGCCCCGACATCGACCGCTCGCGCGAAGCGGGCATGTCGGTGGACGCTGCCCGGCGATAGCGCACGGCCGGCCCGGTGACGATCGGATAAGATACGGCCCGATTGGCCCATGACCGAACCGACGGAGTGATTCAGTGATTCAACCGACCCAAGTATTCAAGGACAACCTCGCGCAACTGCCGGCCATCGACGGCGTCGCGCGCATCGATCTCGTCGGCGCGAACGGCGACGTGGTCGCCAGCATCGAGAACCAGCCGGGCAAGCAGGGCTCGCTCGCGGTGTACAACTACCTGAAGCAGGCCTTCGGCGCACTCGATGTGAAGGCCGCCGAACACGGCCTCGCCGTGTTCGCGGAGCACACCGCCGATGCACGCAACCGCCCGGGCGCACACCCGAACGTCGATCGTCTGGTGGCGATCGTCGACGGCGGCGAAGCACTGCGGATCGACGTGGTCGCGAAGGGCTGAGTTCCGGCGACGGGCGGGTACGCTGCCGGCGGATGCGCCGCGGCGGCTCGCGCCCTTCGCGCACGCCGCGCGCTTCACCGCGCGCCCCTCCCCGTCATCCCGCACCGTTCCGACGAGGTCACGCATGGCCACATTCCGGTTTCAATGCGCGCAATGCGACGAATGGCACGAAGGCGAGCCGAGCGTCGCGTTCAAGCTCCCCGATTTCCTGCTGGGCATTCCCGAACCGGAACGCGCGACGCGCGCAATCCGGGACGAGGATATGTGCGTCGTCGATCGCCAGTACTTCTTCGTGCGGGCGTGTCTCGAAGTGCCGATCATCGGTGCCGATGAGCCGTTTCTGTGGGGACTCTGGGTCTCGCTCAGCGAACGCAGTTTCGACGACTACCTGGAGAACCAGGAAGCCGGCAACGCAAGCGGCCCGTATTTCAGCTGGCTCGCGAATCGCCTGCCCGGCTATCCGGTGCCCAAAGGACTGAAATCGCACACGCACCCGCGCCTCGACGGCCAGCGTCCGCTCGTCGAACTCGACACGACCGATCATCCGCTGTCGCTCGACTTCCACAACGGGATGTCCGCCGAACGCGCGCAGACGCTGTTCGAGAAGGTGCTGCATCAGGACGGATCGGCGCACTGACGTTGCCGTCCCGCGCACCGCGTGCCGCCGGACCGGACGCACCCGTGCCATCGTGACACCTGCGCGGAAACCCGCGATCATCGCCGCTGCCTGTTCTTTCCCGGAGACCATCCACGTGCGTCGCATGACTGTCCAGCCGTTTGCCCGCCGCATCGCATCGATCGCGGCACTCGCGTGCGTCGCGCTCGGCGGCACGGCGTCCGCCGAGACGCTGCGTACGGCTTCCGAGATCGCCGGCGCGTCCCTCGTTCCGCTCGGCGCGCTGCCGCACTCGCCGGAGAGCGGCACGCTCGACGCGTTCTGTGCGCAATATCGCGCGAAGACCGCAACCGCGGCCGGCCGCGACGTCGCGAAGCTCGGCTGGATCGTGACCTCGGAAGCGCCGCTCGGCCGCTACACGGTCGTCACGTTCGCGAGCGGGTTCAAGCCGGGGACGAGCGCGATCTGTTTTGCGCGCAACGCAAACATCGGCGTCTTCGACGGCACGACGCTCGTCGCGCTCGGCTATACGGCACGCTCGGCCGGCTGGCAGCTCGGCTCGGTCGAGCCGCTGGAAAGTGGCGCGCTGCTGCTCTGGGGCGGCGATGGTCCGTCGGCGCCCGTCGGCGAACTGCGCGAAGAGCATGGCGGTTTGCGGCTGACCGCGGTCGCCGCCGAACGCACGTACTGTCACGGCCGTGCGGTCGTGCCCAACGTGTACGGCAAACCGCTCGACAAGGCGCGCAAGATCCTGATCTCGCGCGGCTGGCAGCCGCTGCGTCCGCACGAGAAGCCGGACCCGGCGGACGGCGCGGCGACGCTCGCGAAGCACGGAATCATCGAAGCCGAAGCGTGCTCCGGCACCGGCATGGGGTATTGCGCGCTGCGCTATCGGAGCGCGGCCGGCGTACTCGGCGTGACGACGGCCGGCGGCGAGCCGGACACGCCGTCGGCGAATACCGTGATCGACTATCAGGTGGCTTGCCGAAAGCCGTGACCGGCGCGGGGCGTCGCGTCGGCGCATGCGCTCGATGCGCGCGTGATCGCACGGCATGCGTGCGTCGTCGCGCCGGAAACGGAGCGAACCCGCTGGCGCATCGAATCATCGGCCGTTCGGTCGATTGACCCGCCCCGCACGCGCTCCTAAACTGACCTCCCTTTCACGCCACCGCGGCAAAGGGGACTCTCATGATCGACCTCTCCACGCTCGCGCTGTTCTCCGGCGCGTGTCTCGCGCTGACCGCCACACCCGGCCCCGACATGCTGCTGATCGCGTCGCGCAGCGTGAGCCAGGGCAGCCGCGCGGGGTTCGCCACGCTCGCGGGCATTCAGGCCGGCACCTACTGTCATGCGCTCGCGGCCGCGCTCGGGCTGTCGCAGCTCTTTGTCGCGGTGCCGCTCGCTTACGACGCCGTGCGATTCGCCGGCGCTGCGTATCTGCTCTATCTCGCCTGGAAGACATTCCGTTCAGATGCGACCGCGCTGTCGCCGGTCGCGTCGCCGCGCCGCCATTCGACCGCCGCGATCTTCCGCCAAGGGCTGACGACGAACCTGCTGAATCCGAAGATGGCGCTGTTCGTACTCGCGCTGTTCCCGCAATTCCTGCACCCCGAGCATGGCTCGATCGCCGTGCAGATCCTCGTGCTCGCGACGGTGCTCAATTTGATCGGGCTCGTCGTCAACGGTGCGGTGATTCTGTCCGCGAGCCGGCTCAGCCAGCGGATCGGTGCGCGCCGCCGGCCGTCGAAGCTGCCGCAGTACCTGCTCGGCACCGTGTTCGTGGGGTTGGCCGCGCGGCTGGCGGTGGCGGGGAGAGATTGATCGTAAACTGGACGCCACGACGGCGGCTCAAGGAACTTGGAGATGACGACCTATAAGGAATTGCGCGAGCGCGCATTGACCGACCCCGACGTGCGGGCCGAATACGATCGACTGAGCCGTGAGGCATTCGCGTCACTCGATGCAATGCTGGGTGAGCGGCAAACGACCACCCACGTACTGGCCGTCGTCGCCGAACGCACGGGAACAAAGGCGACCTCCGCAAAATAACGCTGCACTGAGGTCGCGGCAGGTCGCTCGGCATATGCTACTGCGCGATACATACCTGGAGCGTACGGGGCCAGCGACACAAGGTTCGGGATCGCGTTCGCCCAGCCGGGTCAGGCTCCCGCCCGATCGTCACGTTCGGACACGTTTTCAATGTGCCCACGCGTATCCACCACCACACGCAACTCACCGCTGTCGAACACACTCGCCGGCGTCACCGTGCGGCGCTGCCACGGAATCCGGCCGAAATACCAGATCTTCCAGAACCCCAGCGGATGATCGGGATTGCGGCGCAGCAGCGTATCGAACGTCTCGACGTCGCCGAGCACGATCCGCGTCGCATCGCGCACCACTTCGCGCACGAAACGCGAGCAGAACTGCCGACGCGACGCGAGATTGAAACCGGTGTCGTAGACCACGCCGATCCGCCGCATGGCCGCGTCGACGAGCCGGCGCCGCTGCGCGGCGTCGAGCGGCTGCTTCAATCGCGCGATCACGCACGCGCCGCGATCCGAGCGCGCGAGAAACCGCGACATCGTCGTCACGCGCGACAGCGGAAACGTGCTTTCCGCGACGAGCGGCTCGCCGCCGCGCTCGCCGACGACGATCCCCACGTGATTCGTCCACGAACGCGTCGCACGTGCGACCTCGAGAAACGGCCGCACCGTCACGCGGATGAATACGATGTCGCCGATCTCGGGTTCGGCCGGCAACGGCATCGTGCCCGGATCGGCCGTACCGACAGCAAACAGACGCCGCCGGCGCATACCCGGCCGGCACATCGTGAGCGGCGGAGAACCCCGGTCGATCAACATGCAAACCTCACGCGAGTGGACATGGTCGCGAGCATGTCAGCCGCGGCCGCATCGCGCATCCGCTGCGTGCGCGAGGGGATCAATCCGCGCCGTCAGGTAACGAATTCCGGTACCGGCGCGCAGCACGCGTGCGCCATCGTCAGCGATTCGCGCCCAGCGCCACGCGCAACCGCTCCATCAGCCGCGTGTAGTGCTGCACCACGTCGGCCTTGTCCGTCACGTTCGCGGTCGAGAAACGCTCGGACCACGCCGCCTTCCATTCATACGTGCCGTGCACGCTGCGGTCGCCGTCCGGCGCCTGGATCAGCGAACGGATTCGCGCGTCGCGCCCCGGCCCCGTATGCATCTCGAACAACGCATGGATGAACGTGTGATACGCGTCGTACACGTCGTCGTCGAACAGGTAGCGGTAGATGTGAAACGTGCGGTCGAGTTCGCGCTTCGCGCGGATCACGTCGTCCGGCGAGATGTCCTTCCAGTAGCCGATCCACGTGTAGAAGCACAGCAGCGCATTGAGCTGCGGCGCGACCGTGTCGTACAGCGTGAGCCGCTTCTCGATCAGCCGCTGGTTGGTCCACTGCACGAGCTCGAGCCGCTTCAGCCGGCGCGCGACGAGCCAGCCGAGGCACGCGACCGACAACGGCGTCAGCACGCCGAGCACGAGCTTGACGATTTCCAGCGAATTCCACGGATAGTTGAATGGCTGCATGAATGGCTCGACAAGAAAGACGCACCGGCCGGCGGGTCACGTCGCGCGCAGCGCGCGCATTCGTCGATCGCTTCGCGGTCGACCGTTAGTTGCTTGCACATCGAAATCGCACCGTGCCGCGGCCGGTGCGCGGTAAAGCGGCTGGTCCCGCCAGTGTATCGGCCGATTGTCACCGGCCGGTGACGATTCGCGGCATCGTCGTCGCGCGCCCGCGCCGCGTCAGGTCGGCAGCGCCGACGTGAGCTTGACCTTCTGCATCGGAATGTCGGTCTTCACGCTCAGCACGCCCGGAATGCGCGTCAGGTATTCCATCTGGAAGCGCCGGTAGTCGTCGATGTCGGCGGCCACCACACGCAGCAGGAAATCGCAGTCGCCGGCCATCAGGTGGCACTCGACGACTTCCGGCATCTGCTGGACGGCCTCGGCGAAGCGGTTCACGGATTCCGCGTCCTGCCCCTTCAGCCACACGCGCGTGAAGATCGTCAGCCCCTTGCCGACCTTTGCCGGGTTCAGCACCGCCACGTATTTCTCGATCACGCCCGCTTCCTCGAGCAACCGCACGCGCCGCAGGCACGGCGACGGCGACAGCCCGACTTCCTGCGCGAGCTCCACATTCTGCATGCGGCCGTCGCGCTGCAGCGCGCTCAGGATCCGGCGGTCGATAGCGTCAAGCTTCATTGGCATCGAATTCCAAAAAAATCGCAAATTACTCGTTCAATGCCAAATTCTCCGGAATATCGGGCCGCAACGCAACCCGATTCGAGTCAAAAAAGCAGACAATCCTGCTCCCGAAGGAGGAGTAATGAGCAGTAGCGTTTCAACGTCGTCCGGGCTTCGCGACAAGCCCGCCTATATCGCCGAGATGGGTCGCGGATTGCGCGCGGCGCTGCCCGTCATGCTGGGTTTCGTGCCGTTCGCGCTGGTGCTCGGCGCGCAGGCCGCGCAAAAGGGGCTGAGCCTGTTCGAGGTCCCGATGATGACGGGCCTGAACTTCGGCGGCGGCTCCGAATTCGCGGCGATCCATCTGTGGACGTCGCCGCCGCACATCGCGCTGATCGTCGCGATGTCGTTCCTCGTGAATTCGCGCCACATCCTGATGGGTGCGGCGTTCGAGCCGTACATCCGGCGCCTGCCGCGCCGCCGCGCGTTCGCCGCGCTGTTCTTCATGTGCGACGAAAGCTGGGCGATGTCGCTCGCCGACGCGCGCTCGCGCTCGGCCACGCACATCAGCGTCCCCTATTACGCGGGCGTGTGTTCCGGGCTGTACCTGACCTGGATCTCGATGACGACGCTCGGTGCGGCGGTCGGCCCGACGATCGGCAACGTCGAGCAGTACGGCTTCGACATGGCGTTCACGGCCGTGTTTCTGGTGCTGCTGCGCGGCATGTGGAAGGGCATGCGCGCGAGCCGCCCGTGGTTCGTGAGCCTCGTCGTCGCGGCCGGCACGCACCTGGCGGTGCCCGGCGCGTGGTACGTCGCGGCCGGCGCGTGCGCCGGGCTGATCGCCGCGCTGCTGTGGGAGCCGCGCGATGCTGCCTGATTTCGCGACGGTCGCGACCATCGTGCTGATGGCATCGACGACCTACCTGTCGCGCGTGCTCGGCTACGTGCTGCTGCGCAACCGCACACTGAGCCCGCGGATGGCATCGGTGATGGAGAACGTGCCCGGTTGCGTGCTGATCTCGGTGATCGCGCCGGCCTTCGTCTCGATGCGCCCGGCCGACCTGCTCGCGCTCGCCGTCACGCTGATCGCGGCGACGCGCCTGTCGATCCTGCCGACCGTCATCGTCGGCGTCGTGTCGGCCGGCCTGCTGCGGCATCTGCTCGGGTAATGCGGTTCCGGCCCGCCGCGCGGGCCGCTCATCGATCCGGCAAACGGGCGCGCGATGCGCCCGTTTTCGCATCCGCGCGCAGGGCGCGGGCCGCATGTCACGACATGCGTCGCGACGGGATGCTAGCCTTGCGGGTGTACCCGCGACGCCTTTCCCCTCTCATTGCCTACCTGCGAGGAACATCCCGATGCAAGAAACCCGCCCGCTGTTCGACCGCGTCCTGCTCGCCAACGATGACGGATTCGACGCCCCCGGCCTTGAAGTGCTCGAGCAGGTCGCCACGCAACTGGCGCGCGAAGTCTGGATCGTCGCGCCGGCGGAAGACCAGAGCGGCACGTCGCATTCGCTGAGCCTGCACGAACCGCTACGCGTGCATCGCAAGGGCGAGCGCCGCTTCGCCGTGCGCGGCACGCCGGGCGATTGCGTCGCGCTCGCGGTCAGCCACCTGATGAAGGACGCCCGGCCCGACTTCGTGCTGTCCGGCGTGAATCGCGGCGCGAACCTCGGCACCGAAACGGTGTTCTCCGGCACCGTCGGCGCCGCGATGACGAGCATGCTGGTCGGCGTGCCGGCGATCGCGCTGAGCCAGGCGTTCAGCGACCGCAACGCGGTGCCGTGGCATACGGCGCTCACGCATGCGCCGGACGTGATTCGCCGGCTCGTCGCGGCCGGCTGGGACAGCGACGCGTGCCTCAACGTGAATTTCCCGCCGCGGCCGGCCGACGACGTGCGCGGCCTGAAGGTGACGAACCAGGGCGCCGGCACGCTGCAGGGCGTCGACATCGTGTCGGGGCGCGATCCGCGCGACATCGAATACCACTGGCTGAAACTGGCGCGCGCCCCGCGCGACGACGATGCGGATTCGGAAACGGTCGCGCTCGGCGAAGGCTACATCGCGGTCACGCCGCTGAAGTTCGAACGCACGCACGACCAGGCGCTCGCGCGGCTGCGGTCGACTCTCGGCTGACCTCATGACCGGCGATCGGTGATCGGTGATCGGCGAGACCGGCCGGCGGCTTCGCCGCCGGACCTATCCGTCATTTCGTGGGCGAGGCATATCATGAGGTGTAAAAGTCATGGATATGT
>NZ_CAJPGQ010000026.1:0-97648 GCF_905339595.1 Burkholderia sp. BCC1977
TGCGAACCTACACCGAAAAACGCACTCTGATTCTTGTTGTTGAACGCGGAGGAAAGCCGCTGAATTGGCGCCTTGTGTTAAAAGGCACGGATCGGCCAAAGCAGATCCGTGCTCATGTCTCCGCTACGACGAGTGGTCTGTCGTTGAACGGACCGTACACGCGCTCATGCCTTCTTGATCAACTCGAGTTGCGTGAGCGCCGTCACACCGTCGTCGAGACCGAGTTCCTCGACGATCAGACCGTCCTTCAGGCGAAGAACCGTGGTCCCGGTGAAGTGCATGCGGCGGCCGGTGGCTGCAGGTAGCGAACCGATCAGGAAGTCGCTGAAAGCCTCGCCGGTGTGCGTGCCGCCACCTTCCCACTGACCGACCACGTAGTCGCCTTCGGCGATCAAGTCCGTGACACCCCTGAAATTGAGATCCGGGAAGGCGGCACGGAAGTCGGTCATGAATGCCTTGATGTCTTCGCGACCGCGGCGCGGTTCATGCAGCGAGTACTTCAGCAGCATGTCCGGAGCCGCAATCTCGTCGACGATGCCGAGGTCGCACTTCTGGCCCCAGAAACTCGTGAACCAGCGCCCGACGACTGCCTTGTTATCGTCTTCCTTGGACATTTCCGACTCCTTATTGATTGCAGTTGATGGAGAGACGGAGTTGCTCCGCTCGGAACGAACAATAGCGGTCGATGGTGGGCACTTCTACTCGTTTCTTGCGATGCGATTCAAAGAATTCGCATCGAACTTTCGGCGCGCAATGTCTCGGGATTTGACGGCAAGAAACGGATCGAATGACATCTCCACGATGGCTATCATTCTTTGCGAGACGACGCCTCGCGCACGTGGTGGATATGGCCCGCGCCGGATTGTCGACACGCTGTCGCTGTCGATCGAGCCCGGCCGGACACGATGTTGCTCGGCCCCCGCGTTCCTCGCGCGAATGAGCGCGCAATCCGTGCCGTACGCGGGCATTCTCGTGACGGTTGCGATCTACGTGGTTGGCGTGCTGCTCAATTATCTCGAGCCGTCGAGTGTGCTCGAGATCCGTGCTGAACATCGCGTCGCTCGGCATCGTCGGCACGTGGGGCTTCATCGTCGTGTGCCGGATGAAGTTCCGCGCCGCGGTCCGGCGCGGCGAGGCGAGGCGAGGCGGGTTCAGGATGCTGGGCGCCCCCCGTGACGTCATGGCTGATGCTGCTGTCCCTGCGCGGCGTGCTGGTCCTGATGGCGTTCGACTATCGGAACGGCACGTGGACGATCGCGTCGATCCCGCTGGTCGCGCTGCCGCTCGCGATCGGCTCGAAGTGGCTGAGCGGCCACGCGCACCGCACGTCGCTCAAGCCGGCGATTCCGCCGGTCACGCTTACGCAGAACGTGTTCGAGAAGGGCGACGACTGACGCAACGCGATGTGCGCCACGCCCGCCGCCGCCAACGGCCGGGAAACGGTTCGCGTGACCGGACGAGCATGCGATCCGGCCACGCGACGGTGCCGATCAGATGTTCGTGCTGGGCGGAATCCGGCTGGGCAGCAGGTACGGATACGGCGTCGTCCGAGTGAGGTTGCGATTGGCGATCGTCGTCTCCGCCTGCTGAAGCGCCTGCTGGAATTGCTGCAGCGGGCCGCCGCTCCGTGTGATCCGGGGGTCGGTGATCAGCGGCTGATACGGGAACGTGTTGCTGAGATACTGGCCGAGGCTCCGGTAATAGACGCCGCCAAGCAACTCGTAAATGGCCAGTCGCTCGACTGCCGCAAGCATCGGCGGCAACATCTGGTTCCAGTTGTTCTGGCTCTGTCCGTTAACGCTCGCCGGTGCCGGTGCGGACAGCATCGCCGACAACGCCGGCGCATATGTGCACAGGTCGGGTTGTGAGAAATTGACCGCGGCATGCTGCGCGCTTGCATTGAAGATCACGAGCGTCAGCACGTCCGCCAGTTGTGATTTCGACGTGATCGGAACGAATCCCTTCACGTGCCCGTTGTTCGCGACGTCGCTGACCCACGCGGCCAATTCGTAGTCGTTGGTCACGTCGCTATCCGACGAGTAGTACACGTTCACGTAGCTGGCGGTCCATGCGGCGATCGCATTCCAGATCAGCAGGCCGTCGTCGCGATACGGATAGTTGGGCAGGTGGGTAGGATTGTCGACCTTGCGATTCGCCAGGTCAGTCGGCAACATGTGCTGATAGAAGTCGAACGCCAGGCGGTCGTTCGCCACACCCTGCTCGATAGTGGGCATCGGCGCCGCGAACAGCGTATTGATGAAACCGAGGGGAACGGGCGGCATCAGGATGAGCGACGCACCTTCGTTGATGAAGAGCGTCCCCTCGAAATGCGGCGCAAGCAACACGTAGAGCGGATGGGTCTTCGCCAGATTGCGGTTGGTCGCCATCGCGAAGACCTCGCTCACATAGTGCGTGCGCGACAGGTGGACGAACATCTCGTGATAGTTCTCCTCCGCGCCCTGGACCACCGTCTTGGCCTCTTGCCAGGCCCAGTACGCCGATGCACTGCTCGGGGGCGAGGGCAGGAAGATCGGATAGGCGGACGGATCCTGACCGCACTGGATCGCAACAGGCGTCAGGTCGGTGCCGCCCTTCGGAATCGCGAACAGCGCGATCGGCGCATACGAGTAGCCGGTTCCGGTCAGCAGCTTCGACACCGGGCCGGACGTGGCGATCTGCCCGAGCGCCGCGTAATCGAGCAGGTACAGGCGGTTTTCGAGCGCCGCGGTGGCAAGGTCGTCGGTGGCGCCCATCACCTGCTGGTATTGCGCGTTCGTCAACGGGAACTTGGCCGGCAGGCTCGAGATGCCCTGGATCAGCACGGGGTTCTGACCGCCGACGCGCAGGTAGGCGAACATGCTGTCCTGGTGAAACGTGCTCGCGATCGGCGGCAACGGAATCGTTGCGAACAACGCCTGGTAGTTCGCTTCCGTGCGATTGCTGTCCTGCCCCGCGAAGATCGAATCGAGTTGCGGAATGATCGTCTGGATCAGGCTGTTGATCGTCTTCAGGACGCCGAGCAGGGTGGTCTGGAGCGTCAGGATTTGGGCTGGCGCCGTCGGACTACCCGGATTGGCGACCAGCGCGTTATAGGACGATTGCGACGACGCGACGGTCGCACCGATCGAATTCAGCTGACTTTGCCAGAGCGCCGCGGCTGTTCCCGGTGCGGCGGCCAGGAAGTTCGCCAGGATCTTGACCAGCACGCCGGCCGTCAGCAGAAGCCACTCCACCGTCGGCAAATCCGCAGCCGTGACGGTGGCCGCCATCGGGATGTTCGCGGAATTCAGAAAGCTTTCCGTCCACACGTAGTTCAGCTTTTGCGCCTGGGTGTACGCAGCCCGGGCGAGTTGTCCCGCCAGCGTGTCCTTTTGCGGCAGCAACGGTACCGGCGCGCCAGCCGCCGCGACGATGCCTGTCTGACTGGCCGCTTCGCTCGGCGTGGTGGCCACGCCGTTGATGACCGACTCCAGCCAGCCGCTAAGGCCGGTCAGAAGCCCCGCCTTGGCGGCCAACGGAACGGCGGCGACGCCGGTCACGATCGCCGACGTCTTGAGCATATCCCTGCGTTTCATTCTTTTGATTCCTTGATATAGGACGAGCTATCCGGGATTCGATCAATCTGACGGATAGTACGGACTCCATAATTGTTAATTTAAAATGACAATTTCGCCCCGGCCTTGCTTTATATGAAGAATATGAAATGTGAATTACGATGTGGAGATTTATAATTGAACTTATTAAGTGGTGGCAGTTGTCAATTTTTCTTGATTCGCCGGAATATTGTTGTCATAAGTTTTTCGGCGCGACAACAAGATTTTTCTTTCTTTCTGTAAAGAAAGATTTATAAATCAATATCGATTAATCGCGCTGTATTCAGCGGTGATTGCAAACGAATGGTGGCGATGGCGCCGTATTGGCGATTGCTGCGCGCTGGTTGGGGAACTCGCGGACTATGCGTCATTAACGACGATATCGGATGGTGACGGAATAATTATGAGATGAGGAAGATAATCCGCTGCTGGAACACGTCTCCATGCTTTTACGCGGACGGCATGTTTCGCTGCATGACGCGATACACCCCCGGACTACACCCGAACCGCGCCTTGAACGCACGCCCGAAATGCGTGACGTCGGAAAACCCGCAAGCGATCGCGAGTTCCAGCAGCGTGCGATTGGTATCCGCCGGATCTTCCAGCGCGCGCCGGCTCGCCTGCAGCCGGTATTCCTGGATCAGGCTCTGCGGTGTCCGCTCGGTTGCGGCCAGCGCGCTGTACAGCGTGCGCCGCGACACGTTCAGCGCGCTCGCCAGCTTGTCCGGCGACAGGTCGGGATCGCTGTAGTGATGCGACAGATAGATTTCCGCATTCATCCTGAGCGTCGCGCTGCGCGCATCGGCGCCGGTCAGCGAATCGCTCGCCTCGCGGCGGATCACCGAATCGAGCAGCATCAGCGTCGACTGCTCGAAGCCGAACAGGCTTTCCGGATCGTTCGGCACCTGCCCGTCCATCAGGTAATGGATCGATTGAAGGGCCAGTTGCGCATTGCCGACGGTTCGACGCACCTGCACGCCCGCGCGCTCCACGAACCAGCGCCACATCGTGCCGCTTCTCGGCGGCGTCAGCGCGGCGACGAAGCGCGACGCGTTCGCCGATTCGATCATGTACGGCTGCGTCGCATCGTAGATCACCCATTCGCCGGGATGGACGGTCGACGTCGCGTTGCGCTGCGTGACGCGGCTTTGTCCGGCGATCTGGAACAGGATCTTGTAGCAGTCGCTGTCGGCGCGCGACGCGAGCGAGCGGTCGCGATCGACGCGGATCGCGGTGGTGTCGACGTCCGCCATCCGCAGGCCGCCGACCGTGGCAACCCGCACGGACATCCGGAACTGCGGGCCGGTGTCGTGAAAGACCAGCGGCAGGAAGCTGTCCGCGATCAGCTCGCGCAGATTCGCGCTGCTGTTGCTGGCGTCGACGACGAGTTCGTGTGCCATTGCCGGAAGAGGGAGAGGGCCGGGGAACGCGTCAAGGTTAATGCAAACGGCCGCGACGCGCGTTCAGACTCGCCGCCATTGTCGGGAGGACGGCCCCGCGGCGTCAATCGTGGTTTTTCCATGTTCTCCCGGGTTGCCGCCGCGCCGCATCGATCTGCACGCTGAAGCCAAAAGTGTGCACGCAACGCCGATTGGCGCAGGCGGCGCGTCCCTAGAATCGAAAAGCGGTCGGCAAGCTGTCCTGTCGAATCGGGCATGCGCTCACACGCTGCCCGTCGGCGCGTCGAACCGCGCGGGCTGGCTCGCGCCATGAAAAACCACCACCGATTTTCAAGGAGACCTGCCGAAGGCCGGGCGACGGACGCATGCGGCGGCAGCGCGCGCCGGCGAACGTGGCGCGGACGACAGCGGGCGCATACCAGGATGTCCGATAGAACTTTCGACTACATCGTCATTGGCGCCGGCTCGGCGGGCTGCACGATCGCGACCCGTCTCGTCGAGCGCCGCAAGGGCACCGTGCTGCTGCTGGAGGCGGGCGGCCACGACAAGGATCTGTTCATCCACATGCCGGGCGGGCTGGCGAAGGCCATTCCGCGCTACACGTGGCCGTATGCTGCCGAGCCGTCGGACGACGTGAAGGGCCGCTCGATCGCGGTGCCGCAGGGGCGCGTGCTGGGCGGCTCCAGCTCCGTCAACGGGATGCTGTACGTGCGCGGGCACCGCAACGACTACGACCGCTGGGCGAACGAGTTCGGCTGCAAGGGCTGGGGCGCGGACGAGATGCTGCGCTACTTCGCGAAGGCGGAGAACAACGAATCGCTGACGACGCCCTATCACGGCAACGGCGGGCATCTGCAGGTCACCGAGATCCGCTACCGCCATCCGCTGTCGCAGGCGTTCGTGCGGGCGGGCCAGCAGATGGGGCTCGACTACCTGGTCGACTACAACGGCGAGCGGCAGGAAGGCGTCGGGTTCTATCAGGCGACGATCTTCAACGGCGAGCGTGGCTCCACGGCGGCGACCTACCTGAAGTCGATCCGGAACCGTCCGGAATTCAGCCTCGAAGTCGATGCGCTGGTCGAGCGCGTGGAAATCGAGGGCGGCCGCGCGACCGGCGTCACGTATCGGCAGGGCAATCGTCGCGTGACCGCGCGCGCCCGTGCGGAAATCATCGTGTCGGCCGGTGCGATCGGCTCGCCGAAGATCCTGCAGCTGTCCGGCATCGGGCCGCACAAGGTGCTCGAGGACGCCGGCGTGCAGGTCAGGCACGTGCTGCCGGTGGGCGAGAACTTCCACGACCACCTGCACATGTCGGTCAATGCGACGATCCGGACGCCGGTGTCGCTCTACGGCCAGGACAAGGGATGGCGCGCGCTGAAGCACGGCATCCAGTGGACGTGGTTCCGCTCGGGCATCCTGACTTCGCCGGTGCTCGAAGGGTTCGCATTCGTCGATACCTGCCGGCAGGGGCAGCCGGACGTCCAGTTCCACTTCCTGCCGACGATCGATTCGTTCGACGATCCGATCGGCGTGACGGCGGGGCGCACGCACGGCATCACGATCAAGACCGGCCACCTGCAACCGCATTCGCGCGGCCGCGTGGCGATCCGCTCGTCGAATCCGAACGAGCTGCCGCGCATCGACGGCCGTTATCTGGCCGATCGCCGCGACGTCGACGGTCAGATCCGGGCCGCGAAGCTCGCGCTGAAGATCCTGCGCCAGCCGGCGCTCGCGGACCACGTCGACGAGATCTTCTCGCCGGATTGCCCGCCCGACGACGACGCGGGGATCGAGGACTGGGTGCGCGGCGCGGCGAAGACGGTCTATCACCCGGTCGGCACGTGCCGCATGGGCACGGATGCGGCATCGTCCGTCGTCGATCCGCAACTGCGCGTGCACGGCATCGCGGGGCTGCGCGTGGCCGACAGCTCGGCGATGCCGAGCATCCCGAGCGGCAACACGAATGCGCCGACCATCGCGCTCGCCGAAAAGGCGGCCGACCTGATCGCCGATGCGGGCTGATCGGGTCTTTCACATTCAATTGGATTTCCGGAGGAATACAGATGGCACTGGTTCGAATGCTGGACGAAGTGAAGGCGTTTCTCGCGCGCGAGCACGGTCATTACATCGACGGCCGCGCGGTGGCCGGCCGCGGCGAACGGATCGACGTGCGCGATCCGTCGACGCGCGCGGTGATCGGCTCCGTCGCGCAAGCGACCGACGACGATGTCGAAGCCGCGATCGCGTCGTCGCATCGCGCGTTCCGCGGCGAGTGGGCCAACCTGACACCGGCCGATCGCGAGCGCATCCTGCTGCGCTTCGCCGACCTGATCGACGCACACGGCGAAGAGATCGCGCAGATCGAAACCGCGCAGTCGGGCAAGCTGATCGGGCTGTCGCGCGTGATCGAGGTCGGCTGGTCGGCCCGTTGGCTGCGCTATTACGCGGGCTGGGCCACGAAGATCGCGGGCGAAACGCTCGCCCCGTCGTTTCCGAGCATGAACGGCGAGCGCTACACGTCGTTCACGCTGCGCGAGCCGCTGGGCGTCGTGTTCGGGATCATTCCGTGGAATTTCCCGGTGATGATCCCGGTGTGGAAATTCGGCGCGGCGCTCGCGACCGGCAACACGGTGCTCATCAAGTCGTCGGAGTTCACGCCGCTCACGATGCTGCGGATCGCCGAACTGGCGACGGAAGCCGGCTTGCCGCCCGGCACGCTCAACGTGATCAACGGCACCGGTCAGGTCGGCGCGAAGGTGATCCAAGATCCGCGCGTGGCGAAGGTGTCGTTCACGGGTTCGGTGCCGACCGGCCGCATCATCGGCGAGGAAGCCGTCAATGCGAACTTCACGCGCTTCACGCTCGAGCTGGGCGGCAAGAATGCGGCGGCGTTCCTGCCGGATACGCCGGTCGACAAGATCCTCGACGGCATCGTCGAAGCCGGATTCCTGCATAGCGGGCAGGTGTGCGCGTCGGCGGAACGCTTCTTCGTGCATCGTTCGACGTTCGACGAGGTGGTCGAAAAGATGAAGGCGCGCCTGGACAGCTTCCAGCCGGCCGACCCGATGGACGACGCGGGGATGATCGGCCCCGTCTGCAACGAGCCGCAGTTCCGCAAGTGCCTCGACACATTCGAGCTGGCGCGCACGGAGGGCGACACGATCGTCACCGGCGGCGGCGCGTATGCGCGCGACGGCTTCTACGTGAAGCCGACGATCGTGCTGCCGCGGTCGCTGGAATCGGCTTCGTACCGCAAGGAGGTCTTCGGGCCGGTTGGCGCGTTCGTGCCGTTCGACGACGAAGAAGAGTTGCTCGCGATGATGAACGACACGCCGTTCGGGCTGACCGCGAGCCTGTGGACGAACGATCTCTCGAAAGCGCTGCGCTACGTGCCGCGGATCGAAGCCGGCACCGTGTGGGTGAACATGCACACGCTGGTCGACCCGGCCGTTCCGTTCGGCGGCGCGAAGGGCTCCGGTATCGGCCGCGAGTACGGCTCGTCGTTCATCGACGCCTATACCGAGCCGAAATCGGTGACCATTCGCTTCTGACGGAACAGCGCCACGTCAAACCCGCCCGGCATGAACCGGGCGGGTGTTGCGGTCCAGGGCTCCGGCGTTTCAGAACCGCGTGCTGAACCCGATCCGCGCGACCGACTGCAGCGCGCCGCTCGACGCGCCGTTGGCGTCCATCACGCCGTTGATCTGCGCGTTGCTGCCGTGGCTCGCGCGCTGATGCACACCCGCGACGTACACCATCGTGCGTTTCGACAGCCAGTACTGGACGGCGGCCAGGAACTGGTGCGCATGCGCGTTGTCGAGCGTGTCGTTGCCCTTCATGTACGTGTAGCTCGCCCCGATCACCCAGACCGGCGACGGATGCCACGCGGCGCCGGCTTCCGCCGACCACGCGCCCGCGCCGTTCCACGCGTTGTGCACGGTCGTGAAGAGCGCCTTCGCCGTGACCGTGCCGAGCGTGTAGTGCGCGCCGGCGCCCCAGTTGCGCACGGTGGTGGCCGGCAGCCCGCCCGCCGCGCCGTACTTCTGGTTCGTGTAGGCGGCGCCCGCGCCGAACGGGCCGTTGTCGTAGCTCGCGCCGACGCTGACGGTGTTGTTCGCGCCGACCGACCCGGCGACATTGCCGAAGCCGTACAGCGCGCCGAACGTCAGGCCCGAGTACGACGCGCTCGTGTACTTCACGGAATTCGCGACGCGGTTGCTGCCCGCGACGCGATCCCAGTCGAACGCGCCGGTCGGGTTGTTCGGCAGCGCGAGCTTGTCGAACGGCCCGTTGCGAAAGCCGTACAGCCCGACGAGATCCTGCGCGATCTCGTTGCCGCTCGCGGCCAGCGCGTCGACCATGAACTCGTACTGGTTGCCGAGCGTCAGCGTGCCGTAGCGGTCGTTCTGCAGCCCCACATAGGCCGTGCGCGCGAACAGCCCGCCGCCGATCATCGAGCCGTTCGCGAGCGAGAACTGATTGACGAGCCGGAAGATCGCGCGCGTGCCGGCGCCGAGATCCTCCTTGCCCTCGAAGCCGAGCAGGTTCGGGAAGAATATGTTGTCGTCGAATTTCGCATTGCCGTGGCCGCCTTCGTTGCTGACATAGCTGAGGCCGGCATCCAGCAGCCCGAACATCGTCACGCTGCTTTGCGCGAACGACACGGCCGGAATCGTGCAGGCCGCGAGGGCCAGCAGGGTCTTTTTCGTCATCTCCAATGTGCTCCTCACATGCTTCCGGTCATGCCGGAATATTTTTGATTGGACTACTGATTGATATGAAGGTAATGAATCGTGAAACTGCCGATTCGGTCGTGCCCGGAACGAAATCGCGGCGGGAACGCGGGCACCGGCGCGCGACGCATGCGCCGATGCCCGCGTGCGCCGGGCGCTAGACCGTCGAATACCCGCCGTCCACCGGCACGATCGCGCCGGTGACGAACGATGCGGCGGGCGAGCACAGGAACAGGATCACTTCCGCGACCTCGTCGGCCGTGCCCCAGCGCGCGAGCGGCGTGCGGTCGAGAATCCGCCGCGACGCCTGCGTGTCGGCCATCAACCCGCTGCTGAGCGGCGTGTCGATCCAGCCGGGCGCCACCGCGTTCACGCGGATGCCGCGCTCGGCCCACGCCTGCGCGAGCGAGCGCGTCAGCTGCGCGATGCCGCCCTTGCTTGCGCTGTACGCGGGGCGGTCCTTGCTGCCGAAGTACGTGTACATCGACGCGACGTTGACGATGCTGCCGCCGTTCGCCGACAACGCCGGCAGCGCGGCGTCGGACGCCCGCATCACCGACGTCAGGTTCACGTTCAGCACGCGTTCGAACTGATCGATCCGGTATTCGTCCGCGTGCCGGCTGATGCCGACGCCGTTGACGAGCACGTCGACGCGCGGCAGCGCGCGGATCCGGCGCGTCAGTGCTTCGCCATCGGTCACGTCGAGCTCCACGCAGCGGATGCCGGGGTGTGCCGGCGCATGCGGACCGGCGGCATCGAGCCCGAGCGCGACGACCGACGCGCCCGCTTCCGCGAAACGCCATGCGGTGCGCGCGCCGATGCCCGACGTGCCGCCCGTCACGACGACGGTCTTGCCGTCAAACGACCAGGGGCGGTTCATGTTCGATACTCCCGACGGTGTGAAGAGGGCGCGCATGCCGGCGCGATGGCGCAACCAGGATCTTGATCTGCGCGCGATCGGCGAGCAGCGCATCGAAGCCGTCGGCGACGGCGTCCTCGAGCGAGACGGTGCGCGTGACGATCGACGTGAGATCGAGCGCGCCCGACCCGATCAGCCGCAGCAGGTCTTCGTACACGTGCCGGTAGCCGACGCTCGCCGTGAAGGTCAGCTCGTCGTTGACCGCGCGGAACGCATCGAAACCCGCATGCGGCATCAGGCCGACCATCACGAGGCGGCCGCCCTTGCGCAGCCCCTGCATCGCGGTCTCGAACGTGGCCGGCAGGCCGGCCGCCTCGAAGCTCACGTCGACGCCGAGCCCGCCCGCCGCTTCGCGGATCGCATCGCGCAGCACCGGCGCGTCGAGCGAGCGTGCATCGAACGCGTGCGTCGCGCCGAAGCGCGCGGCCGCGGCGAGCCGCTCGGGCGACACGTCGACCGCGACGATGGTCGTCGCACCCTGCAGCTTCGCGAGCAGGATCAGCAGCAGGCCGATCGGCCCGAGCCCGAACACTGCGCAGGTGTCGCCGAGCCGCAGCTCGCCGCGCCGCAGCGCGTGCAGCGCGACCGCGGCCGGCTCCATCACCGCGGCCTGTTCGAGACTGACGTCGTCGGGCAGCCGGTGCAGCATGTAGGCCGGCACGACCGCGAAGTCGGCCATCCCGCCGTCGCCCATCAGGCCGGCGAAACCCATCGACACGCACAGGTTGTACGACCCCGCGCGGCAGTATGCGCACTGGTGGCAGTGATACTCGGGCTCGACCGCGACACGGTCGCCCGGCATCAGCGTCGTGACGCCCGCGCCAACTTCGACGACGGTGCCGCAGAACTCATGACCGAGTGTGAGCGGTGCGGTGCGGCCGGACAGCGGATGCGGCGTGTCGACGGGAATCGCGTGCGGGCCGTCCGCGTATTCGTGCAGGTCGCTGCCGCAGATGCCGCAATACGCGACCGCGATGCGAACCTCGCCGGGCCCGGCGCGCGGCGTGTCGAGATCGACCAGGCGGATGTCGCGCGGGCCGTGCCATTGAAGTGCACGCATGTCAGCGTCCTCCGAAGTTTTGCGTATCGAGACGGGGGGCGGCATCGGCGAGCGCGCGCTTGCGCAGCACGGCGGGCGCGGTTTCGACGAGACCGAACGACAGCACGCACGCGAGGATCGCGCCGGCGGCCGACGTCCACATCGCGAACTGCAGGCCGTACTTGTCGGCGGCGAAACCGGCGACGGTCGGCGCGACGAAGCCGCCGATCAGCTCGCCCGCGCCCATGATCAGGCCGAGCGCGCTGGCAATCGCGCGGGGCGGCACCGTTTCGGCCGGGATGGTCGCCATGAACAGGGTGAAACAGCCGAGGCCGGTATACGTGACGAATACGAGCGCGCCGAGCGCCCAGAGCGTGTTGACGTGGATCATCACGATCGGGCAGACGGCGGCGATCAGCGCGAACACGATCATGGTCGGCTTGCGGCCGATCCGGTCGGAGATCGCCGGCACCGCGAAGCCCCAGAACACCCACGCGGCGCCGAGGCAGGTCATCACGACGCCCATGTCGGCCGGGGACAGATGGCGGCTCTCGACGAGGAAGACCGGCGCGAACGAGATGATCACGATGAACCACGTGAGGAAGAAGCAGCTGATCAGCACGCAGAGCAGGATGTTGCGCTCCTTCAGCAGCGCCCAGCGGTTGATTGCGGTGCCGCCAGCCGTCTGCGTACCGTGCGTGGCCGCGCCTTCGGCCTGTGCGTGCCGTGCACCGCCGGGCGGCACCTCGCGCACCCAGCGCCAGATGCAGAACGCGATCAGGAAGCCCGGAATGCACGACACGTAGAACGCCTCGCGCCAGCCGTAGGCGGTCGCGATGCCGATCACGACCGGCGGGCCGATCATCGCGCCCAGCAGGCCGGCGGCCGAGCCCTGCAGCAGGCCCATGTTCAGACCGCGGCGGCTCGGCGTCGAACTCTCGACCATCAGCGATTGCGACAGCGGCAGCACGGGCCCTTCGGCGATGCCCATCAGCGCGCGGAACGCGATCAGGCTCGCGAAGCCGCCGACGAGCCCCGACAGCGCCGAGCACACGGAAAAGCCGAGCACGGCCGCGATCAACAGCGGCTTGCGCGTGCCGCGCGCATCGGACCACGCGCCGGTCGCGGCGCCCGACAGCGCCCACGTGAGCGCGAGCGCGGACGACACCATGCCGAGCTGCGTATTCGACAGGTGCAGTTCGGCCGACATGAACGGGAACAGGAACGACAGCGCGAGGCGGTCGAAGAACACGAAGCCGAACGTCATGAACAGGATCAGCAGCAGCCTGTTCTCATACGTCCATGCCGGTTTGGGGGAGGAGTGGGATGTCATGGGCGGCCTCGTCGCGCGTCAGCGGAACAGCTTCTCGATCGCTTGTGCGCCGAGGCCGACCTTCTCGTAATGCGCCTTGCACATCGCAATGTAAGAATGCACGTCGAAGTAGCCGTCGGGGTTGCCTTCGTCGTCGAGCCAGATCAGCGGGCCCTTGACGATGAAGAACGCGCGCATCGGTTCCGGGTGATCGAACGCGACGAGCGTGTGGCCTTCGCCGGGCGTTTCATACACGAAATCGCCGCGCGTCGCGGTCCATTCGTGCTCCAGGTATCCCCACTTGCCCGACAGCGTGTAAGCGAAGACTTCGTGCGGGTGGTAGTGCCGGTTCACGAGCCCCGCTTCCTTCGCCGTCAGGATGTCGCACCATTTGTTCTGCGACGGCGAGATCCACAGCGGCCGCGACGAAACCGTTTCGGTGAACGGAACGTAATAGCGCTCGTCCTCGGTGGCCGCGTTCGGGATATAGGCTTCCGGCAGCGCATCGGGCTTGAACGGATTGGCAATCGGTGCGATGTTTTGCCAGAATTCGGATACGGCTTGGTCGACCACGGTCTGTCTCCTTGTTGGTGGGTGTCGTGGGGTCGACTTTAGCCAGCCGGTGCGCGGCGCTCTTGACTGGGCTGGACGAAATGCTTGATCGGGCCGGACATCGCGGGCCGGACATCGCGGGCCGGACATCGCGGGCCGGCCATCGCGCCGCAACAACAACCAGACGCACCATCCCCCAATCCGTGCCGCTCCGCACGACAGGCGCCCCCAGGAGGCGACGTGACGAATTCGACCGTTCTTTCATGCACGCGCGGCTCGACGGCCGACGTGCCGGCGCGCGACCGGATGGCGTACTGGGATGCGTTCAACGCCGCGACGCTGGTCGGCCTGCGCTGCTCGTCGCTGTCGCCGGCGGGGCTCGAGGTCGAGAAGACCGATCTCGCGCTGCCCGGGCTCGGTGTCGCGGACATCAGCGGCCGCGATCACGTGATCGAGCGCAGCCCCGCGCTGGTGCGTCAGATGCCGAAGGAGTCGCTGTTTGCGTGCCAGATCCTGAGCGGTCGCGCGTATTTCATCCAGCGCGACCGCTGCCTGCTCGCGGAGGCCGGCGACGTCGTCGTGTACGACACGCGCGTGCCCTACCTGTTCGGATTCCTGACGCCGATGCGGCAACTGCTGATCGACATTCCGGTTACGACCTTCGACGACCGCTTTGACGCAGCGCTGGCGGCGCTGCCGCTGCGGATCGCACCGAAACCGGGCGCGGGCGCGATGCTTGGCGCGACACTGCGCGCGAGCGTCGCGCGGTTCATGAAGGATCCGGTCGAAGACGACGCCGCGCGCTTCGTCGAACACACGCGCACGCTGGTCGCGGAGCTCATCGACGCGGAAGTGAACGGCGTGGGCGCATCGCGCGCATCGCTGTCGTACCTGCTGACCGCGAAGCAATACATCGCGACCCATCTCGGCGATCCGGAACTCGTGCCGCAGGCGGTCGCCGATGCGGTCGGGCTGTCGTTGCGGCACCTGGGCCGGCTCTTCGCGGCCGAAGGCGAGTCGATCACGCAGCACATCTGGTCCGAGCGGCTGTCGCACGCGCATCGCGAGCTGACGGATGCGCGGCTGCGCAAGACGAGCATCGGCGAGATCGCGTTTCGCTGGGGGTTCTCGAGCCAGGCGCACTTCAGCCGGGCGATTCGCGAGCGCTACGGCGCGTCGCCGATGGCGCTGCGCAGCGCGTGATGCTGAAGCGGCGAAATTGATGTCATGGCGGCGCGTGATTCACGCGCCGCTTTCGTTTTCATTGCGCTTTCATCGCTTCGCGAAGCGCCGCGTCATGCCGTGAGCATGAATTCCGCGCAGCGCTCCGCGATCATGATCGTCGGCGCGTTGGTGTTGCCCGACACGATGCGCGGCATCACCGACGCGTCGCAGATCCGCAATCCGTCGATGCCCTGCACCGCGAGACACGGCGTCACGACCGCGCTCGCGTCGTTGCCCATCCGGCAGGTGCCGGCCGGGTGATAGACGGTTTTCGCGCGGCGCCGCACGTAGTCGGCCAGTGCGTCGTCGGTCAGCGTCTCGGCTTCGCGGACGATGCGGGCGAGCGACGGCGCGCGGAGGATCTTCCGGGCGAGCGCGACGCCGCGCACGAGGCCGTCGACGTCCGCCGGATCCGACAGCGCGCCGCTGTCGAACCGGATCGGCACGGCAGGATCGTTGCCGCGCAGCTGCACGGAGCCGCGCGAACGCGGCCGCAGCAGGCACGGATTGATCGACAGGCCGTGGCCCGGCAGCGGTTCGCGATCGACGTCGCCGACGAGCGTCGGCAGCACGTGGAACTGGATGTCGGGGCGGCCGCTGCCCGTCGTATCGACGAATGCGCCGGATTCGACGACGTTCGACGTCAGCAGGCCCGTGCGGGTCAGCATCCATTGCAGTCCGTGCCGCAACGCCTTCATCCCGCGATCCTCGCCGAACAGGCTGATTGGCGCATGGCTGTAGCCGTAGATCGAGACTTCGAGATGGTCCTGGTAATTCGCGCCGACTTCCGGGCTGTCGTGCAGCACGTCGATGCCGTGCGCGCGCAGATGCGCGCCCGGCCCGATGCCCGACAGCATCAGCAGTTTCGGCGTACTGAGCGCGCCGGCCGCCAGCACGACGCCGGCGCGCGCGGCCGCCGAGCCGGTCGCACCGTTTTCCATCCGCCATTCGACGCCGGTCGCGCGCCGGCCGTCGAAACGCACGCGCGTCACGCGGCTGCCGGTCAGCACGCGCAGGTTCGGGTGGCCGAGCGCGTCGGCGAGATAGGTCGCGGCGGTGCTGCCGCGCTGCCCGTCGAAAATCGTCGTGTGATAGAAGCCGACACCGTGCTGCGCGGCGCCGTTGAAATCGTCGTTGTACGCGATACCGGTTTCCTGCGCGGCCTTCACGAACGCGAGGCTCAGCGGATGCCGGAAGCGCGTGTCGCCGACCTTCAATGGCCCGTCGGTGCCGTGGAACGGCTCGGACAGCCGCAGGTGCGACTCGGCGCGCTTGAACGCCGGCAGCACGTCGTCCCAGCGCCAGCCCGGGCAGCCGAGCGCGGCCCATTCGTCGTAGTCGGCGCGCGTGCCGCGCACGTACAGCATCGCGTTGACCGAACTGCCGCCGCCGAGCGTGCGGCCCTGCGGCACGTAGGTCTTGCGTCCCGCCGCGCCGGCTTGCGGCTCGCTTTCGAACGTGACCGTGCGCTGCGTGCCGAGCACGCGGATGAACGTCGCCGGAATCCGGATGAACAGGCTGTCGTCCTTCGGGCCGTCCTCGAGCAGCAGCACGCGCCTGCCGGCCTTCACCAGTCGATGGGCCAGCGTGCAGCCGGCCGAACCGCCGCCGACGACGATATGGTCGTACGTCTCCATCCCGCTTTGTCTCCTTGCTGTCGGGCGGCGGAACGAGCACCGCCGCGCAAGAAGCCAGCTTAGCGACGGGTATGCGGCCCCATTTGCCCCGGACGGACGCCGTGCTTGCCTCGCATGGACACGGCGGCGAGGGGCGAGCGGGGGGGGCGACGCGCGGTGCAGCTAGCGCACGTCGGCCGGCACGCGTGTGTCGCTCGGCGTCTCGCCGAAGCGTGCGCGATAGCTGCGGCTGAAGTGTGCGCTGTTGTTGAAGCCCCAGCGGAACGCGATTTCGCTGACCGTCAGGTGCTTCAGCGACCGGTCGCGCAGGTCGGCGCGGCAGCGTTCGAGGCGCCGCGCGAGGATGTAGCGCGTGAGCGGCATCCCTTCGATTTCGAATATGCGTGCGAGCTGGCGCGGCGACAGGTTGATCGCGCGGCTGACCGACCGGGTGTCGAGATCGTCGTCGGCGAGATGGGTGTCGATGAACGCCTTCGCGCGCGACAGCGTGTGGACGGTCGACTTGGTCGGCGATGCATCGCCGTCGCGCAGCCGCAGCATCGACTGCATCAGGTCGAGCATCGCGGCGGCGCGCCGCTCGCGCGCGTCGGGGGTCGATTCATGCGGTTCGGCGAGCAGCGCGTAGAGCTGCCGCACGGCCCACGACGTGACGCCGTCGCCGCGGTCGATCTTGACGACGCTGCGATAGCGCCACGGCCCGACGCGCGCCGCGAAGACGTCGCGCGGCACGTCGAGCACGGTCATCGCCATGTTCGCGGGAAAGCCGTGGCCGTACGGCATCGACGTGTCGTACAGCACGATGTCGCCGGGCGCATGCTGGATGCATTCGACGTCCTGGAACGTATAGCCCTGCCCTTCGTGCATCAGGCAGACGAACACGGCGTCGCGGTGATCCGCGTGGATGTTGTGCGGCGTGCGGACGACCGCGTGCCGGTTCGCGACGATGTCGCACACGCCGAGCAGCCCGAGGTCGCGCTTGCGCAGCGACGCGTCGATGCCTTCGGACGATTTGCCGCTGCATTCGATGCGCACGAGCGAGCGGGCGACATGGTCGACCCAGAAGTCGACGCGTTCGTCGCCGCGTACGGCGCGCGTCGAGATCGACACGATTCCCGTGCTGATGTCCGGCATGACGTTCTCCCAATGACCGCCCGAGCGGCGCAGTCTCGGGCACGTCGGCGGGTGCGGTCAATTGGTGAAAGACCCGGGGCGGGCCCGGGACGCGCTGGCAGCGGCGGGTTGCGGCGGGATGTCCGTGTGAGTCAACGAATATGGCCGTGGCAGGCAAAACGTGGGTGCGGATCCGGGCTATGTTTTTCGGTTCGGCGTGAACCTCGTGTCTCCCGATCTGATTCGTTCTACTGATGTAGATCCGGACGTCGACGGCTCGTCTCGTTGATGTCGAGCGATCGTCGATCTGTTCGCGGCGTTCGGATTCCGCGTTGCCGGCGCGGCGGCGGCATGCGTGCATGCATGCCGAACGTGACACGGGCCGGCGGCCGGAACCGCGAGGCGCCGCGATTCATGCCGCCGGCCCGCCGGAGACGCAATCAGACCGCGCTGGCCGCGTCGATCTTGCGGATATCTTCATCGTCGAGCCGCACGCGGATCGCTTCGCCGAGCAGCGCGAGCTGCGCGAGCGACGTCGCGCTCGCGATCGGCGCGGTGATCGTCGGCCGCGCGATCTGCCATGCGAGCGCGATCGCGGCCGGTTGCGTGCCGTGCTTCGCCGACACGTCGTCGAGCGCCGCGAGAATGCGCAGGCCGCGCGCATCGAGATAGCCGGCGACGCGATCGCCGCGCACGCTCTTCTTCAGGTCGGCCTCGCTGCGGTACTTGCCCGACAGGAAGCCGCTCGCGAGCGCGTAGTAGTTGACGACGCCGAGCTTCAGGTCGCGCACGACCGGCTCGAGATCGCGCTCGTATTCGGCGCGGTCGATCAGGTTGTATTCGGGCTGGATCACCTGGTACGCGGGCAGGCCGTCGCGCTGGCTGATGTCGGCCGCTTCGCGCAGGCGTGCACCGCTGTAGTTCGATGCGCCGATGATGCGCACCTTGCCCGCGTCGATCAGCGTCTGGTAGGCTGCGAGCGTTTCTTCGAGCGGGGCCGTGGCGGCGAGGTCGCGGTGCGAGAAATACAGGTCGATGTAGTCGGTCTGCAGGCGGCGCAGCGAATCGTCGGCGGCCTTCAGGATGTTGTCCTTCGTCAGGCCGGCGCGCGCCTCGAGCAGGCCGACCTTGGTCGCGATCACGACCTGGTCGCGCTTGCCGGAACGCTTGAGCCACTTGCCGATGATCGTTTCCGATTCGCCGCCGCGGTTGCCGGGCGCCCAGGCCGAATAGACGTCGGCCGTGTCGATGAAGTTGATGCCGGTGTCGGCGAGTGCGTCGAGCAGTGCAAACGATGCGTTCTCGTCGACGGTCCAGCCGAAGACGTTGCCGCCGAACGCGAGCGGGGAGACCTGGAGGTCCGACGTGCCGAGGGTGCGTAGTGCCATGTTGCTCTCCGGATTCTGAAGGGTGACAGGATGGAACGACAGGATTGGCCGGGATGAATGCGACGGGACGGCGGTTGGGTGACGCGCTTTCGCCGTTGTCGCGGGACGCCGGAACATTCTCGCCGATCGACCGGATTCGTGCAGCCGGCGCGCGGCCGTGAAGGCGGAGGAATTGCGGCGGACGGTGGATGTATCGTCCGCTATGTGGGTGAATCGTGCGGCTGGGTTCGATCGGGAACTGAATTTTGTGCGCGCGGCGGCCGGGGGAGAGACGGGCGGAAACCGGACGTTTCGCGGCACGAAGCCGGAACGGAACGAAAAACGGGCGGCAAGTTGCCGCCCGCGATCGATCGGCGCTCCGACCCGTTACCGCAACTGCACGGCCGCCAGGAACAGCACCATGCTGCCGATCGCGCCATCCAGCACGCGCCACGCCACCGCCTTGCGGAACCACGGCGCGAGCAGTCGCGCACCGTATCCGAGCCCGAGGAACCACACGACGCTGACCGCCATCGCGCCGATCGCGAACGCGAGCCGCGTGCCTTCCGGCTCGCGTGCACCGGCCGTGCCGATCAGCAGGAACGTGTCGAGATACACGTGCGGGTTCAGCCAGGTGAACGCGAGCGTCATCAGCACGATCGCGACCGCGCTCTGCGGCGGCGGCGCGACGGCATCGCCGCGCACGTCGAGCGTGTCGTGTCCCGGCTTGAACGCGCGGCGCAGCGCGTTGAAGCCGAACCACGCGAGATACGCGAGGCCGACGTACAGCACCACGTGGACGAAGGTCGGATAGCGTTCGACGAGGACCGACGCGCCGCCGACGCCGGCGCCGATCAGGATCATGTCGGACAGTGCGCACAGCAGCACGATCTTGCCGACGTGCGAGCGCATGATGCCTTGCCGGAGCACGAATGCGTTCTGCGCGCCGATGGTGACGATGAGCGACCCGCACAGGGCGGCGCCGTGGGAAAAAGCGATCCAGTTCATGATGGGGAGCGGTGAAGCAGTAGACGGGTGATTCGGTTGGCGCTAGTCTGCGGTCAGCCGGAACATAAGAGAAGCTAATTCACCTAATGCAGATTAAGGAAATCTAATGCTCGACTACGCATTGCTCGATGCCCTCGCGGCGGTGATCCGGCACGGTTCGTTCGAGCGGGCGGCCAAGGAGCTGAACGTCACGCCTTCGGCGGTATCGCAGCGCGTGAAACTGCTGGAGGAGCGCGTCGGCAGCGTGCTCGTCAAGCGCGGGCAGCCGTGCGTCGCGACGACGTCGGGTGCGCTGCTGTGCCGGCATACGGAGCGCGTGCAGTTGCTCGAGGCCGAACTCGGCGGCCGGATGCCTGCATTGCCGGGCCAGATCGCGAGCGCATGGCCGACCTTGCGCGTGGCCGTCAACGACGACAGCGTCGCGACCTGGTTCATCGATGCAGTCGGGCCGTTCTGCACCGAGCGCGAGACCTTGCTTGACCTCGTGATCGACGATCAGGACCATACGGCCGCGCGCATTCGCGACGGCAGCGTGCAGGGCGCGGTGACCGCGCAGGCCGAGCCGATCCAGGGATGCCGGTCGACGCGGCTCGGGCGTATCCGCTATCGCGCGGTGTGTTCGCCGGCGTTTTACGACCGCTATTTCGGCGCGGGCATCACGCGCGATGCGCTGCGCCGCGCGCCGTGCGTGATGTTCAATTCGAAGGACGGCTTGCAGGCGCGCTTCATCCGGCGCGTGACGCGCGCGGATCTCGATCCGCCGCAACACTGGATCCCGCATGTCGCGGGCTACCTGCGCGCTTGCGAAACGGGGCTGGGATGGGGAATGTGCCCGGACCGGATGGTCGATCGCCAGTTGGCGGCGGGCGAACTGGTCGACATGTCGCGCGGGCGGACCGTCGATATCGACCTGTACTGGCAGAGCTGGCGCCTGTCGATCGGCTGGCTCGACGACTTCAGCGCGGCGCTGAAGGCGCGCGCCGCGCTGTTTCTCGATTGATCGAAGCGCGAACGGCGGATTGTGGCCGGCGGCCGGTGGCGGCGCGCAGGTCGCGCGCCGCGCGGGGTCAGACGTGGTGCAGGCCGTCGAAATCGACGATCTGCACGAGGCGGCCGTGCATTTCGATCAGGCCGCGCTTCTGGAACTTCGACAGCGTGCGGCTGACCGTTTCGAGCGTCATGCCGAGGTAGCTGCCGATGTCTTCACGCGTCATCCGCAGGTTGAATTCCGACGGCGAGTAGCCGCGCTTCAGGTAGCGGGACGACACGTCGAGCAGGAACGCGGCGACGCGCTCTTCGGCATTCAGTGAACCGAGCAGCATGGTTTGCGACGTCTCGCGCACGATCTGCTCGCTCATCAGCTTGTGCATGCGCAACTGCATCGTGCCGGCTTCCGAGCACAGCGACTTCAGCGCGCTGTACGGAATCACGCAGACCGAGCTGTCTTCCAGCGCGACCGCGGTGCGCGGGTGCGTGTCGTCGCAAATGCCGTCGAGGCCGAGCGCTTCGCCCGCGAGGTGCAGGCCGGTGACCTGCTCGCGGCCGTCGTGGCGCGTGGCGACGGTTTTCAGCGAACCCGAGCGCACGGCGTACAGGTTGTCGAAGGTGTCGCCTTCGCGGAACAGCGCTTCGCCGCGCTTGACCGGGCGCGCCGCGCAGATGACCGATTCGAGGCGGCTGAGCGCTTCGGGTGCGAGGCCTTGCGGCATGCACAGGTGCCGCATTGCGCACGACGAGCAGTGCGGGGCCTGGCGGGGAGCCCAGTTGCCTGCATGGGACGGGGCGGCGGGGCGTGTGGCGACGGGCGTCAACATGATCGTTTACTCCGGCATTGAATCGACGGAATCATTGTCCCACCGCAACTTGCCGCTGTCGGGTGACAAAACGTCGCGACCGCGCGCACATGCCGCGGGCATCGCAGCGGCATGCGTGCAGGCGCCGCTGCGCGTGCGCGCCGCGACGCGCACGCCGATGCCGCTCAGCCTTCCTGATCGTCCGTATGCGCGGCGGCCGGGATCAGCAGCACGGGCAGCGTCGCATGCCGCACGCACTGTTCGGCGATGCTGCCGAGCACGAGGCGACGGAACCCGCGGCGGCCGTGCGTGCCGAGCACGAGGAGGTCGGCGCCGAACGCTTTCGCGCCGTCGAGGATCAGCGTCGACACGTCGTTGAGCGACGACGCCTCGCTCATCAGCGTCTCGCCCTTCACGCCGGCCGCCTGCATCAGCTTCGTGAAATCCGCCGCGAGTGCATTGCCCTGCGCGACGAGCTGGTCGCGCAGCACGGACGGGTCGTAGCCCGGCACGTTGTAATAGATCGCGGCGTTTTCGACGACGTAGAACGGCCGCAGTTCGGCGCCGTGCTCCTTCGCGAGCGCGAGGGCGGCATCGAACGCGTGGCGGGACGTGTCGCTGCCGTCGATGGCAACGAGAATGCGCTTGTACATAGTGTCTCCGAGTGGCGGGTTGAACGGAAGTTGGCCGAACGGCCGAGCGGGCCTTGCATCGCTGCAAGGCACAGTAAACCAACGGCAGGGACTTTGCAGCGACGTGCCGGTCGTCGCGAGCGCGTCGTGCGATCGCGGCGCTTTCGCCGTCGCGGCGGCACGCGGCGATCGCGAGCCAGGCATGCACCGCATGCTGCGTGACGCGACGCACGTGGCGGGTGCGACGTGCGCGAAGAATCGGGGCGAGTCGCGACGCATTGCGACGATTAGCGAAACGCGTGATGACCGCATTCGCCGCCCGAACGACGGATCGCGATGCTTGTTCTGCAATGACGGCGCGCGAACGCGGTGCGGATACCGGATCGTCACCGGTAACGGTTGCACGGACATCGAGCGACGCCACGGCATGCGAGCGCGCCCGACTCACGACCCGGCGTCGTCGACGCCGGGCGATGACCGCGCACTTCGCCATCCATTGAATCGCATCCGTATCGCGACGGCATGACTTCGATCAACGTCGATGCATCGACGTCGCGAAACGCCGAGCGCCGAACCCGAACCCGGCGCTGATATCGATTCCAGCGCCGATTCGGAATCTCGTCGCGGTGTCTGCGCACCGAACGCCCGGCCGGCACGCACGCGCGCACGCCGATCCACCGCCATCGGCCGTCGGCCCCGCTTCAACGCCCAAACGAACGCTCGATTCAAACACCGCGCGTTACTGCGGCACCGCGGTGATTTCGATCACCCGTTCGGGCCGGCGTCCGTGGCCGGGCCAGTACGCGCTGCCGTACATCCGGTGAACCGGGCCGTACGGCGCGTCGCCCGCGTGCGACGGCATGTCGAACCCCTTCTCGATCACCATGTAGCCGTCACGCAGCGCGAACGCCGGATGATTGCCGCCCGGCCGGCTGTCGAAGCCGGCGAAGCCGTCGCCGGCCTCGGGCATCGCGTTGACGAGCGACGCGTTGCTGCACGTGACCTGGTCGGGCGAGAAGGCGCCGCCGCTCGCGAGACGCGCGGCCTCGCGATTCTTGCCGTCGGTGTCGACGGTGCTGTCGTGTGTGTCGTCGTTGTCGAGTTCGATGCTGCGCGGATGCGCGGCGTGCGCTTGAGCTGACGTTTCCATCACGGCTCTCCTGGCGGCGAAGCGCTCCGGATCGAAGCAAATCCCGTTCCGGGCAAGACGGGAAAACGGCGCGCGGGCGATCGCCGCGGTCACGTGACGCGCACTGATTTGTCATGATTTATTTCAGCTAGAACACCCGTTTTCTACAGAGTATGATTCTTTTCCTGCGAAGCGGCGACAGGGGATGCGGTCTCGCCGACTCTGCCCGCACCAGGGCGCCGCAGCACCCTTAGAGACGGGTAGTGAACAACAAAGCAAGGGACTAGAGGTGGCGGATTCATGCAAGCGACTACTGCTTTCACGCACCGCGGTTATCTGTTGAATTGCGCGCCCGCGCGCGCCAGTGACGGGTCGTTCAAACCCTATGTCGTGATCTCCCGATCGAGCGACGGGGAACTCGTCGCGAACCGTTTTTTTCCGACCGAGCTCCAGTTCAACGACGAAGGCGACGCGATCGCCCACGCGCGCGACTGGGCCGTGCGCTGGATCGACGCGAGCAGCATCACGATCTGACGCCGTCGCGCGCCGGCAGCGTTGGCCGTCCGGCCGATCCCCCGGCACGCCGCTGCCGGACGAAAACGCGGTAATCTTGTGGAACCCGTCACTTTATTAGCGGCCGTGCGATCGCGCGCGGCTGCCTGCATTGGCATATGTCGACATCACCCGCCCGTCAGTGGGGCCTCGAAGAAATCGTTGCCGGCTTGCGCGAATCGCGCGAGGAACTCCATCGCACGCGTCATCCGCGCGGCATCCGCGAACTGCCGTCGCGCGACGCGATCTGCAAGATCGTCACCGGCCTGCGCGCCTCCCTGTTTCCGACGCACTACGGCGCGCCGGATTTGACCGACGAAAGCGTCGACTACTACGTCGGCCATACGCTCGAAAGCACGCTGCGAATCCTGTCCGAACAGATCCGCCGCGCGCTGCCGTTCCTGCCCGAGCATGCGGACACGCCGTTCGCCGAACTCGACGAACGCGCGTTCGAGATCGCGCGCGAGTTCGGCCGGCAGTTGCCGTCGATTCGCGCGCTGCTGGTCAGCGACATCCAGGCTGCCTACGCGGGTGATCCGGCCGCGCAGCACATCACCGAGATCCTGCTGTGCTATCCCGGCGTGCTCGCGATGATGCACCATCGGCTCGCGCATGCTTTGCACCAACTCGGTGTGCCGCTGCTCGCGCGTTTCATCAATGAAATCGCGCACTCGGCCACCGGCATCGACATCCACCCGGGCGCGCAGATCGGCCCGAGCTTCTTCATCGACCACGGCACCGGTGTCGTGATCGGCGAAACCGCGATCATCGGCGAGCGCGTGCGCGTCTACCAGGCCGTCACGCTGGGCGCGAAGAGCTTCCCGGCCGACGGCGAAGGCGCGCTGGTGAAGGGTAATGCGCGGCATCCGATCGTCGAGGACGACGTGGTGATCTACGCGGGCGCGACGATTCTCGGCCGCGTGACGATCGGGCGCGGCTCGGTGATCGGCGGCAACGTGTGGCTCACGCACAGCGTGCCGCCCGGCACGAGCGTCGCGCAGGGCAAGGTCCGCGAGGGCGGTAGCGTCGAGAAGCCGTAACGCGGCGCGCGAACGGCGCCGCTCGTCCGAGGTCAGTGCTTGCCGGCCGGCGAGCGATGCTTGTAGAGCACGTCCTGGTCGACGCGGATCAGGTTCTGCCCCGCATCGACGACGAAATCCACGCCGTTGTACGCGCTGCCCGTCAGCAGCAGGATGGCGCTCGCGACGTCGGCGGGGCCGGCGATGCGCGCGAGCGGCGTCGATGCGCGGCTCGCGTGTTCGAAGTCGGCCTGCGTCTGGTCGTCGCTCGGCAGCATCAGCCCGGGGAACACCGCATTCACGCGCAGCACCGGCGACGACGACAGCGCGAGCATCTGCGTGAGATTGCCGAGCGCGGCCTTCGCGACCGTGTAGCTGAAATGGTCGCGGTGGAAGTTTTCCTTGATCTTCTGGTCGACCACGTTGACGACGACGCCCTGCGTGCCGGCCGCGCGGGCCCGTTCGTAGAACGCGCGCGTGAGCAGGATCGGCGCGCGGCAGTTGACGGCCCACGCCTGGTCGAATGCCGCGAGGTCGAAGCTCGGGAAGTGGTCCTGCCAGAACACCGACGCGTTGTTGACCAGCACGTCGAGGCGGCCGAAGCGCGCATACACCTGGTCGATCAGCGCGGTGATCTGCGCGGCATCCGACAGGTCGGCCTGCAGCGCGACCGAATCGTGCCCGCGTTCGGTGATCGCGCGGGCCGCCGCCTGCGCGGCATCGGCGGAGCGGTCGTAGTGGACCGCGGTGCGATAGCCGTGTGCGGCGAAATACTCGGCGAACGCGCGCCCGGCCCGACGCGCGGCGCCGGTCACGAGCACGACCGGCGCGTTTGCCGCTTGCTTCGTGGACTGCATTACGTATTCGTCAGGTTGACTGAAGAAGGATTCGCGACGATCGACAGGAATTCGCGCCGCGTCGACGGATCGGTGCGGAACGTGCCGAGCATGCGCGACGTGACCATCTCGACGCCCGGCTTGTGGATGCCGCGCGTCGAGATGCACTGGTGCGCGGCTTCGAGGATCACGCCGACGCCCTTCGGCTGCAGCACGTCGAACAGCGTGTCGGCGATCTGCACGGTCATCTTTTCCTGGATCTGCAGGCGCTTCGCGAACGCGTCGACGAGACGCGCGAGCTTCGAGATGCCGACGACGCGATGGTTCGGCAGATACGCGACGTGCGCGCGGCCGATGATCGGCACCATGTGGTGCTCGCAGTAGCTCTCGAAGCGGATGTCCTTCAGCACGATCATTTCATCGTAGCCGTCGACTTCGCTGAACGTGCGCGCGAGGATGTCGCGCGGCTCCAGCGCATAGCCGGCGAAGAACTCCTCGTACGCGCGCACGACGCGTGCGGGCGTGTCGAGCAGGCCTTCGCGGGCGGGATCGTCGCCGGCCCAGCGCAGCAGCACGCGAACGGCATCCTCGGCTTCGTCCCGGCTCGGCCGGGATGCGGCCGGCTCGGGCCGCGCGGTTTTCTTACCCTTACCCATCTAGTCGCTCCATCGAATGCGGCCGCCAGCGGCGGCGCGGATATCCGGGCATTGTTTCATGCTTTCGCGGGTCGTGCGTGCGGCCCGCCGCTCACCTGCCGCTACCCGCAGCTCACCCGCCGTTCATCCAGCTTCACTTCGGCCATTCGTCCTGCTCGTCGTTGAACAGCGACGCGACGACGCCGCGCAGCCACGCGGTGCGCGGATCGTTGTGGAACTTGCGATGCCAGTGCTGCTTCAGGTCGAAGCGCGGCAGCGGCAACGGCGGCTCGACCGGCACGATGAACGCATGCTCCGCCGCATACGCATAGCCGATCGCATGCGGCACCGTTGCGATCAAATCGGTGCGGCTGAGGATGAACGGCAGGCTCATGAAGTGCGGTGTCTCGAGCACCGCGCGGCGCTGCATGCGCTGCTTCGCGAGGTATTTCTCGAGCACCTCCTGGCTGCGGCCCTCGGCGCGCACCACGGCGTGTCCGCATGACAGGAACTGCTCGGCGGTGAACGGGCGCGACTGTTCGAGCGGATGGCCGCGCCGCATCAGGCAGACGAACCGGTGCGTGAACAGACGCTGCTGGAAGAAGTTGTTGCCGTCGAGATCGGGGAAGTAGCCGACCGCGAGATCGATCGAGCCGGCTTCGAGGCCGCGGCCGACTTCGTCGTGCGCGAGCGAGACCGAGCGCAGGTTCGCGTGCGGCGCGCGCGTCGCGAACGCCTGCAGCAGCTTCGGCAGGAACACGATCTCGCCGACGTCCGACAGCGCGATCGAGAACGTATGCGTGCTCGCCGCCGGATCGAAGTCGTGCGGCGCGACGAGGCCGCGCTCGATCTGCGCGAGCGCGTCGCGCGCGGCCGGCAGCAGCGCGAGCGCGCGCGGCGTCGGTTCCATCCCGCGCGACGTGCGCACGAACAGCGGATCGCCGAAATAGTCGCGCAGGCGGCCGAGCGCGGTGCTCACGCGCGGCTGGCTCACGCCGAGCAGGTCGCCGGCGCGGCTGACGTTGCGCGTGTCGTCGAGCGCGACGAGGTAGGGAATCAGGTTCAGATCGAGCGTGTCCATCGCCAGGCCAGTATCCGGGAAACGTATACAACTTATCTCCAAAATCGCGTTGCCGCATAGTCGGGAAAGCGCTCAAATGGGTTCCATTACTCGAACCAATGTTCAGGAGACGAACAATGCGCACCCAGGTCGCCATCATCGGCGCCGGTCCGTCCGGCCTTTTGCTTTCCCATCTGCTGCGCCTGCAAGGCGTCGATGCCATCCTCGTCGAAGCGCGTTCGCGCGAATACTGCGAGAACCGCATCCGCGCCGGCGTGCTGGAGCAGGGCACCGTCGACACGCTGAACGAAGCCGGCCTCGGCGAGCGGATGCGCCGCGAAGGGCTCGAACATCACGGCATCGAGCTGCTGTTCTCCGGCCAGCGCCACCGCATCGACCTGAGCGCGCTCACCGGCGGGCGGGCGATCACCGTCTACAGCCAGCATGAAGTCGTGCGCGACCTGATCGCGGCCGGCGACTCGCATGGCCATCAGATGCATTTCGAAGTCAGCGACGTCGCGCTGCACGATGTCGAAAGCGAGCACCCGTTCGTCACGTTCAAGCACGCCGACGGCCGCGAAGACCGCATCGACTGCGACTACATCGCCGGTTGCGACGGCTTCCACGGCATCGCGCGGCAGACGATTCCGGCCGAGCGGCTGAACACGTTCGAGCGCGTCTACCCGTTCGCGTGGCTCGGCATCCTCGCCGACGCGGCGCCGTCGCTGGATGAACTCGTTTATGCCCATCACGACAACGGCTTCGCGCTGTTCTCGATGCGCTCGCCGACGGTCACGCGCCTGTACCTGCAGTGCAAGCCCGACGAAAACCTCGCCGAATGGTCCGACGCGCGGATCTGGGACGAACTGCACACGCGCTTCTCGAACGACACCGGCTGGACGCCGACCGAGGGCCGGATCACGCAGAAGAGCGTGACGCCGATGCGCAGCTTCGTGTCGGAGACGATGCAGCACGGCCGCCTGTTCCTTGCCGGCGACGCCGCGCACATCGTGCCGCCGACCGGCGCGAAGGGGATGAACCTCGCGGTGGCCGACGTCCGCGCGCTGTCCCGTGCGCTCGGCGCGCGCTACCGCAACGGCGACGCGACGCCGCTCGAGCGCTATTCGGCGACCTGTCTCGAACGCGTGTGGCGCGCCGAGCATTTCTCGTACTTCATGACGAACATGCTGCATGCGTCGCCGGAGGACTCGCCGTTCGTCAATCGCCTGAAGTTTGCCGAGCTGAAGTACGTGACGCGCTCACGGGCTGCCGCGCAGTCGCTGGCCGAAAACTACGTCGGCCTGCCGTTCGATGACCAGACGACCCCCGAGGGATCCCGCCTTGACAACGCGCTGTGCGCGACTCTATGATCGGCCCATCGTTCGCTAATCGAATCTAGGTTCGAATAGCGAACAAATACCGAAGGTCGACGACGGCCTCCGGCGCGGCACGCGACACGCGCGTGTCCCCTCGACAGGCCGCGCATCGTGCCGCGGGTTCGTATCAGGAAGAGACATGGTCAACAAGATTTTCGAATCGCTGCAGTCGGCGGTCGCGGACGTCCACGACGGCGCGACCATCATGATCGGCGGCTTCGGCACGGCAGGCATGCCGTCCGAGCTGATCGACGCGCTGATCGAGCAGGGCGCGCGCGGCCTGACGATCGTCAACAACAACGCGGGCAACGGCGAGACGGGTCTCGCGGCGCTGCTCAAGGCGAAGCGGGTGCGCAAGATCATCTGCTCGTTCCCGCGCCAGAGCGATTCACAAGTGTTCGACGCGCTGTACCGCGCGGGCGAGATCGAGCTGGAACTCGTGCCGCAGGGCAACCTCGCGGAGCGGATCCGCGCGGCGGGCGCCGGCATCGGCGGCTTCTTCACGCCGACGGGCTTCGGCACGAAGCTCGCGGAAGGCAAGGAAACGCGCGTGATCGACGGCAAGTCGTACGTGTTCGAGACGCCGATCCATGCCGATTTCGCGCTGGTGAAGGCGTACAAGGGCGACCGCTGGGGCAACCTCGTGTATCGCAAGACCGCGCGCAACTTCGGGCCGATCATGGCCAGCGCCGCGAAGGTTGCGATCGTGCAGGTGTCGGAAGTCGTGCCGCTCGGCGGGCTGAACCCGGAACACATCGTGACGCCGGGCATTTTCGTGCAGCGCGTCGTCGAAGTGCCGCAGGCCGCGCATGCGGCCGAGCTGGCCGCCGAGCGTGCATCGCAAGCCGCCTGACCGCCCGAACTTTGTATGGGACCGGAGTAAGCGCTGAAGCGCCAACTCCGGTCGACAGGAGACCGACATGAAACGACTGACCCGCGATGAAATGGCCCAGCGCGTCGCCCAGGATATTCCCGAAGGCGCGTACGTGAACCTCGGCATCGGCGTGCCGACGCTGGTGGCGAACCACCTCGACCGAGCCAAGGAAATCTTCCTGCACAGCGAGAACGGCCTGCTCGGCATGGGCCCGGCACCCGCGCCCGGCGAGGAAGACGACGAGCTGATCAACGCCGGCAAGCAGCACGTGACGCTGCTCACCGGCGGCGCGTATTTCCACCACTCGGATTCGTTCGCGATGATGCGCGGCGGCCACCTCGACTACTGCGTGCTCGGCGCGTTCCAGGTGTCGGCGAACGGCGACCTCGCGAACTGGCACACGGGCGCGCCCGATGCGATTCCGGCCGTCGGCGGCGCGATGGACCTCGCGATCGGCGCGAAGCAGGTGTTCGTGATGATGGAACACCTGACGAAACAGGGCGAGAGCAAGATCGTCGCGGCGTGCTCGTATCCGGTGACCGGCGTGCAATGCGTGAGCCGCATCTACACCGATCTCGCCGTGCTCGACGTGACGTCCGACGGCCTCGCGGTGAGTGAGATCTTCACCGACCTGTCGTTCGACGAACTGCAGAAGCTGACCGGCGTGCCGCTGATCGACGCGACGCGCCAGGCCGCGGCCTGAACGGCAAGCGTGCCGGCACGCGCGATCGAGCGCACGCCGGCACGCTTGGGTAGACAATAGGCGCACGCCGTTTCCCCAATCTGATGCCATGCTCGAAGACAGCGCCCGCCTGACCTCCCTCATCTGCGGCACCGAGCCGCTCAACCGGATCTGGTCGCCCCGCGCGACGATCCAGCGGATGCTCGACGTCGAAGCCGCGCTCGCGCGCGCGCTCGCCGCGCAGCAGGTGATTCCCGCCGCCGCGGTCGCGCCGATCGAACGCGCGTGCGACGCCGCCCGGCTCGACGCCGACGCGCTCGCGCACGGCGCGGCGCTCGGCGGCAATCTCGCGATTCCGCTCGTCAAGCAGCTCACCGCGCAAGTGAAGGCCGACGACCCCGAGGCCGCGAAGTTCGTGCATTGGGGTGCGACGAGCCAGGACATCATCGATACCGCGACCGTGCTGCAGCTGCGCGACACGCTCGACGTGCTCGAGCCGCTGCTCGACGAAGCGTGCGCGTCGCTCGCGACGCTCGCGCGCACGCATCGCGCGACGCCGATGATCGGCCGCACGTGGTTGCAGCAGGCGCTGCCGATCACGCTCGGCCTCAAATTCGCGCAATGGCTCGACGCGCTGCTGCGCCATCGCGCGCGCTTCGCAGAATTGCGCGCGCGCGCACTGGTGCTGCAGTTCGGCGGCGCCGCCGGCACGCTGGCGAGCCTGCGCGAGCACGCGGCCGGCGTGAGCGCCGCGCTCGCGGCCGACCTGCAGCTCGCGGTGCCGGCCGTGCCGTGGCATACGCAGCGCGACCGCATCGCGGAAGCCGCGTCGTGCTTCGGGATGCTGACCGGCACGCTCGGCAAGATCGCGCGCGACGTGTCGCTGCAGATGCAGACCGAAGTCGGCGAGCTCGGCGAACCGGCCGCCGCCGGCAAGGGCGGCTCGTCGACAATGCCGCACAAGCGCAACCCGGTCGGCTGCGCCGCGGTGCTGACCGCCGCGGTGCGCGCGCCGAATCTCGTCGCGACCGTGTTTGCCGGGATGGTCCAGGAGCACGAGCGCGCGCTCGGCGGCTGGCAGGCCGAATGGGACGCGCTGCCCGACCTCGCGCGCCTGACCGGCGGCGCGCTTGCGCAGATCGCGCAGATCGTCGCGGGCCTCGACGTGAACACCGAGCGCCTCGCCGCGAACCTCGACCTGACGCACGGGCTGATCCTCGGCGAAGCCGTGATGCTCGCGCTCGGCGACCGGATCGGCCGGCTCGATGCGCATCATGTCGTCGAGCATGCATCGAAGGAAGCCGTGCGCACCGGCGCGACGTTGTTCGACGTGCTCGCCGCCGATCCGACCGTATCCGCCCACCTGTCGCGCGATGCGCTCGCGCGGCTGCTCGATCCCGCACATTACGTCGGCGAGGCGCTGGCCTACGTCGACGCCGTGCTCGCGCTGCACGCGGGCACGACACAACCAGGAGAACACTGATGCCTTTCGCCACTGTCAACGGCGTGAAACTGCATTACCGGATCGACCGTGCCGTGCGCGACGACGCGCCGTGGCTCGTCTTCTCGAACTCGCTCGGCGCCGACCTGCAGATGTGGGCGCCGCAGATTCGTCCGCTCACGCAGCACTTCAACATCCTGCGCTACGACACGCGCGGCCACGGCCATTCCGAGGCGCCGGCCGGCTCGTACACGATCGACCAGCTCGCGGGCGACGTGATCGGCCTGCTCGACCACGTCGGCATCGATCGCGCGCACTTCTGCGGAATCTCGATGGGCGGCCTGACCGGCGCCGCGCTTGCCGCGCGCTTCCCGTCGCGCATCGTGCGCGCCGTGCTGTCGAACACCGCCGCGAAGATCGGCTCGCCGGAAGTGTGGGCGCCGCGTGCGCAGAAGGCGCGTGCCGAAGGGATGGCCGCGCTGGCCGACGCCGTGTTGCCGCGCTGGTTCACCGACACCTTCGTCGAACGCGAGCCGCGCCTGTTCGACGCGATCCGCGACACCTTCGTGCATACCGACAAGGACGGTTACGCGGCGAACTGCGATGCGCTGAACGCGGCCGACCTGCGTGAGGAAGTGAAGGGCATCGCGCTGCCGGTGCTCGTCGTGACCGGTGCGAAGGACATGTCGACGCCGCCCGACCAGGGCCGTGCGCTGGCCGCCGCGATTCCCGGCGCGCGTCACGTCGAATTCGACGCCGCGCACATTTCGAACATCGAGTGCACCGACGGCTTCAACCGCGCGCTGCTCGACTTCCTGACCGCGTGAGGCACCGACGATGGACGACCAGCAACGTTATGAAGCAGGGATGAAGGTGCGTCGCGCGGTGCTCGGCGACGCGCACGTCGACCGTTCGATCGAGAACCGCACCGAGGTGACCGACGAATTCCAGAACCTGATCACGCGCTATGCGTGGGGCGAGATCTGGACGCGCGACGGCCTGCCGCGCCATACGCGCAGCTTGCTGACCATCGCGATGATGGTCGCGCTGAACCGCGGCGAGGAGCTCGCGCTGCACCTGCGCGCCGCGCGCAACAACGGCGTGACGCGCGACGAGATCAAGGAAGTGCTGCTGCAGACCGCGATCTACTGCGGCGTGCCGGCCGCGAACTCCGCGTTCCATCTCGCCGACAAGATCTTCAAGGAACAGGATGGGGCTGAATAACACGGCCGGCTCGCGCCGGACGTGACCCGATCGCGACGCCTGCCGATGCCGGCAGGTGTCGACGATGCATGACGCGCCGGCGGCGAATCGGCGTGCGAACAAGGAAAGGCGCGGCCATCAGGCCGCGTTGTTTACATAGGAGACTCGCGATGAATCGCGCACCCGTGGTCGATGTCCAGACCTTCATCAACGAGCAGCCGTTCGGCGGCTTCCAGTGGCTCGTGTTCCTGATGTGTTTTGTGATCGTGCTGCTCGACGGCTTCGATACGGCCGCGATCGGCTTTATCGCGCCGTCGCTGCTCGGCGAATGGAACCTCACCAAACCCGATCTCGCCCCCGTGCTGAGCGCCGCGCTGTTCGGCCTTGCATGCGGCGCGCTCGTGTCGGGCCCGTTGTCCGACCGCCTTGGGCGCCGTTCGCTGCTGCTCGGCTCGGTGTTCCTGTTCGGCGTCGCGTGTTTCGTGTCCGCGTTCTCGAACACCATCGGACACCTGACGATCCTGCGTTTCATCACCGGCGTCGGGTTGGGCGCCGCGATGCCGAACGCGGTCACGATGATGGGCGAGTTCTGCCCGGACAAGCGCCGCGCGACCGTGATCAACCTGATGTTCTGCGGCTTTCCGCTCGGCGCAGCGTTCGGCGGCTTTCTCGCCGCGTGGATGATTCCGCATTTCGGCTGGCGCAGCGTGCTGATGCTCGGCGGCGTGACGCCGCTGCTGCTCGGCGTGCTGTTGCTGCTGAAGATGCCGGAATCCGTGCGCTTCATGGTCGCGCAAGGTCAGGGCGTCGACCGGATCCGCGCGACGCTCGCACGGATCTCGCGCGATGCGCTGAACGCCGGCTCGTTCGCGATGACCGAAGCCGCGCCGCAGACGGGCGGCAAGGGGATCGGCGTCGTGGTGTCACGCTCGTACATCGTCGGCTCGGTGATGCTGTGGGTCGCGTACTTCATGGGCCTCGTGATCTTCTACGCATCGATCAACTGGATGCCGATCCTGCTGAAGGATGCCGGTCTGACGCCGAAGAGCGCGACGCTGATCTCCGCGCTGTTCCCGCTCGGTGGCGTCGGCGCGGTGCTGTGCGGCGTGCTGATGGACCGTTTCAACGCGAACCGCGTGATTGCCGTGTGCTACGCGCTGACCGCGATCAGCGTGTATGCGATCGGGCAGGCGGCGGGGAACGTGGGGCTGCTCGTGCTGGTCGTGTTCATCGCCGGCGTGCTGATGAACACCGCGCAATCGTCGATGCCGGCGCTTGCCGCCGCGTTCTATCCGACCGAAGGGCGCGGCACGGGCGTGGCGTGGATGCTGGGTGTCGGCCGCTTCGGCGGGATCGCCGGGTCGTTTCTCGTCGCCGAACTGACGCGCCGGCACTTCTCGTTCGCGGGCGTGTTCGCAACGATCGCGGTCGCGGGCTTGCTCGCATGCGTTGCGCTGCTGATCAAGCAGGCGGCGCGACCGCACGGCGTCACGCAGCCGGGCGGCAAGATCGAGTCGCTCGGGCATTGAGCGGGATCGGGGCCGGAGCGATGCGCCGGCCCTGCGTGTGTTGCGGTGGGTCGCAAGACGGCTGACACACAACGACAGGCCGGGCCGCTTCGGCGGCCCGTCGCCATTCCGGCCGTCGCGCCGCTACTCCTCCGCGTCGTGTTGCTTCACGAAGTTGCGCAGATACGCGCGCAGCGCGGCCTCCTGGCTGCGATGGTCGGCAAGGTTCGCGGCGCCCAGCTCTTCCTCGTCGCCGAACAGCGTGGGCGGCGCGCAGTACGTACCCACTTCGATGTTTTCGCGCAGCACGCGGATCTCATGCGTGAGCGGGTGGTACTCGGCGATCCAGTGCATGCCCTCGATGTGCTCGCCGGTCTTCAGCATTGGCTTCATCGGCAACCTCCATGCAGCTGCGGCGCAACCGCCGAAGCGGTGGCGCGCGCCCGTACCAAAAGGGTACGCCTGCACGGCGTGAAGCTCAACGGGTGCGCTTGTGAGTACTTACTGCGGCAGCAGATGCGCGACGAGCGGATACAGCGACAGGATCAGCAGCACGGCCATCGTCACGTTGAAGATGCGCAGTGCGCGGCGGTTCGACAGGAAGCGGCGCAGGCCCTGGCCGAACGCGGCCCACAGGCTGATGCACGGAAAGCCGATCAGGATGAACACGACGGCCATCCATGCGGCGTTCATCCCGTAGTCGGCGGACAGGCGGATCGTCGTCGCGGCGGTCAGCACCATCATCCACGCCTTCGGATTGACCCACTGGAACGCGGCGGCTTCGAGGAACGTCATCGGCCGCGCGTTGGCGCCTTGCGCCTTCACCTCGCCGGACGTGCCGATCCGCCATGCGAGGTACAGCAGGTACGCGACGCTCGCGACTTCGAGGATCGTGTACAGGACCGGCACGCGGCGGAACGCTTCGCCGAGACCGAAGCCGACGCACAGCATCAGGATCGCGACGCCGATGCTGATGCCGAACAGGTGCGGCATCGTGCGGCGGAAACCGAAATTGACGCCGGACGCGAGCAGCATCGTGTTGTTCGGGCCGGGCGTGATCGACGTGACGAGCGCGAACAGCATGCCGGCGGGCAATGCGCTGAGGGTGAGGAAGTCCATCGCGGATTCTCCATTCGTGTTCGAGACTGGGATGGAGTCAGTGTAGCGACGGTTTTCTGTACGGTACCGGTACAGTTTGTTTGACGGTTGCCGGTACGGGGTGGGGGTGGGGGCGGAGCTGTTGTCTTTCACCCAACACACGTCCACATGACCCCGCAGCGAAGCCATCGCTCCACCGGCACACCGAACCCGGTGCCGCACACCAGTACGTGTTGACCGCAGACTCCCCCTCAGCTTCGACGCATCAATCTTCGCGCTGGTGTTGCGGAAGTACCCACAGCATCCGACCGACCGCTTCAGCCTGATTCCGGGAGTGGGTCTTTTCATAGATCGCCCGCAACTGGGTGCGAACCGTCGCAAGCGACACGCCCGCGATGGCAGCACATTCGTCCGGCGTCTTGCCGCTGATCAACGCTTCCGCGACCGCGGCTTCGGCGCTCGACAAGCCGAACGATTGCCGCAACTGTTGTGCGACGACGAGCGGGGCGGCGCTGCGTCGCCTGACCGTGATCAGCATCGTCGCATCGCCGAAAGCCGCATGGAGCGCTGGTCCGGACAATACCGCGATGCCGAGAAAAATCTCGTGCGCCGCGACCAACGTGCCGGAAAGGGCAAGGCTCTCGCTCTTTCGGGTCTTCGCGACGCGCGTCAACGCCGCCTTGAGCGCATCGTTTTGCGGCGCGCTCGTCGCGCTCAGATACCCGTTCTCGAGCTTGAGGCAGGTGGTGGCGCGCAGCATCGACTCGGCCGCCCGGTTGACGAACACGACGCGCGCGTGCCTGTCCAGTGCAAAGACGGACAGGCCCAGCTCCTCCATCAGTTCGGTGCCGAGCGTGGCGTCGCGATGCAGCACTCTCGCGTCTTGCCACAGGTTGATCGAGCGCTGCAGATGCCCGGCCATACCGGTCAGGGCCGCGCGTTCTTCTGCAGAATAGGGTGTTCGGCCGTGCGCTCGCAGCAGCCCGAGCAGAATGTTGTCGCTGCCGGGGCGCGCGAAGCGAATCCCCATCAGGTAGCGAAATCCCGACGGAATCTGATAGTCCTGGAAGAACTCGCTGCGTTCGACGTCGCGCTCGGTCAGGTGATCCTGACAACAAACGAATTCGCCGAGCGGTGCGTTCTCGACGAAGCCGCGGCGCGGATCGAGCGCGCCGTAATACTGGTCGTAGAGCGCGATGATCTCGTCGAATTCCGCACGTGGCGAATAGATCGAGAATTTCGGGGCATTGCGCGCGGCGTCCCAGCTGAACATGTGAAACACGTTCGCACCGAGCGATTCGGATACGCGATGAAAGACTTCGAGAAAACCGTCCGGATGCAGCGCGGCCTCATAGAGGTCCCCGATGAGTTGGTCTCGTTGCATGTGCTCACCCCGTCGCTTCGCGATCTTCGTATTTTGATTTTGTCTGACGATATTGCTTCGAATACCGAATTTTTTTCAGACTAACACAGCTTATTTGCGTTTCGTGCCGTGTTATTTCGCGATTTTCATCCACCTGAATGATGATCGCGAAAATCGGCTTTGCGAGAATCCTCGCCATTCAGCGTGCATGAGCGGTGCATATGACACGCATCAACCAGAAGGGGCTCGGGGGAAACGCAATGAAACTCACACCTGTCGTATCCGGTATTGCAGTGCTCTTCCTGTCGGCTTGCGGTGGTGGCGACAGTTCCTCCTCGCCGCCCGCGGCACCTGCCGCGCAGACGGTCAGCGGGGTCGCGGCCGCCGGCGCTGCGATGCAGACCGCCACCGTGAAACTGGTCGATGCGACCGGCACCGCGGTCGACTGCCCGGCCGATGCGTCAACCGGCGCGTTTCATTGCACGGTGACCGGCCTGGCCGCGCCTTTCGCGTTGTCCGCATACGGCAACGTCGCCGATTCGCAGGCCACGCTGATCGCGCTCAGCGCGACGGCCGGCACGCAGACGATCAACATCACGCCGATCTCGAACGCGATCGCCGCCACGATCATCGGCGACGACCCGACCAAGCTGCTGGCCGACACCGGTTTGCTGCGAAGCAAGGTCACGGCCCAGACCGTCACCAGTACGGTGCAGGCCTATTCGTCGGTGCTGGCCGACCTGCTGGCGGCCACCGGCAATACGGGCGTCGACCTGATTTCCGGCCCGTTGACCGCGGGCGCGCCGGGTCTCGACCGGTTGCTCGACCAGGTCAAGATTAGCGTCCTGCCGGACGGCGGCGTGCAGATCAGCTCGGTGGCGGGCGCGTCCAGCGATACGCCGGTGCAGCTTCAGCTCGCGCCCGGCGTCGCGCCGCAGGCGAGCGACAAGGCCAGCCTGCCGGCCGCCGCGACCATCAACGGCACGGTGGTGGCGAACCTGCCGAGCGCCAGCGATCTGGCGGCATTGCAGAGTGCGCTCAACCAGTGCTTCGCCGGGTCGACCGGCGCCGCGCGCACGGGCGGCAGCGTAGCGTCGTGCGGCCGGATCTTCGTCGACGACGTCGCGTCTGGCGCGCTGAATGCAGGCGTGCCCGCCGCGTACCTCAACAACGGGATGTCGGTCGGCCAGGAGTTCGGGGCGTCGGCCGGCGGCACGCCGGGCATCGTGGCCGACGACGCGATGAACAATGCCAGCTTCAGCTTGCCGGAAGTGATCCGTGTCGTCGCCAGCGACGCGATGTGGGTCAAGCTCGCGTGGACGCGCAGCGACGGCATTCGCGACGGCATGCAGCAACATGTCCAGCTTGCGGTGCAGGCGGGCAGTCTCGCAAATGGCGATACCGGCTGGCGCGTGGTCGGCAATCAGCGCGCGGTACTGAGCAAGGTCAATGCGAACGCGCAGAAGTGGGACTGGCTGAATCCGGCCATTCCGTCGACGGGGACCAACGCGTTCGTCGATTCGCTCAACCTGCAGGTGGGTGCGGTCGACGCGGCCGGCACCGCGGTGGACTTCGCGATCGTCAACGGCCCCGGCTTGCGCAACGGCGTGTTCCTCCAGCCGTCGAGCGGGACCTGCGACACGCTGAACATCCGCGCGCAGATTGCGAGCGGGCAGACGCCGGCGCAGCTCGCCGCACTGGGGAAGAGTGCGCAGTGCCGCAACAATTTCCGCCTCGCCGGCGTCGCGCAGGACCCGGCCAACCAGGGCCTGTTCACGTGGCCCGGCGACGCGCCGCGCAACAATACCGCGTGGGCGAAGCCGCAACTGAGCACCGCCGAGCTGGCCGACATCAAGCCGTTCAGTGCCTATACGATCGACGTCTACCAGAACGGCAACACGTCGACGCCGGCCAGGCACTACACGGTCCGGCTGCGTACGCCGTCACCGTCGCCCGATGCACTGCGCCAGTACGCGTGGCACGATCTGGCGCAGTCCACGCGCGACAAGCTGACGCCGGGATCCGCCGGCACGTTCGCGGGCGGCGCGACCTTCCCGCTGGGCTGGACGTCGAAAACGGGGCTGCCGTTCGTCAAGCGCACCAACGTGCAGATTCGCGCAACCGGGTCCGGGCAGTCAGCGGCGACGTTCGTCAACGGTTCGGCGTCGGCATCGCCGGTCCAGCCGGGCGCCGCGGTGACGCTCGACGTGCGGGGCGATCAGGGCGTCGCGTTCCCGTCGGTGGCCGGCTGGACGGGCAGCACGGACTTCTCGTTCGTGAGCCTGAGCTGGTCCGACCCGGTCGACACGTTCTTCACCGAGTCCTTCGAGTACGACCGGTAACGGGCAGCCGGACGGATGCGTCCGGCGAGCGCATGGCCGGCGGGACGATTCTCCATCCCGTCGGCTCGTTCGCATGACGATGCGACGAGACAATGCAGGTCGCAAGCGCTCGAATTGGCTGCGCCGCCGATCACAGGCCAGTCGAAACGGGATGCTTTCCCAACCGACTATTCGCCTGCCAGGCGTCAGACACCGGTGTGACGGCTGGCGCGCGAGCGTCGACAGGGATCCTCACGGTTGCGACGTTTCGAGAACCTCGGCTCGCCCCAACCGAGGAACCGCAAACGGCTGGTTCGATCTGCCGCCTGCCTGACTTGCCGGGATGCCATTCCGCAAGCAAATGACCGTGGGCGGCGTGCTGACGAGAATCGGTTCGGCTCGACGCGCGGCGGCAGCACCGACAACCGACAGGCCGCCGATCGTTTCAAATCGATCGGGACGAGATATTGCGCGACAAAGGATGCCGCCGATCGTGCGCGCGTGTCATGTTCCGGTACCTGGCGGCACCGTGCTGGCCGGGTTGGCCACGCTCCCGGCTTCCATCACGCGCAGCACCGGCCGGCCGCCGACATCCTTCAGCGGAAAATACGAGCGATGCGTGCCCGGATCGACAGCGACGACGTGCGCATTCGGCCCGAGCCGGCCTTCGCCGATCTTGGCGACATTCCGGCCTCGGATGCTGAACATCGAAACGATGCCGGCTTCACCGGCAACATAGAGCACGTCCGACGCCGAATCGAACGCCAGCACATCCGGACCGCCGCCGATATCGAACGCCCGAACGACGTGCCGTGCCCGCATGTCGAAGACGAGCAGCGTATCGTTGTCCTCGCACGCGATGAAGGCGAGGCCGGCGCGCGGCTCGATCAGCAATCCGTGATTGCCTTTCGCACCCGGCAAGTCGAAACGGTCGACGACACGGTCCGTCGCCGGATCGATTTCGACGAGCTGGCGACGCGTCTGAACGTTCACGAAGATGTGGCGGGAAACCGGATCGTACTGCGTGTTGCCGGCCTCGCCATCGAGCGGAATCGTCGCGACGCGCCGGTTGCTCCTGACCTCGATGACCGTCTCCGTTTTCCCGTATTCGTCGGATACGTACAGCTTGTGCACGTCGGCCGCATAGGCCATGCCGTCGGGATAATGCCCGCCCGGCATGCGCGCGACGATTTTCAGCGTCGCGGCGTCGATCGCGACGATCTCGTCGGACCCGGTTGCGGAGGCGTAGATGCGCGACAGCGCCGGCACGGCAAGCACGCCATGTACCGACGATACGTCCGCGATCCGGGCGGTCACGCGCGATGCATGCGTATCGAAAGCGATCACTTCCCCGTCGCCGAGGTGAGCGATGAAGAGCAGGTTGCGGCCCGGGTCCAGGCTTGCGTAGTCGAGTCGTGTCGGGCGGCCCGGCAACGCGATGTCCGCGACATGCTTGAGGGGCAGGGTGCCGGTCGAGATGTCTTCCCCCGCGGCGAAAATCCGGTGAATCGACAGGTCCGACGTGCCGAGCCCGCCGCACAGCGCGACGAGCAGGGGCAGGCCGTAGTGCCAGCGTCCGAAATCCTTCATGATTACCTCCCGCGACGGCCGCCGCCGCAGTGCCGAGGCGGCGACGGCATCGCTTTGCAGGGTTCCCCGCTCGTTTGCCGTTCGACCGCGGCCGCGATTACCGTGGCCGGCCGTCGTCCGGTTCGACGTGGCGAAAAGCGGCCAGCAGCGCAAGGTCATACGCGATCTTCAGCGCACCGCATGCGACCAGCGGCGCACCGAGCCAGCCGAGACCGAACAGGCCGCCGGCCAAGGTCGGCGCGACAGCGGCCGCGAGGCTACGCGGGACGGATGTAAAGCTGGCCGCTGCCGGTCGCTCCGCCGGCGTGACGACCGCCATCACGTAGGCGGTGCGTGTCGGGACATCCATTTGCGACAGCGCGCTTCGCATCAACAGCAGCGTCAACGTCAACGGCAACGACGGCGCGAGCGCGGCGCCGATCAGGCAGATGCTCGACGGAATATGCGTGAACACCATCGTGTTCAGCAGGCCGATCCTGCGCGACAGCGGCGCGGCCGCGAGCTGCGAGCCGGCCGAGAGCAGGCCCGCCCAGAAGAAGAACTGGCCGGCGGCAGCGATCGAGAGTCCGAAGCGCTGCATCAACCACAGCGACAGCAGCGAGTTGACGACGAGACCGCCCGCGAACGCGTCGACGCTGAACAGCATCGCAAGCCGCACGACGATCGGGCGTGACGGGCCGAGCGGGGGCGCGGCCTGCGCCGCGCGGGCAGCCTGGCGCGGCAGTCGCCGATACAGCAGGCAGACGACGACACCCGTCGCCGCATAGACGAGAAACATGCCGCGCATCGCGCCCAGCGTCGAGATGCCGGTATGTGACGCAACCGCGATCGGCAGGCCTGCCGCGAGGGATCCGACCGCCGCCGATACGGCCCCGACGAGGCTGTATCGGGCAAACAGCGCCGTGCGCGCGTCGCCGTCGGCGGCTTGCGCCAGACGCGACTGTTCGAGCGGCAGAAACAGGCTGACATCGCCGGAACTCGGATTGAGCGTGCCGGCGAAGGCGATGACGAACAGCGGCCACCACGTGGAGACGCTCGCGAAGCCGATTCCCGTCGCGGCCATCAGTGCCGCCGCGAGCGTCAGCATGCGGCGCTGCGTGAAGCGGCTCGCGAGCATGCCGACCGCGATCGTCGCGATGGCGGAACCCGTCAACGTCGTGGTGCCGATCAGACCGACATCCAGTTGCGACAGCCCGAGCGACAGCAGATACGCGGGCAGCAGCACGGCAATGAATCCATCGCAGAAACCGCGCATGCCGCGGCTGGCGAGGATGAGCCATGCGGCCTTGTCTGCGCCCGCCGGCAGCATCCGGCTGGCGAGCGCCGACGCGCACCGGCTGCTAGATGGGCGCATCACGCCGGCACCCCGCGTCAAGCGCGTCGTACTTCACCATGCCGTGCCGCAGTGGCGCGTGATCGTCGGCGAAGTTTGCGGAAAGGCCGATCGGCATCGCGTACAGCGCGGCCGATTCCGGCGCATCGTCGATGAACCCTGCAATCTCCCTCGGGCATGCGATGCGGTCGACCTTCGGCCGTCCGCGCGTCATCCATTTCACGGCACGCCTCCTGTATGGCGGACGAATGTCGTCCGATGCGTCACGGCCGTCTCCCCGCAATGCGGCTCAATGATGGAGCAGCGGGTAGGCCAGCAGCCCGACGAGCGCGGCAGCCATGACGATCACCGGTTCCTGCAACTTCTTGAAACGCCACAGCAGCAGCACGGTCGCGACGGCGAGCAGGGCGGTCGGCAGATCGACGATCGAGCGTTTCGCGATGACGAGGACGGAGCCGGTGATCGCACCGACGGCGGCGGCGGTGATGCCGTCCACGAACGCCTTGACGCCCGGACGGTGCCCGTACTTCTTCACGTACGGCGCGGGAATGACGGTGAACAGATAGCAAGGCAGGAACGTGCCGAGCGCGGCGACGCACGCGCCGGGAAAGCCGGCCACGAGATACCCGATGAAGCCGACGGTGATCACGACGGGGCCGGGCGTGATCATCGCGACCGCCACGGCATCCACGAACTGCTTGTCGTTCAGCCAGTGATGTTCGGTGACGACGCCGCCGTAGAGGAACGGGACGATCGCCAGCCCGGAGCCGAACACGAACGCACCGGCCTTCATGAAGAACGCGCCGATCTGAACGAGTTGCGGCAGATCGATGCCGCTCAATATTCCGCTGGCTGCCGGCAGGTTGGCGGCGGCAACCGCATTCAGCCCGCCCCGGTGCAGCCACTTGGGTGGGGCACGCCACAGCCAGCCGACCAGGCCCGCGACCACGAACAGCCACGCGATTTCCGATTCCGTGATGAAGGTCACGGCGGCAAGCGTCAGGAAGATTGCCCAGAGCAGCCTGTCGTGGCCGACGGTCTTGGTCGTGAGCTTGTAGGCGCTCATCGCGATGATGCCGACCACCGCGGCGCCGACGCCGTAGAAGACGGCCTGCATCCAGGACAGCCCGCCAAAATGCGCGTAGGCGAACCCGAGCGCGAGCACCATCAGGAACGACGGCAGCACGAATGCGACGCCGACGAGCGTCGCACCGAGAATGCGGTAGTGCACGAAGCCGAGATAGATCGCGAGCTGGGCGGCCATCGGCCCCGGTGCGAGCTGGGCGAGCGTGAGTCCTTCCTTGTAGTCGGCTTCCGTGATCCAGCCGCGACGTTCGACCAGGTCGCGCCGCATGTAGCCGGCGAGCGCGACGGGCCCGCCGAAACCGAATGTGCCGAGGCGCAGCATGTAGGCAACCAGCTCGCCGAGCGAGTAGGTCGGTTCGGTCGCGGCGATGGACGTGGTCATGACCTGGCTCCGGTCTCGTTCCTTGCGGTCGACGAGAAATGCGCGTAGAGGGCGTCGAGCACGGCGCCCATCTGCTCGAGCAACTGGTCGTCGTTCTCGGTGCGCTGGCGCGTGCCGGCCATCACGGCCTCGAAGCCGATCGCTTCGGGCGCCGCGGGGCCGCCCACGTCGAGCGCGTGCACGATCTCGCCGAGCCGCATGAGCGCCGGGTCGTTGTCGAGCCCGAAACTCGCCAGCAGCACCTCGAACGTCACGCGCTCGCCGACATGCGTAAACGCCGCGCCGTCGAAATCGAAGCCCAGCGCGTCGGCGGGACAATCCGCCGGCGAGGCGAGCCAGATGAAGCGGGCGCGCGCGTCGACGAAGCGGCGGATCAGCCATGCACTGGAGACGCGATCGACCCACATCCGCTGCCGCGTCGCCCAGGTGCGGCCCTGATACGCGTCGATCGCGAGCGGACGGATCGCGCGGTCCGCGGCGTGCGGCTCACCCGGCGACAGCACGGTCTCGACCAGGGCGACGAAATCCTGCAGCGCGACTTCGGCGCGGGTGGCCGAGTCACCCGGGAAATGGTCGATCGCGCGGATGGCGTCGAAATCCTTGCGCATGCGGCGCAGCAAGCGTGTCAGTTCCGTGGCCGACTGTCCGGCGAGGGTCTTGCGGGTGTCCGCAAGGGCCTGGATAAAGGCGGCGTCATCCTCCCCGCGATCGAAGCGCGCGCGGAAATCCCGTTCCTGAGACGCGTCGAGACTCGGCGCGCGCAACAGATGCGCGCTGCCGCCGCTGTCGGCAATCGCGTCCGCGAGCGCGCGCAGCATCCCTTCATGCGCTTCCGAATGGGGCAGCAGGTAGACGCCGTCGCGCAGCACCGCGCAGCCCTTGGCCTTGAGCGCACGCCAGAACCGCATGCGAGCCGTCGCATTCTGCGTCGGAAGCGTCAGGACGAGGAGCGACCATGTCGTGAGTGAATTCATGTAGTCAATGCTACTCAAGCGTTACGAGTGCTACAAGTCAACTTTGACGGCGGTTGCAATGGGGTGGCGGCCGGGCGATTCAGCGAGGCGATTTCCATTCGTCTGATTGTTCGCGGATATACCCCTCCCCCCTATATGGAAACGCGATTTGATATATAGTCCCCCCCGGTATATGAAGGGACCACCATGAGCCACACCATCAAGGAAAAACAGAAGCTGCTGAACCGTGTCCGTCGGATCAAGGGACAGGTCGAAGCGATCGAACGCGCGCTGGAGGACGAGCGCGGTTGCAACGAAATCCTGCGCCTCATCACGAGCGGCCGCGGGGCAATGAACGGCCTGCTCGCGGTCGTGCTCGAGGATCACATCCGCAGCCATCTGGTCGACGCCGAGGGGCACGACGACGAAGGCAGCGCGACCGAACAGTTGATCGAAGTCGTTCACAGCTACTTCAAGTAATCGGGGGCGGAATGAACAGCTTCAGCAACGACGCCTTTGGCGCAGGGCACGACCACATCTTTCTCGGTGCCGCGCACGAGCAGAACGAACGCCGGACCTGGATGGTCATCGCGCTGTGCGCGGCGATGATGGTGGCGGAGATCGTCGGCGGGTCGCTTTTCGGCTCGCTGGCACTGATCGCGGACGGCCTGCACATGTCGACGCACGCGGGCGCGATGTTGATCGCGGCGCTCGCCTATACCTATGCGCGCAAGCATGCGAGCGACCCGCGCTTCGTGTTCGGCACGGGCAAGCTCGGCGATCTGGCGGGTTTCACGAGCGCGATCGTGCTCGCGATGATTGCGCTGCTGATCGGGTACGAGGCGGTCGCACGCCTGCTCGCCCCGGTCCCGATCCATTTCGGCGAGGCGATCCCGATCGCGGTTGCGGGCTTGCTCGTCAACATCGCGAGCGTCTGGCTGCTGAGCGGCGATCATCATGGCCATGGTCACGGTCATGGCCACGGCCATCGTCACGGGCATGCCCATGACGATCACGACGACCACGACCACGACCACGACCACGACCACGACCACGAGCACGACCACGACCACGAAGCGGCAGCGCACCGGATCTTCGATCGGCAGGGTGCATTCGTCGTGTCGGTGTTCGAGGATGGCGTCCCGCCGGTGTTCCGCGTCGCGCCTGCGACGCACGAGACGAAGCTCGTCGATGCCGGCGCCGTGTCGGTGACGACGATCCGTCCGGACGGCTCGCGCCAGGCGTTCGCGATGCACGATCGCGGCGGCTACCTGGAGTCGACCGACGCCATTCCCGAACCGCATGAGTTCAAGGCGATCGTCCGGCTGAACGGCCGCGAGCACGCACTGGCGTTCGCGGAGCACGACCATGGCGCGTCCGCGGCGGCGGCGCGCGATCACAACATCCGCTCCGCGTACATCCACGTGATCGCCGATGCCGCGGTTTCCATGCTGACGATCGTCGGGCTGCTGCTCGCGCGTGCGTTCGGCTGGGTCTGGATGGATCCGCTGGCCGGCATCATCGGCGCGCTGGTGATCGCGAACTGGTCGTACGGCCTGATGCGCGATACCGGCGGGATCTTGCTCGACATGAATTCGGATCGTCGCCTCACGGACAACGTGCGCGGTGCGATCGAAGGCACCGGCGACCGGGTCGGCGACCTGCATGTGTGGCGGCTCGGGCCGGGGCACATGAGCGCGGTCGTGTCGGTGGTGACGGACGACCCGAAGCGGGATGCGCGCTTCTATCACGGCGTGCTGCGGCGGTTCAGGAACCTGTCGCACGTGACCGTCGAAGTCGTGCCCGCGATGCGAGGACAATAAGCATGGCGGTCAAGTCCCCTTGCGTCGACGTGTGTTCGTTCGACGGCCGCACCGGCTACTGCGTGGCGTGCCTGCGAACGCGCGACGAAGCGCGCGGCTGGAAGAAGATGACGGATCACCGCCGTCACCAGATCGTGAACGACCGCGCGCGGCGGCATGCGAAGCTGACGCGGGAAACGCCGGACTGACCGTCCGTAGCGGACGGAGACCGCACCGGTGCGGCAGGATCGGCGATCGACAGTCGATGCGCGGTCAGGTCAGGGCCGCACCCAGCGCCGTCCGATCACGGTGTCGAGCGACAGCCATCCGGCGCCTCGGCAAAGCAGCACGAGCAGCATGGCCGCCCACTGTATGTGGGTCGGCCACGCGAGCGGATAGACGAAGATCTCGATCACCGTCGTCATGCCGAGCAGCACGAGCGCCGCGGGCCGGGTCGCGAGGCCGAGCACGAGCAGGACCGGCATGCTCAGTTCGATCGACACGGCCATGTAGGCGGCCACGTCCGGCGGCAGCAGCGGCAACCTGTATTCGTCGCGAAACAGGTCGAGCGCGACGTCCCAGTTTGCAAGCTTGGTCATCGCCGAATTCCAGAAGATCGTCGCCACCGCGAGACGCAGCGGGATCGCGAGCAGCCAGTACGGCACGCGTTCGAGCCGCTGCACGATGCCTGCCAGCCGCGCAGCGACAGATGAAGCAGGGGAAGGCGTTCGAGTCACGTTCGGCATGGTGGTGATCCTTCGGAACCTGCCGCGGCATCCGATGCGGGCAGCGTGTCGGAAAAGGTCGCGCGCGCGAGCAGCGTGGCGAAGTGGGTCAACGCATCCGTGTCCGGTGCGACCGACAACGCATCGTGAACCGTCGCGCCGGCGAACAGCGCCGCCGTGATGCGGTATTCGCCGTCGTCCAGGCGGACCGTTTCGATGCCTTCGGCGGTGCGCCGCACGAGCAGGTGCACCGGGCCATCGTCGAGCCGGATCGCATCCATTGCCGCGTCGTCCCGATCGAGGACCGCACGCCAGATCGCATCGGCCGGAAACGCGAGGCTTGCGATGCGTACCGCCGGGTGAGCGCGCAGGCGCAGCCTGCCAAGCGCGGCCTCGTCCAGCGTCGCCACGCGCGCGAGATTCAGTGTCGGGGCATCCGGTGCATGCAGCACGCTGTTGACGTGCCATTCGAGCTGCGCGACGTCGGCAAGATACGGGATCGACCGGGTCTCGGGCAGCGCCGCGAGAAAGGCTGGCAGCGCGGCGCCGTATTCGTCCAGCCAGGCGCTGTCCGGCGGTGCGACGTCGATGAAGCGACGGGCCGCACCCTCGAAGCATTCCGCGCCGAGCAGGGACTGCACGGCCGGAAACGCCAGGCGAAGCGCGTTCACGAGTACGGCAGTCATCGTGTGACGGTAAATGGCAAGACGTGCGTCGGGCAGGAAGCCGTCGGACACGATCCAGGTCGGGGCGTCGTTCGCCGTGCCGTGCAGACGGGCGCGGATCGCTTGCTGCAAATCAGCGAGCGTGGGCACATGCGTGTTCATGGCGTGTCGCCTCCAGTGCCGATTCGGCAATCGCCGCTTCCTCCATCAACGTGCCGAGCGGCGGGACGCCGGTGTCCCATTCGATCAAGGTCGGCACGGCGCCGAAGCGGTGCAGCGCTTCGCGGTACAGCGCCCATACCTCCGGGGCGACGCGCGATCCGTGATCGTCGATCCGCAGGGTCCGGCCGCCTTCGAGGTCCCTGACACTGTGGCCGGCCAGATGAATCTCCCCGATCGCGGCACGCGGCAGCGCGGCAAGATAGGCGTGCGGGTTCCAGCCGTGATTGCATGCGCTGACGTAGAGGTTGTTGACGTCGCACAGCAGGCCGCATCCGGTCCGTCGCACGATCTCGGACAGGAACGTCCATTCCGGAATGGTCGAGTGAACGAAGCGCAGGCAGGTGGACGGGTTCTCCACCAGAATTGCCCGTCCGAGCGTCGCCTGAACCTGATCGACATGCCGGCACACGACGTCGAGCGCTTCTTCCGTCATCGGCAACGGCAACAGGTCGGCCAGATAGGTGCCGCCGGCCGTGCTCCACGACACGTGCTCGGAAACCAGAGCAGGCTCGAAACGCCGGACCGCTTCGCGCACGCGCGCCAGATGCGCGCCGTCCAGTCCGTCCGCGCTGCCGAGCGACAGGCCGACGCCATGGAGCGACAGCGGATAGTCCTGACGAATGGCGTCCAGATACGCGGCCGCCGCGCCGCCTCCCATGTAATTCTCGGTGTGCACCTCGAACCACGGAATGGCAGGCTGCTCGTCCAGCACCGCCTGATGGTGGCGAAAGCGCAGCCCGACGCCCGCCCGGGCCGGTATCGGGCGATGCGCGGCGCCGCGACATTGCGCGGGCATGTTCATGGCGCGCTGAACCTTCAGCTGGCCTTGAGTTTTCCGCCCGCGATCTTGCCGCAGTCGCCGGCCGGCAGCAGTACGAAGGACTTCGGATCCCGGGCCTGCGTCGACTGACCGGCGCACGAATGCGCACCCTCGGCACAGTCGTTTTTCGCGACCGCGTTGATGCCGTAACATTTCTCGAGGTGGTTTTGCGTCATCCGGGTCATGTTGTCCTTGACGACCTGCGGCATATTGCTCATATCTTTCATGCCTTGTGCCTGGCTCGGCGCCGCCTGCACGGCGAGCGCGAGTCCGATGGCGGCGGACAGGGACGAGAGGGCGGAAGCGGATTTGATCATGGTGTGTTCTCCTGACGTGGGGGTCGCCGATGCGCGACCTTGTCAGAAAATTCGCTCTGCCACGACCAAAGGTTACGCAGCGTGCCGGAAAATTTTCTGCGCCGGACTTTGTCGCTGGACACCTGGACCATGACAGACGAGCAACACCCTCATGACGCGCGCATCCGCCTGGTTCGCCCGGCTGCCGAGCAAGCCGCCGACGGCAAGCCGCCGCCGATTCGGGAGGACGGGTCGCCGGACTGGTCGGTGCTGATGGCGTGCGCGCAGATCGGCGACCGCGGCGCCTATCGCCGGTTGCTCGAGAGCGTCACGCCGTATCTCCGGCGATTCGTCGCGCGCCACGGCGTCCATCCCGACGCCGTCGAGGACGTCGTCCAGGAGATTCTCATGACCGTTCACCAGGTGCGTCACACGTACGCACCCGAGCGGCCATTCGGCCCGTGGCTGGTGTCGATCGCGAGTCGCCGCGTGGTCGACGCATTGCGCCGCCAGGGACGCCATGCGTCGCGCGAGCTGCCGCTGGACCTCGACCACGAAACCATACCGGGCGATGGAGCGAATCTTATGGAGGCGGCGGCCGACGCCCGGATCCTGCATGAAGCGCTGGCCCGGTTGCCGCAGGGGCAGCGCGAGGCGATCCGGATGCTCAAGCTGGAGGAAAAATCGTTGAAGGAAGCAGCCGTGGCCACCGGCATGACGGTGGCGGCCTTGAAGGTAGCCGTGCATCGCGGGCTGAAAGCGCTGCGCAAGCTGCTCGATCGTCGGGAGAAACGTCAATGAAGCAGTCGACACCGGAACTGATCGAATCGCTGGTCGCCGGCGGCGCGCCGGTTCGGCCGCTGCGCCAGCCGGTCTGGCGCGCGGTCGGATGGCTGATGCTTGCCGCGCTGCTGCTGCTGTCGGTAGCGTTTGTCCATGGCACGCGGGCGGACCTGCCGTTCAGGCTTCAGGAGCGCGTGTTCGTGACGAGCGTGTCGGCCGCCGCGCTGACCGGCATCCTCGCCGCGGTGGGGGCGTTCATCGCGAGCGTGCCGGGGCGGTCGTTGCGCTGGGCGTTGTTGCCGCTACCGGCGCTGGCCGTGTGGATGTCGACGGTCGGATACGGTTGTCTCACGAACTGGGTCGAACTCGGCCCGAACGGCATGTCGCCCGGCGAAACGGCGCGGTGCTTCGGAACGCTGGTCCTCGTCGGCGTGCCGCTGACGCTGATGCTGCTGATCATGCTGCGCCACGTCGCGCATCTGGCGCCGATGCCGGTGGCGATGACGGGAAGCCTCGCCGTCTCGGCGATCACGGGTGTCGCGCTGTCGCTCTTTCATCCGCTCGATGCGACCGTGATGATCCTCGTGTGGAATGTCGGGCTGACGGTCATCCTGCTGATCGCGACCGTGTCGTTCGGGCCGCGGTTGTTCCGCTGGGTCGGACCGGACATGCGCACGCGTGGCTGAACCCGTCGTCGTCCCGGTCGCCGGCCGGTGCTGCGTCGCGCCCGGGGGCGACCTGCCATGGCCTGATTGGATACGGTAGCAGGATCGCGTGGCAGAATCGTTCCTGCTTGCGAACCCCGGGGCACGTCGTATCGCCCGCAACCTCGATGTGGATCGATCATGAGCGCTCCAACTCCGATTGCCGGCAAGCCTGCGATTCCGCGGACCGTGTGGGCCCTGGGCCTCGTGAGCCTCTTCATGGACCTGTCGTCCGAGCTGATCCACGCGCTGTTGCCGATCTATCTGGTGTCGACGATGGGCATGAGCGTCGTCGCGCTCGGCGTCCTCGAGGGCGCGGCCGAGGCGACGGCGATGATCGTCAAGGTGTTCTCCGGCGCGATCAGCGACTGGCTTGGCCGCCGCAAGGGGCTGCTGCTGGTCGGCTACGGGCTCGCGGCGTTGACCAAGCCGTTGTTTCCGCTGGCGTCCACGCCGGCCGTGGTCGTGACGGCCCGTCTGCTCGACCGCGTCGGCAAGGGGATACGCGGCGCGCCGCGCGACGCGCTGGTGGCCGACGTCGCACCGCCCGAAATCCGCGGCGCCTGCTTCGGCCTGCGTCAGTCGATGGATACCGTGGGCGCGTTTCTCGGGCCGATGCTCGCGATCGTGCTGATGCTCTGGTTCGAGGACCGCATCCGGACCGTGCTGTGGTTTGCCGTGGTGCCGGCCTTCGTCGCGATCGCATTGATCGTTTTCGGCGTACGGGAGCCCGAGCAGTCGAAACCGGACCGGCACTTTCGCTCGCCGCTGCGCTGGAATGCCCTGCGCGAGTTTCCCCGCAGCTACTGGTTCGTGGTCGCGGCCGGCGCGACATTTGCGCTCGCGCGCTTCAGCGAGGCGTTCCTGGTGCTGCGTGCCCAGCAGACGGGGCTCGACGCGGCGTGGATCCCGGCCGTGATGGTCGCGATGAGCGTCGCCTATTCGCTGTCCGCCTGGCCGGTCGGCATCCTGTCGGACCGGCTCGATCGCCGCGTGCTGCTCGCGGCCGGCATGGTGCTGCTGATCGCGGCCGACCTGCTGCTCGGCATCGGCACGTCGACGATCTCGATGTTCGCCGGCGTGGCCGTGTGGGGGCTGCACATGGGCTTCACGCAGGGCATCCTCGCCGCGATGGTGTCGGAAACCTCGCCGGCCACGCTGCGCGGGACCGCGTTCGGCGTATTCAACCTGGTGAGCGGCATCTGCATGCTGCTCGCGAGCAGCATCGCCGGCGCGCTGTGGACGCGTTTCGGCGCGCCGGCCACGTTTCTCGCCGGCGCGTCGCTGGTCGTGGTGCCGCTGTGCCTGTGCCGGTTCATGCCGCGACCCGGTACGTCGCGGGCGTGATGCGTCGCCTGCCGGGTTCGCCGAAGCCCCGCCCCGCCTCGCTCCCCGCGCGACGCACCGCCTGCCGCTTTCGGATTGGAAGGATTGTCCGGCGTTTGCGATAGAATGCCCCCCCTGTCCGCCGTGGCCCTGCCCACGGACGGGCTCCGGCACCCGAAACGGCGCGCCGCGCTCGCGGAATTCCGTCGCCATTTCATTTCAATGCCGGCGATCGACCTGCCGTTGGAAACACCTGTTCTGTAATTTGGATTGCTAATGAAGAAGAAGCACAACATCACCAAGTACATCGTCATCGCGATGGTGCTTGGCATTGCCGTGGGCTACGCCTGTCATAGCGCGTTTCCCGACCCGAAAATGGCCAAGGAAGTCGCCGGCTACGTGTCGCTGCTGTCCGACGTGTTCCTGCGCCTGATCAAGATGATCATCGCGCCGCTGGTGTTCGCGACGCTGACGGTCGGCATCGCGCAGATGGGCGACAGCGGGTCGGTCGGCCGCGTGGGCGTGAAGGCGTTCGGCTGGTTCTTCATCGCGTCGTTCACGTCGCTGATGCTGGGCCTGATCACCGCGACGCTCCTGAAGCCGGGCAGCCACCTGAGCCTGCCGCTGCCGGCCGCCGATGCGGCGCTGAACCTGAAGACGGGCGCCTTCACGCTGAAGGATTTCGTCGTCCACCTGGTCCCGAAATCGATCGCCGAGGCGATGGCGAACAACGAGATCCTGCAGATCGTCGTGTTCTCGATCTTCTTCGGTACCGCGCTGTCCGCGCTCGGCGACGCCGGCAAGCGCCTGACCGGGGTGATCGACGATCTCGCGCAGGTCATGCTGAAGGTGACGGGCGCGGTGATGTGGTTCGCGCCGGTCGCCGTGTTTGCCGCGCTGGCGTCGACGATCACAACCGAAGGGCTCGGCATCCTGCTCACGTTCGCGAAGTTCATGGCGAGCTTCTATCTGGCGCTGGCGCTGCTGTGGGGCGTGCTGACGCTCGCCGGCGTCGCATTCCTCGGCAAGCGCGCGTTCACGCTGATCCGCCTGATTCGCGAGCCGTTCCTGCTGTCGTTCGCGACGGCGAGCTCCGAAGCCGCGTATCCGAAGCTGCTCGACGCGCTCGACCGGTTCGGCGTGAATCGCAAGATCTCGAGCTTCGTGCTGCCGATCGGCTATTCGTTCAACCTCGACGGCTCGATGATGTACTGCACGTTCGCGGTGCTGTTCATCTCGCAGGTGTACGGGATCGACCTGCCGCTCGGCACGCAGATCACGATGCTGCTGATGCTGATGGTGACGTCGAAGGGGATGGCGGGCGTGCCGCGCGCGTCGCTGGTCGTGATCGCGGCGACGCTCAACCAGTTCCATCTGCCGGAAGCCGGGCTGCTGCTGATCATGGGCGTCGACATGTTCCTCGACATGGGACGCTCGGCCACCAACGCCGTCGGCAACTCGATCGCGGCCGCGGTGGTCGCGAAGTGGGAAGGCCAGCTCGGCGATCCGCGCGACGACGCGGATTCGGACGGCGGCAGCGAGACCAGGCAGGTGGAAGTACGGGAGACGGCGACGTCCGCGTGATTTCCCGGTTGTAAATGCAATGATGTGCGCCGGCCTGGATTCGACCTGGATTCAGGCCGGCGCGATACCCGCCAGCGGTCATTCCTTTAGCCGCAGCCGGCGATTTTCCCGATTCGCCGAAAAACCCTCCGCCATGCTCGATACGCCGCATTCGAACCCGCGGTGATATTCCCGTCGGCGAAAGCCGGACTTCCCCGATATCAAGGTACACGCGTAAGTGATCATTCACTCTTGCGCATTCGCACGCGCCGTCTGCACGAGCGTTCCGCAATTTTTTTCGATTTATATAACGCTATTCTCGGCGGTGCCGATTATCGAATGCACACCCGATGTAATACCGACTGCACCGGATGATTTAGCGGAAGTATTTACGCGTCGCCGATTTCAAACCATCCGGCTGCCCGTCATGTGAATGATTCCACCATTCAGATTCAGGAGAGCATCAGCCATGGTCGCCAGAAAACCGATTCAGGCCGTGCTGCTCGCTGCCGCGATCGCCGCAATTGCGCCGGCCGGATACGCGCGTAATACCACCGACTGGATCGCGAATACCTACGGCACGCTCGCCGCGCACGTCGGCAATGTCGCGCGTTCGATGTGGGTCGCACCCGAAGGCGTGATCTACACGGCGTCGATGTGGGACGAGGACGAGGGCGGCGTCGCGATCTACCAGAACGGCAAGAGCACCGGCTCGATCGGCACGCATTCCGAATTCCAGGGCAGCGCGATCGCGGGCAACGCGACGTCGCTGTTCGTCGCGCTGCAGCCCGGCAACGGATACGGCAGCGGCGCGGTCGGGCGCTACAACCGCACCACGCGGTTCCGCGACAAGCTCATTCAGATCACCGCGGCGACCAACCAGCCGCGCATCGACGTCGTCACCGGGCTCGCCACGGCCGGCTCGCTGCTCTATGCGAGCGATTTCTACGGCAATCGCGTGCGGGTGTTCACGACCGACGGCGTGTGGCAGCGTGACATCGGCGTGTCAGCGCCCGGCGCGCTCGCGGTCGACGGGGCGGGCAACGTCTGGGTCGCGCAGAAGAGCACGGGCTCGGTCGTCGAATTCAGCCCGGCCGGTGCGCTACTGAACACGGTCCGGCTGGCCGCCGGGTCGCAGCCGTCGGCGCTCTATTTCGATGCGGCGGCGGGGCAGCTGCTGGTCGGCGACGAAGGCCCCGACCTGAACATCAAGCGCTATACGGTTTCAGGCCGGCCCGCGCTGGCCGGCACGTTCGGCGTGCGCGGCGGCTATCTCGACACGACGACGGGCATCAAGGGGCAGGTCGGCGCGAAGCGCTTCACCCGCATCGCCGGCCTCGGCAAGGACACGGCCGGCAACCTGTACGTGCTCAACAACCCGTGGGGCGGCAGCTGGGATCTCGGCCGCAACGGCGCGACCGACATTCACGCGTACAGCAGCGCCGGCAGCCTGCGGTGGACGCTGCAGTCGCTCAACTTCGAAGGCATCGCCGCGCCGGATCCGGTCACCGACGGCGCGCTGTTCTACAGCGGCACGCACGTGTACGGCGGCACCGCCGGCGGCACCTTCGTCGCGAACACCGTCGACCCGTTCACGTATCCGTCGGACCCGCGCATCGACATGAGCGACACCCAGCGCGACGAGCACTTCGGGCTGCTGACGTCGGTCGGCGCGAACCGGATCCTCGTTGCGGCAGGGCAGAATCCGCCGGTCTACTATTTCTTCCACTTCAACGCGGCCAACGGTTATGTCGCGATTCCGGACGGATCGATCCCCGGGCCCGCATTCAACACCACCCGGCGCGTGTCGGCCGGCTTCAGCCTCGACAGCAAGGGCGGCGTATGGGCCGGCCTCGACAAGACCGGCGCCATTTATCACTATCCGCTGACCGGCTTCGATGCGAGCGGCAAGCCGTCGTGGGGGCCGGGCGTGCCGACGCCGGTGCCGGCGAGCATCCTGCCGCTGACGCGTATCGTCTATCTCGCCGACAGCGACACGATGGTGCTCGCGCAGGGTGTGGTCGGCAGTACCGACTGGACGTCGATCGGCACGCGCATCGAGGTGTATCACGGCTGGCGCGCGGGCAACACGACGCAGCCGAACCCGGTGATCACGCTGCCGCACAGCGGCGCGAAGTCGATCGACGCGGCCGGCAACCACCTGTTCGTCGGCTACTGGTTCAGCAGCAGCGGGCCGCTGTGGCCGAACATCGACGCATTCAACCTCGACACCGGCAATCTCGACACGACGCTCGTCAACGCGAGCCCCGCGACCGTGGACACCAGCAGCGCGATCGATGCGATGTACAGCGTGCGCGCGTATCGCCGCTCGAACGGCGAGTACGTGGTGACGAAGAACAACGTGAAGGGGAACAGCATCACCGTTTACCGGTGGACGCCCTGAGGGCGACGCCTCGACGGCGGCGATGACACCGCGATGGCTGTCATCGAAATGCCTTTGCTGTAACGATGTGTAAGAGGCCGGCCCGCAACGGCGCCGGTCATCCGCTTGACATTGGGCGGGGATGTAATGCGGGCACGTCGGCGATAGCCGGCGCGACCCCTTCGATCGATTGGCTCAGGCCCTCGCCGCGGCGCGACACGGGCAGACAAGGCCAGGATCATGCCGGACACGTCACACGGTCATCGCCCCATCAGTACAGAGGATTCCTATGAAAAATGATCAGGTCAAGCGCGCGCTCCGACTCGGCGCCATCATGTCGGCCGTGCTGCTTGCGTCGCACGCGCACGCGGACGGTTTCAACACCGCCGACGCGGCCCGCGTGCCGAGCGGCCAGTTCGTCACGCCGCTCGCCGTGCGCGGCGCAGTCCAGCAGTTCCTGAATCCCGGGCTGCCGGCCTATCCGCATTTCGTCGCGGGAGAAGCCGTGCGCTCGCAGTTGAGCCCGGACGGCAAGACGCTGGCGATCATCACCGCCGGCCAGAACTCGCTGTACAAGCCGGACGGTTCGGTCGACACCGCGGCCTCGACGCAGTTCATCTTCCTGTACGACGTCGCGGGCGCGAACAAGACCCGCCCGGTGCTCAAGCAGGTGCTCCAGCAGACCAATGCGTTCGTCGGTCTGGCGTTCTCGCATGACGGCGGCAAGCTCTATGCGACGGGCGGCAGCGACGATGCGGTGTACGTCTATGCGCAGCAGGGCGGCGCGTGGGCGCTGTCGAACACGATCGCGCTCGGTCACGCCGGCAAGGGCGTCGGCATCCGCGTGCAGCCGAACGCGGCCGGGCTCGCGCTGTCGGCCGACGGCAAGACGCTCGTCGTCGCGAACAACTACAACGATTCGATCAGCGTGATCGATACCGCGACCAACAACGTGCGCTACGAGCATGACCTGCGGCCGTTCTTCTCCGGCAACGAAGGCCGCAGCGGCGACGCCGGCGGCACGTTCCCGTTCGCGGTCGTGATGAAGGGCAACGGTGTCGCGTACGTGTCGTCGGATCGCGATCGCGAAATCGTCGCGATCGACGTGTCGTCGCCGTCCCGCGGCCGCCTGGTCCAGCGCATCAAGCTGGACGGCAACGCGCTCGGCATGACGCTCGACGCGTCGCAATCGCGGCTGTTCGTCGCGCAGGACAACGCCGACCAGGTCGCGGTGATCGACACGAACACCAACGCGGTCGTGACCCGGATCGACGCACGCGCGCCGGCCGGCGTGCTGGCGCATGGCCAGGCGCACACGGGCGCGGCGACCTACGCGGTCACGCTGTCGCGCGATGGCCGGACGCTGTATGCGACCAACGCCGGCGCGAACGAAATCGCCGTGATTCCGCTCGTCGGCGCGCGCGCGTATCGCGTCACGGGCCTGATTCCGACCGCCTTCGAGCCGCACGACGTGACCTTCAGCGCCGACGGCACGTGGATGTACGTGGTGAACGGCAAGAGCACCACCGGCCCGAACCCGGATCACCTGTTCGGCGCGACCCCGGCGCAGGCTGCGACGTCGCGCGCGTCGAACGAATACCAGTTCCAGCTCGAGCGCGCGTCGCTCGTGAGCGCGCCGGTGCCGGCGGCCAACGAACTGCCGACGTTGACGCAGCAGGCCGCGCGCAACAACTTCTATCGCCCGGAAGACAACGACGGGGATAACGAGGTGATGGGCTTCCTGCGCCGTCACATCAAGCACGTGATCTACGTCGTCAAGGAAAACCGCACGTTCGACCAGGTGCTCGGCGACATCGGCAACGGCGCCAACGGCGATCCGCGGCTGGCCCAGTTCGGCCGGAACATCACGCCGAACTTCCATCGCCTGGCGAGCCAGTTCGTGACGCTCGACAACTTCATGAACCCCGGCGACGGCAGCATGGACGGCTGGTCGTGGGCGCTTCAGGGGCGCGTCACCAACACGGAGACGATCACCCAGCAGATCAACTACGCGGCGGTCAATCGCGGCCTGTCGTACGAGAGCGAGGGCACGAACCGCAGCGTGCCGGTCAACTGGGAAACGGTGCAGCAGCGCGATGCGGCAGCCGGCCCGGCCGGCACCACGAACTACAGCAACGCGGCCGCCGGGCTGCCGGGCGGTGCGGCGAACCTGCTGCCCGGCACCGGCAACCATGCGTCGTCCGATGCGCCGTTCGGCCGCCAGCGCGGCTATATCTTCGACGCGGTGCTGGCCGGCGGCGGCACGGTCCGCAACTACGGTTTCCTCGTGAACAACATCGGCAGTATCGGCACGGCGGCGAACCCGATCGTCGACCCGCACGCGGCCGGCGTCGTCCAGACCGCCGCGCTCGACCCGCGGCTCGCGTCGCTGACCGACCTGTACTTCCGCGGTTTCGACCAGAACTACCCGGACCAGTGGCGTCTCAACGAGTGGAAGCGCGAGTTCGACCAGTACGTCGCGAGCGGCAACCTGCCGACGTTGTCGCTGGTGCGCCTGTCGCACGATCACATGGGGGCGTTCGGCACGGCGTTCGCCGGCGTGAACACGCCGGAAACGCAGCAGGCGGACAACGATCTGGCGGTCGGCCGGCTGGTCGAAGCCGTCGCGAAGAGCCCGTATGCGAACGACACGCTGATCGTCGTGACCGAGGACGACGTGCAGGACGGCCCCGATCACGTGGATTCGCATCGCGGGCCCGCATACATCGTGGGGCCGTACGTGAAGCAGGGCGCGGTGATCCGGACGCGTTACAGCCAGGTCAATGCGCTGCGCACCATCGAGGACGTGCTCGGCACGCAGCACATGAACCTGAATACCGCCTACCAGCGGCCGATGACCGACGTGTTCGACGTGCACGGCCCGGCGTCGTGGACCTACACGGCCGTCGCGTCGACGGCGCTGAAGGGCACCGGGCTGCGGCTGGCCGAAGGGGCGGGCGAGAACCTGCTGCAATACGCGGCCGGGCCGGATGTCACGCCGAAGCATGACGCGGCGTACTGGGCGAAGGTGACGGCGAAGTTCGACTTCGACGACGCCGACGAGGTGCCGGCGGATCAGTTCAACCGCGTGCTGTGGAAGGGCATGATGGGATCGCAGCCGTACCCGAAGCTCAGGGGCGTGACGCAGAAGGTGGCGAGCCGCGACGACGACTGATCGTTCGCTTGGTTGATGTGGAAGCGGGCCCTCCCGGCGGGAGGGCCCGTGTTTTTTTGCGCGGTGTGCGGCCAGGATCCGCGTTGGCGCGATCCGGTGTGCCAGGTGAGCGGTTGGCCGGGCTGTACAACGTCATGCGTGCCATATCAGGTTCGCGCTGCCGTCCGTTTCTGACAGGAGCCGGAAGCCGAGCCGTTCGTAGAGGCGCCGCGCCGGATTGCCGTGCAGCACGCTCAGCGATACGGGCACGTGCTCGCGCGCGGCATCGACCAGAAGTTCGCGCAGCACGGCTTCGCCGATGCCTTGTCCTTGTCGCGACGGGAGGATCTGGATCTGGTGAACGTGCCATTCGGCGGCGGCGCGCGTCACCTTCAGCAAGCCGATCGAACTGGCGTCGGCGTTCGCGCCTTCGCAGACGATCATCGCGTCGTCGAAGTGCGCCGCGATGCGCTGGCGGTGCGCGTCGTCGTCGGTGGGGGCGCCGACGCGTTGCAGATGCTCGGTCATCGTGAGCTGGCGGAGCGTCAGCAGGAACGGCAGGTCGGTGGCAGACGCCGGACGCAGGCGGATCGCAGGGGGCATGGTCGGGGAGCGTTCGAGAGCAGGTTGCATGGCACGAAGCGCATGATTCACGAACGCGGCATGCCGGTCAAAGGCTGGGCAACTGGATTTGCCGCGCGGCCGGACGATGCTCGAGGACGTCCGTGACCTCGTATTCGGTCTTGGCTCCGTCGGCGGTCTGCCACTGCCGTACGCGCACGCTGCAGACGAGTACGTCGCCCTTGCTGAAGCTGATCTGGTTGACATCCACGCGCTTCAGGAAATTCGCATCGGTGATCGCGGCGTGGATCGTGGCGGCACCGTCGTAGAGACGCCATTTGTTGTCGTCCTTGAACGCGAGTGACACGATTGAAAACGCCATCTTGCGACGCTCGTCGAGGATCAGTGCGTCGGCCTGCTCGGGTACGCGGAACCAGTCGACTTCGTCGCGGGTGACCGTCTCGAACACGTCCGTGTCGGTGCCGGCCGAGAAAATCGTGACGCCGTCGCGCGAAAGCGGCATGAGCGCTCGGGTGGTCGCCTCCCTGACGCTCACGTCCCGCAGCAGGGTGAGGACGGACAGTTCGATCTCGAGCGTCTCGCCGTCGACGTGCAGTACGGCGGCGTGCGCCTTGATCTGCACGCGCTGGATCGGGCGACCGCGCAACCATTTGAGTACCGCGAACAGGCCCTTGCCGATTGTCGGACCGGCAATGCCGAGCGCGGTCAGAATCGTGACGGCATTGGCGAGTGCCGCGCCTTCGCTGCCGCTCAAAATGTCGCGCATCCGGCCGAGGAGTGAGGTCGCGAGCGTGAAGTCGATGCCGAAGCTGCCGGTCCTGAAGCTGCCTCGGACGTTCACCTGTGGCTGAACCTGGTCTCCGCAGAGCGCCTTGGTCGAGGCCTCGAGCAAGTCGCCGATCGCGAGAAGGGCAGGTGCGAGTTCGCGCACGTCCATGTCGGACGATTCGAGTGCGGGCCCGTCATAGGTGACGCGAAAGTGGCTCATGTCGCCGAGTGTACCGGCTGCGCCAGAGCCGGCCTTGTTTCCGTTGCGGTTGATCATGCCGGGTGGGTTGACTCGAAAGGACATCGACACGCGAAGCGCAATACTTTCGTATACCTTTCGAATCATCTTGCGGTCAACCGGACACGTACGATTCTGGCCGTCCGGCCGATGGAGCGATCGCCGATACGCGTGACGCCTTGTTACCGTCGAGTGAAGGGTTGCGTCGACCCGATGGAGGCTGCGCCCGACGCACTCGAACGAAGCGTGCACGTGCCCATTCGCCCCCTGTCTGCCGTCGAATCATTACGCCCGGCATCCAGGCGACCCCAAGGGCCGGGTCAAGCACGTTCACGCAATCCGATACACCCGCATCGCGTTATCGTGCCAGATCGCGCGGCGCGCCGCATCGTTGAGGTCGCCCATCGCACGGGCAAACGTGCGCAGCAGCGCGGGATAGGACACCCGCAACCCCGCCACCGGAAAATTGCTCGCGAACAGGCAGCGTTCCCAGCCGAATATCGCGATCGTGTCGCGGATGATCCGTGCGTTGTCCGCGTCGTTCCACACCGCATCGCGCAAGCCGAGTTCGGAGATCTTCACGGTCACGCGCGGCACTGCGGCGAGCGCTTCCATGCCGCTGCGCCAGCGCGCGAGCCCCGCGTCCGAGCGATCCCACGGCAGCCCGGCATGTTCGAGCACGACGTCGACACCGGGCGCATCGGCCAGCAGCGCGGCCGCGTCGCCGAGATGCCAGAACGGCACGCGCAGATCCCAGCCGAGGCCATGCGCGGCGAGCCGTTCCAGCGCGACCGCCCAGCGCGGATCGCGCAGCGTGCCCGGCCCGTCGACGGACGCATCCGGCGACGCGGCGGTGCGCGGCTTGAACCGCACGCCGCGCACGCGCGGCCATGCGGCCTGTTCGGCGAGCCGTTCGTCCGCATCGTCGGCGAGCAGGTCGACCCACGCGACGACCGCCGACGGCAGCCCGTGCGCGGCGGCGACCTCGTGCAGCCAGCGCGTTTCCGCGAGCGCTTCGTCACGCGAGCGTTCGGCCTCGACGTGCACGCTCGCGACGATCGGCGCGCCTTGCGCGGCGTGCCGGTACTCGTCCACGCCGAAATCGCGGCACAGCGCCGCGTAGTCGCCGAACATGAAGTGCGCCGGGTCGTACCGGTCCTGCAGCCACGGGTAGCGCGCACCCGCGCCGAGCCGCCACAGATGATGATGCGCGTCGACGAGCGCGGCGGGCATCGCGGCCGGCGACGACGCGTCGTCGCGCCGCTCAGCGCGTGCCGGCGAGCACATACGACGCATCCGGTTCGCGCAGCGTCGGCAATGCACCGACGAACCGCCACGCGTCGAGATCTAGCTCGCGCACGTAGTCATCCTGGAACGACACGTACGCGACGCGCCGCGACGGATGGAACGACAGCGCGGTCGGGTTCGCGGGCAGCGCGACGCGTTCGATTTCCTCCAGCTGCCGGGCATCGAACACCGAGATCGACCGTTCGCCTGAATTGGTCAGCAGCAACAGGTCGCGGCCGTCCGGCGCGGTGGTGCGGTAGATGCGGTTGGGATCGCTGCGCGTCTTCACGCGGCGGCCGCAGGTCATCGTGTCGGTGTCGATCTCGACGAGCGTGTCGTCGCCGCGATTCGCGACGAACAGCGTGCGCTCGTCGCTCGACAGCGCATTGCCTTCGGGACGCGGGCCGGGCATCACCGCGCGCGGCGCGACGGTGGCGTCGCGCGGATGGAACTGCGTGACCGTGTTCGACAGCAGGTGCACGCCGTAGGCGCGGCTCGCGTCGCGCGTGAGCGTCACGAGGTGGGTCTTCACGCCGCCGGACGGCACGGCCATGTTCGGCACGGCCTGCCGGGTCGGCTCGTCGAACACGAGCAGCATGTCGTGCGCCTCGCTCATCGCGTACAGCCGGCCGTCGCGATCGGTCGCCATCCCGTGCGGCCGGTAGTACGGCCACAGGTCGAGCATGCGTGTATGCGTACGCGCGACGAGGTCGATCTCGGCGACCCGGTGATCGCCTTCATGGCCGCGCGACCATGCGGTCTCGATCCCGAAGATGCCGACGTACGCGAAGCGGTTGTTCACGTCGACGGTGAACTCGTGCGGGAAGTTCGGCAGCACGACGTGCTTGAGCGCGGCTTTCGTCTCGAGGTCGTAGAAGCTGAAGGTGTGGGCGCATTTCTGCACCAGCAACAGGATGTCGTTCATGGTGTGTCTCCGTTGTTTCGTTCGCGTGTTCGCGTGTTCGCATTTCCGCGCGTCGGTGTCGGTGCGCGCGGGGTCAGTCCTCGCAGCGCCTGGGCAGCGTCAGCGCGAGCAGGCCGGCCACCGCGAGCGTGACGGCGAGGCTGTACACGCCGGCCGCCGCGCTCACGTGCTGGGTCAGCACGCCGACCGCATACGGGCCGCAGAAGCCGCCGAGGTTGCCGAGCGCGTTGATCAGGCCGCGCGCGCTGCCGGCCGTCTCGACGCTGCACAGCTTCGGCGGAATCGCCCAGAACACGCCGGCCGCCGCCTGCAGGAAGAAGCCGCAGCCGATCAGGAACGCGAACGACACGATCATCGACGCATGCGTGAGCACCGACAGCGCGAGGCACGCGGCGAAGCCGACGAGCGGCAGCAGCACGAACAGGCGGCGCTTGCCGGTTCGGTCCGACAAATACGACGTGGCGAACATCCCGATCACCATCGCGACATACGGCAGCATCGCGAGCAGGCCGACCTTGCCCATCCCGCCGTGCGTGAGGTTCTTCAGCAGCGTCGGCAACCACATCGTATAGCCGTAGATGCCGACCTGATAGCAGAAGTTGATCGCGATCAGCAGCCAGATCGTCGGGTTGCGCAGCATCGCGCCGAACGACGCGGCGGCCGGCGTGCCGGCGGCCTGCTTGCGCTCCTGTTCCTCGCGCAGCGCGTCGAGGATGTAGGCCTTCTCGCGCGGCGATACCCAGCGCGCGGTTTCCGGGCTGTCGTCGGCGAACATGATCCACGCGAACAGGCACAGCAGCGACAGCGCGCCGGCGCTGAAGAACAGGTGGCGCCAGTCGTATGCGGCGAGGATGAAGCCCGACAGCGGCGCGGTGATCATGCCGGCGAGCGGCACGAACATGATGACCATCGCGTTCGCACGGCCGCGTTCGCGGTCGGGAAACCAGTGGCTGACCATCGTCAGCACGACGGGCAGCATCCCGCCTTCGGCCACGCCGAGCATGAAACGCAGCGTCAAGAGTTGCCACGTATGGGTGACGAGCCCGGTCAACGCCGACAGCACGGCCCAGCTCACGAGCGACCACGCGATGAAGGTCTTGCCGCTGCCGAGCGCCGCGCGCCGGCCGCCGGGAATCTGCAGGAACAGGTAGCCGAAGAAGAAGATGCCGCCGGCGAGGCCGGCCATCGTCGCGTCCATGCCGAGATCGGCGTTCATCCCGCCCGGCATCGCGAATGCGATGTTCACGCGGTCCATGTACGAAATGATGCAGGCGAGCAGCAGCGGCGGAATCACGCGCAGCCAGCGGCGGCGCGGAATGGCATCGTCGGCTTCATAGGCCGGATTGGCCGGGTTCAGCAGGTTCATGGTGTCTCCAGTCCATGTGATGAGCGGCGGCGGCCTTCTGTCGGACCGCCGTCACGCCGTTGCGCAACGCACGCGCGTTGCGGGTACGAAACGATGTCTAGTGTCCCCAGCGCAGCACGAGCGGATCGAGCCGCCGTGCCGCGTCGAGCAGGCCCGCGCGCACCTGCGGGTGCAGTTCGGGCCAGGGCGCGCGCGGACGGTCGCATGCGATCACGCCGCCTTCCTTCATCAGCGCCTTCGCGGTCAGGAAGCCCGACTGGCGGTTCTCGTAGTTGATCAGCGGCAGCCAGCGCGCGTACTGCTCGCAGGCTTCGTCGCGGCGTCCGGCGAAATACGCGTCGGTGATCCGGCGAATCCCGTCCGGATAGCCGCCGCCCGTCATCGCGCCGGTCGCGCCGGCATCGAGGTCGGCGAGCAGCGTGATGCCTTCCTCGCCGTCCCACGGCCCTTCGATCGCGTCGCCGCCGAGCGCGATCAGCTCGCGCAGCTTCGACGCGGCGCCGGGCGTCTCGATCTTGAAGTACGACACGGCGTCGATCTCGCGCGCGAGCGTCGCGAGCAGCGACGCCGGCAGCGCGACGCCGCTCGCGGGCGCGTCCTGGATCATCAGCGGAATGTCGAGGCCGTCGGCGACGTCGCGGAAGAACGCGCGCACCTGCGCCTCCGGCACGCGGAACGTCGCGCCGTGGTACGGCGGCATCACCATCACCATCGCGGCGCCGAGCGCCTGCGCGCGGCGGTTGCGTTCCGCGCAGATCCGCGCGCTGAAATGCGACGTCGTGACGATCACCGGCACGCGGCCGGCGACGTGTTCGAGCGTCGTGCGCGTGATGAGGTCGCGTTCGTCGTCGCCGAGCGCGAACTGCTCCGAGTAGTTCGCGTGAATGCAGATGCCCTGCGAACCGGCATCGATCATGAAGTCGAGGCAGCGGCGCTGGCCGTCGAGGTCGAGCGCGCCGTGCGCGTCGAAGATCGTCGGCGCGACCGGAAAGACGCCCTGGTAGCGTGCGTGCATGGTCACCCTCACTCGACGATGTCGAACTGGTCGAGGAATTCGGTCTTCAGCGTGAGACCGAGGCCGGGCACGTCGTCGCGCAGTTGCAGGAAGCCGTTCTCGGCCACCGGCTCGCCGTCGAAGATGTAATAGAACAGCTCGTTGCCGACTTCCACGTCGAACATCGGGAAGTACTCGCTCATCGGCGACGCGAGCGTGCTCATCGTCAGGTGATAGTTGTGCATCTGGCCCGCGTGCGGAATCACCGGCACGCTGTACGCCTCGCACAGCGCGTTGATCTTGTGCGCCATCGTGATCCCGCCGACGCGGTTCGTGTCGTACTGGACGACCGACACGGCCTTGCGGTCCAGCAGCTGCTTGAAGCCGTACAGCGAGAACTCGTGCTCGCCGCCGGAGATCGGGATGTTCGTGAGCTGGTTCAGTTCCGCGTAGCCGTCGATGTCGTCGGCGATCACCGGCTCCTCGAGCCAGCGCGGCTGGTATTTCTCGAGCTTCGGCAGGATGCGCTTCGCGTACTCGAGATTCCAGCCCATGTAGCACTCGAGCATCAGGTCGTTGTCGTAGCCGATCACCTCGCGGATCGCCGCGACCGACTTCAGGTTCTCCACCACACCCTGCTGACCGTGCGCGGGCCCGTAGCCGAAGCGCATCTTGAACGCGCGGAAGCCTTCCTTCAGGTACTGCCGCGCTTCCTCCTGCATCGCCTTCAGGTCGGTGCGGTAGAGCTTCGAGTAGTAGCAGGGGATCTTTTCCTTGGTGCGGCCGCCGAGCAGCTTGAACACGGGCTTGCCGACGCTCTTGCCGAGGATGTCCCAGATCGCGATGTCGACCGCCGAGATCGCCGCCATGCCGATGCCCTTGCGGCCCCACGCGTGGGTCGCGCGGTACATCCGCTGGTTCAGGTACTCGTAGTCCCACGGGTCCTGGCCGATCACGAGCGGCGCGAGGTACTGGTCGATGATCGCCTTCGCGACGTGCGGCGCGAGCGCGACGTTGCCGAGGCCGACGATGCCGTCGTCGGTCTCGACTTCGACGACCGTCCACGCATGGAAGCGGAACGTGCTCATGGTTTCCTGCGGCGCGTACAGCAGGTCCATCGCGTTCGAGCAGAAGTTGCCCTGCGGCGGGACGGTCTTGCCTTTCCACTGGAATACGCGGGCGCGCACGGAGCGGATCTTCATGATGGTGTCTCCAGGTATCGATGTTGTCGTGTGGGGATGGCGTGCGAGCGTCACGCCGAAACGGTGGGGGTGCGGCGCGCGGCGCCCATCCGGCAGGCGATCTGCAGCGCCTGCCAGGTCGCGCCGACGTCGGCCGTGCCGCGGCCCGCGATGTCGTACGCGGTGCCGTGCGCGGGCGTCGTGATCGGCACGGGCAGCCCGCCCTGCACGGTCACGCCGCGCGAGAAGCCGAGCAGCTTGATCGCGATCTGCCCCTGGTCGTGGTACATCGTGACGATCGCCTGGTAGTCGCCGGCCTGCGCCTTCAGGAAGATGGTGTCGGCGGGGAACGGGCCGTGGAACGGCGTGTCGGTCGGCCAGTCGCGCGACTGCAGCTTGCGCACCGCCGGCTCGATGATGTCGACTTCCTCGCGGCCGCAACTGCCGCCGTCGCCGCCGTGCGGGTTGAACGCGGCGATCGCGACCTTCGGCGCCGCGACGCCGTTCGCGAGCAGCGACCGGTAGATCAGTTCGGAGGCCTGTTCGATCCGCTCGACGCTCAGCTGGGCCGCCGCATCCTTCAGCGGGATATGCGACGAGATGCGCGCCGTCCACAGCTCGCCGAGCGTGTTGAATTCGCAGAAGTAGCCGGTCACGCCGAGCGCCGCGGCGAAGTGGTGCAGCTCGTCGTCGTGCTTGAGCCCGCCGAGCTTCATCGCGTACTTGTTCAGCGGCGCGAAGCAGATCGCGTCGATGTCGCCGGCGAGCGCGGCGTCGAGGCACCGGTCGAGCACGGTCAGCGTCGAGCGGCCGCCGGCCGCGCCGGGCTGGCCGACGGTGACCTGCGCGGGATCGATCGTGTCGAGTGCGACGAACGCGGCGCGCGCGGTGGACGGCCGGCCGCGCACGGCGGCGAGCGACGCGACGGGCTCGACGTCGACCGTCACGCCGGCCACGCGCTGGCCGGCTTCCCACAGCCAGCGGTCGCCGATCAGCACGAGATTCGCGCGGGACGTCGCGTCGGGCCGCGCGAGCAGTTTCGCGATCAGTTCGGCGCCGATGCCGGCGGGATCGCCGAGCGTCAGTGCGACGACGGGCAGGGCGGCGGCGGTCGTCATGCGGCGCCTCCGTGGCGGGCGGCGGGCGATTGCGTGTTCATGCGGTGTCTCCGGTGGCGGCGCGCGGCCGTTGGTGTATGGGGTTCATGCTAGGTAGACGGAATGAGTCGGTAAATTGAAACTTCTTGATGAATCGATAACCTGGAGTAATCAAAAATGGGCTCGATCGACCGACGAGACTCGACACCGCAGTTGCTGAACCGGCTGCGCATGCGCCAGATCGCGCTGCTGCTGGCCGTGGACGAATGCTCGACGCTGCGCGCGGCCGCCGGGCAGCTCGGCCTCACGCAGCCGGCCGCGACGAAGATGCTGGCCGAACTGGAAAGCGCGCTCGGCCAGCGCCTCTTCGATCGCGTCGGGCGCGGGCTCGTGCTGAACCCGGCCGGCGAGCGCGTGCTCGGCTATTTCCGCGGGATTCGCGGCAGCGTGGAGGCGCTCAATCGCGAGCTCGCCGAGCTGCAGCTCGGCAGCGCGGGGCGGCTCGCGATCGGCAGCATCATGGCGGCGTCGCCGGGGCGGCTCACCGAGGCGCTGGTGCAGTTGAAGGCGCGCTATCCGCTGCTGGCGATCGACATCGCGGTCGATACCAGCGACCGGCTGATGCCGCAGTTGCGCGAAGGCGTGCTCGAAGTGGTGATCGGCCGCCATGTCGGCACCGATTGCGACTTCCGCGTGGTGGACGACGAGGCGCTCGCGATCATCGCGGGCCGCGACCATCCGCTCGCGGGCGCGGGGCCGGTCGAATTCGATGCGCTGCTCGACTACACGTGGATCCTGCAGCCGGCCGGCAGCCCGGCGCGCGAGGTGGTCGAGCGCGAGTTCCGCGCGCGTCACCAGCCGATGCCGCGCGGGCTGGTCGAAACGGGGTCGATCCTGACGACGATGAACCTCGTCGACCGGTCGCGGATGCTCGGCGTGATTCCGCTGACCGTTGCGCAGCGCAACGCGGAGCACGGGCTCGTCGCGATCCTCGATTACGCGCTCGACCAGAAGCTGCCGTCGTACGGGAGCCTCGTGCGGCGCGACCGGCCGCTGAGCGTGCCGGCGCAGCAGTTTCTCGCGCTGTTCCACCGGGAAGACGGGCAGGGCAATGAAGATTGAAGGGACGCGGGGCGGCTAGGCGTCGCCGCTCACGGACCGGCGAACGTCGCCGGCGGTGTGCGCGACGACGGTGACGCGGCCAGCCACTGCGCGGTCGGCGCGGCGCGTGAACCTACCCTGAATCGCTTCGCTGCCGCAATGGCCCGACCGGCGCTGCGGCGCTTCGGCGTGGCGATGGCGCGATCGGCGCTTCAGCGTGCCTGCGGTGCAGCGGGCGCTTCGGCGAGCGACGGCGTCGATGCCGACAACGCGCGATCCGGCCGAATCCGCAGCGCGGCGACGATGCCGATCAGCAGCATCGCGACCGACCCGACGAACGGCACCGTCCAGTTGCCCGTGTGGTCGACGAGATAGCCGAACAGGATCGGCGACAGGATTCCCGAGATTGCCGAACCCGCATTCATCATCCCGCTCGCGATGCCCGCGTGGGTCGGCGCGATGTCGCTCGGCACGGCCCAGATCGGCCCGATCGTCAGTTCGAGGCACAGGAACGACCCGGACAGGCACAGCGCGATGCCGGCCGTCGAATGCACGAACGCGAGCGGCAGCATGCAGACGAGCGCACCGGTGAAGCTCGCGACGATCACGCTCTGGCGCGACAGCGCGAGGTTGCCGGTCTTGCGGTAGATGCGGTCGCACAGCCAGCCGCCGAGCGTGTCGCCGACCACGCCCGCGAAGAACACGCCCGACGCGAACAGCGCGGTGGACTTCAGGTCGAGGCCCTTGCCGTTCAGGAAAAACGTCGGCAGCCACGTGAAGAACAGCCAGGCGGTCCAGCCGTAGCAGAAGTACACGAAGATCGTCGGCGCCATCCGGCGGAACAGCGGCCCCCACGGCGTCGGGCCCGACGCCGGTGCCGGCCGGGCCGCGGCAGCGGCGTGCGTGCGGTTGTCACCGTCGCCGTCGTCGCCGAGCGGGTACTCGCGGAAGCCGGCGACCCACCACACGAGCCACACCAGCGTCACCGCGCCGATCACGAAGAACGCCGCGCGCCACGACAGCCACGTCATCAGCGCGGCGACGATCGGCGGCGTGACCGCGTTGCCGAGCCGCGAGAACGAATGCGTGAAGCCCTGCACGACGCCGCGCCGTTCGCGCGAGAACCAGTGCGTGATCGCGCGGGCCTGCGCGGGCAGCGTCGCGCCTTCGCCGATCCCGAGCAGCAGGCGGGCGGCGAACAGCAGCGCGAGGCTGTGCACGAAACCCGTCATGAACGTCGACGCGACCCAGATCAGCCCGCAGCCGATCAGCGTGATGCGGGCGCCGAAGCGGTCGGCGATCCAGCCGCCGAAGATCTGGCAGATCGCGTACGAATACGCGAACGCGGAGAACGCGATGCCGAGTTCGGTGTTCGACAGCCCGAGTTCGGCCTTGATCGCGCCGGCCGCGGTCGCGAGGTTCACGCGGTCGACGTAGAGGATGAACGACAGTGCGCACAGCAGCCACAGCGTGTGGCGCCGTTGACGGTGATCGGCAGGCATGTGTCTCGCTCCATTCTCGTGCGCGGCGTTGCAATGACGCCGCGTTCACTGGCCGGGCCAGCATCGCGCGCCGGAGGAGGCATCGTCTAATGAATCTTTTGGATCAATTGATAACCTGCGGCATTCGGTTTCGCGGCGTTCGGGCGCCGGATCGGGCGAGGTGCGGGTTTTCCACGAGCGGTTGCGGCATGATGCGGGGTGGTCGCGCGCGGAAGCGACGCGCGGCATGTGTCGAACGCGCTTCGACGCCGGTGCCGTCATGATGCAGTGACGCAGCGCAATCGCACAGTCGGGAATGGACGGACATGGAACAACAACTTTCGCTCCACAGGGACAGCCGCTTCTGGCAACTGCCGCCGGTGAAATGGTGGATCCAGGGGCACGGCCGCGACGGTTATTCGTTTCGGCTGCTGCTGGTTCCGCTCGTCGCGGTGTTCGTGCTCGAGTCCCTGTGCGTGATGCTCGACGCGCTGTACAGCGCGCTCGCCGTGAGCGGCGCAATGACGCTACTGCTCGGAATCGCCGGGTATCACGGCGCGAAACGCGAATGGCTGGCGCCGTCCGCGCCGGCACGCGCACTCGTGAAAGCGCGCACCAAGCAGGCCGCCGAGCGCTTCTCGTCGCTTGGCGCCGGCGCGACGGTGCTCGCGATCTTCCTCAGCGCGACGTCGCTGTCGCTCGTGCTGTCGGGCCAGCCAGTGCTGGACAGCGCATCGAAGGACACGGTGTCGATCTTCATCGCGCTGGTGTTCCTGCCGGTGTACGTATCGGGCGCGGTGCGCAAGCTGGCGATCGCGCGGGTCGAGGAGCTGGAGGCGCTGCGGCACGCGACCGTCGGCACGCGGCTGAAATTCGATCGGGCGGGCGCGGTGCGTGCGGTGGTCGTGCAGGGGCCGGCGGGGAACTCGATCGTGTCGGTCGCCGCGTACACGGTGCTCGGCTTCGATCCGCCGCTCGAGCGCGTGGGGCACGACGCGCAGGTATGAAAAAGGCCGCGTGCGAGCGCGGCCGTTCGGGGCGATGCGATGGCGCTCGGCGCTCGACGCTCGACGCTCGACGCTTGGCCGGGTCAGTCGCTCGCGGCAGGAGGCATGTTCGGCGGCGAGGCCGACCGTGCCGCCGAATGGGCAGGAAAGCGCCGTTCATCGGGCGTCGGCTCCAGATCGTCGGGCCAAACCACCTCGAACCGCGTGCCGCCGCCGGCCGCCGGCGTGCAGACGGCGTCGCCGCGATGCGCGTGCGCGATCGCCGCGACGACCGCGAGCCCGAGGCCGCTGCCGCCGGGCTGGGTATCGTCGACGCGCCGGAACGCCTTGAACACGTGCGGCGCGAACTCGGCCGGAACGCCGGGGCCCTCATCCTCGACACGCAACCGACACTTGCCGCCTTCGATCCGCGTCTCGATCCGGATCGCACCGGGCACCGCATGGCGGCGCGCATTCTCCAGCAGCGCGAGCAGCGCCTGACGGATCCGCACCGGGTCGCAGCGCATCGGCCGCGTGTCGAGATCGAGCACCGGATGCTGGCCGGCGGCCTGCAGCGCGTGCGCGAACACGTCGACGACCGCGCGGATGTCTGCCGCGAGATCGGTTTCGCGGATCTCGATGCTCAGGTGGCCGCTATCGGCGAGACTGACCACGCGCAGATCCTCGATCAGCCGCGTCAGCCCTTCCACTTGCGTGAGGAGGCTGCGGAACTGCGCTTCGCTCGGCGTGAACACGCCTTCGGCGAGCCCCTGCAGGCGGCCGCGCAGCACCGTGACCGGCGTGCGCAGCTCGTGCGCGATCGCGGCGTTCCAGAACGTCTGTTCGTCGGTCACGCGCTGCAGCTCGCTCGCGAGCGCGTTGAAATTGTCGGCGAGCCGCGCCGCTTCGTATAGCGAGCGATCGCCGGCGACCGCACGCGCGCCGAGATCGCCGCGCGCGACGCGGCGGATGCTGTCGGTCACCGAGTTCAGCGGCACGAGGATGCGGCGCGACAGGTGGATCGCGACGACGACCGACAGCACGAGCCCGACCGCCGTGGTGGCGATCAGCCACACCCATTCCGGGCCGGTCGGGAACCAGTTCGTCTGGTCGAACGACGAAGGCTGGTACAGATACAGCAGGTAGTAGAACCCGTAGGCCGTCAGCACGACCAGCAGCGTCACCGCGAACGCCATCGCGCCCATCGTCAGCGCGATCTGCCGGCTCAATCCGTCGAGCTTCACTCGCCGCTCCACAGCTTGTAGCCGACGCCGCGCACGCTGACGGGCACGCCGTTGATGCCGAGATCGTCGAGCTTCTTGCGCAGCTTGCTGACGTGGCTGTCCACCGTGCGTTCGAGCGTGTCGCCTTCCGGCAGGCAGGTGGCCATCAGCTCGGCGCGGCTGAACACGCGCCGCGGCGCACGGGCGAGCTGCGCGAGCAGCTTGAATTCGGTGAGCGTCAGCACGAGCGTGTGCCGCGTGCCGTCGACCTCGACCGACGCTTCGTGATGCTCGAGATCGATCTCGAACGGTGCCGCGCGCAGCACGCGCTGTTCTTCGTGGCGCGAGCCGGCCATCGAGCGGCGCAGCACGGCTTGCGCGCGTGCGACGACTTCGGCGGGATTGAACGGCTTGACCACGTAGTCGTCGGCGCCGATGCGCAGGCCGGTCAGCTTGTCGATGTCCTGGTCGAGCGCGGTCAGCATGATGACCGGCGTATCGCCGCGATGGCGAATCTCGGCGAGGACTTTCCAGCCGTCGACGTGCGGCATCTGCACGTCGAGCAGCACGAGGTCGGGCTTCAGCGACAGGTGCAGCTCGAGCGCGCGGCGGCCGTCGGCCGCGTGCACGGTGCGCAGGCCGCTGCGCGCGAAATATGCGGTGAGGATCTCGGCGATCTCGGGTTCGTCCTCGGCGATCAGGACGAGCGCCTGGCCGGCGCCGGGAGATGAGGAAGTATCGGACATGGCCGCTTGTTCAGGTGCATCGGGGTTCCATCGAGGCTCGATACTACCGTAAGGGCGGCACCGTCGAACGGTGGCCGGTTGCGGGGCATTGCCCGTTGCCCGGCCGCGCGACGGCCTGGACACGGGCGTGTCGTGCGCCGTGAAGAGAGCGGGGAAAACCGCGCGATCCACGGTCTCGTCGCGGGATTTTGTAAAGAAGCCGCGGCGCCGGGATCGAACGACGCGTGCCCGTCCGGCGGGCACGCGTCATCACACTCAGATGCGATCCATCAGCACCAGTATCACGACGATGATGACGATCAGCCCGACGGTCCCCGATGGCCAGTAACCCCAGCTTCGGCTGTGGGGCCACGAAGGAAATGCGCCGATGAGCAACAGAATCAGAATGATGATGAGGATCGTACCGAGCATCGCACCCCTCCCGAACGGGTTCGACATGACGGTGTCGGCTGGCGCAATTCCCGTGCCGATGCGGGCGGCGGCCGGCACGCCTGGCGTAAGCGCATTGTCTGAATCCTGAGAATTCATGCGCTGAATACCAGCCGATTCAGAAAATAAATTTCAAAAATGCAGACCCGGTCGCTATGCTGGACCTTCGGTTTCCCTCTGCGGGCAGGCAATGGCTGAACTCTTTCTGGTACGGCACGGGCAGGCGTCGTTCGGCACGGACGATTACGACCGGCTCTCCGCGGCCGGCGAACAGCAGGGCGTCTGGCTCGGCGAGTACTTCGCGCGCCAGGGCCTGACGTTCGACCGCGTGATCTGCGGCACGATGCACCGGCATGCGCAGACGGTCGATGCGATCCTGCGCGGGATGGGCCGCGAGGGTGTGCCGGTCGACCACCATCCCGGCCTGAACGAATACGACTTCCACGGGCTGTTCGCGGCGGCCGCCAGCGACTATCCGGAGGTCGCGCGGCTCGCGGCCGGCTCGATGAAGGCGTACTTTCGCGCGCTGCGGCAGGTGCTGCACCTGTGGGCCGACGACAAGCTCGGCGACTCCGCACCCGAAACCTGGGCGCATTTCCAGCAGCGCGTCGCCGACGCGCGCGCCGCGATCCGCGCCGGCGGCAGCCAGCGCGTGCTCGCGGTGAGCTCCGGCGGCCCGATCGCGGTGACCGTGCAGCAGGTGCTCGCCGCACCGTCATCGAGCGCGATCGCGCTGAACCTGCAGATCCGCAACAGCAGTCTTTCGCAGTTTTTCTTCAACGCCGAAGCGTTCCACCTCGCGTCGTTCAACGGCATCCCGCATCTCGAGGATCCCGAACGACATGCGTGGCGCACCTACGGCTGACCCCACGAACGATCGCGACGATGACGAACCCTTCCCAGCCTCTCGACGTAGCCCGCCTCACGCGCTATCTGGAAGCGCACGTGCCGGGCTTCGCAGGCCCGCTCGACATGGAGAAGTTTGCCGGCGGCCAGTCGAACCCGACCTTCCTGCTGCACGCGAAGAGCGGCCGCTACGTGCTGCGGCGCCAGCCGCCCGGCGAACTGCTGAAATCCGCGCATGCGGTCGATCGCGAATTCCGCGTGCTGAGCGCGCTGTCGGGCACCGCGGTGCCGGTCGCGCATCCGTATCACCTCTGCGAAGACCGCGACGTGATCGGCAGCCTGTTCTACGTGATGAGCTTCGAGGACGGCCGGATCTTCTGGGATCCGGCGCTGCCGGAACTGCCGAAGGCCGAGCGCCCGACCTGCTACGACGCGCTGCTGCGCACGATGGCCGCGCTGCACGACGTGGACGTCGACGCGGTGGGCCTCGCCGACTACGGCCGCCCCGGCAACTACTTCGAGCGCCAGATCGGCGTATGGACGAAGCAGTATCGCGCGGCGGAAACTGAGCGCCTCGACGCGATGGAGATGCTGATCGACTGGCTGCCGAAGGCCTGCCCGGCGGACACGGGCCGGCCCGCGCTGGTGCACGGCGATTTCCGGATCGACAACCTGATGTTCGCGCGCGACGACTATCGCGTGCAGGCCGTGCTCGACTGGGAGCTGTCGACGCTCGGCAACCCGCTCGCCGATCTCGCGTATTTCTGCATGTGCCTGCGCCTGCCGTCGGGCGGCCAGGTGCGCGGGCTCGCGGGCCAGGATCGCGCCGAACTCGGCATTCCCGACGAAGCGACGATCGTCGCGCGCTATTGCGAGCTGCGCGGGATCGAGCCGATCCGCGACTGGCATTTCTATCTCGCGTTCAGTTTCTTCCGGCTCGCGGCGATCGCGCAGGGCGTGAAGGCGCGCGCGCTGCAGGGCAACGCGTCGAGCGAGCAGGCGCTGCGCGTGGGCGCGATGGCCGGCCGGCTGGCCGAGCTGGCCGTCGACGTGATCGACGCGCATCGCTGAAATCGCGGACTGCGCCGCGCGGCGACACGACAACACATCAATGGAGGAGCACAGCAACATGGCAACGAATCTGTTCGACCTGACGGGCAAGATCGCGCTGGTGACGGGCGCGAGCCGCGGCATCGGCGAGGAAATCGCGAAGCTGCTCGCGGAGCAGGGCGCGCACGTGATCGTGTCGAGCCGCAAGCTCGACGACTGCCAGGCGGTGGCGGACGAAATCGTCGCGGCGGGCGGCCGCGCCGAAGCGCTGGCGTGCCACGTCGGGCGGCTGGAGGACATCGCCGCGACGTTCGAGACGATCCGCGGCAAGCACGGCCGGCTCGACATCCTCGTGAACAACGCGGCCGCGAACCCGTATTTCGGGCACATCCTCGATACCGATCTCGCCGCGTATGACAAGACGGTCGACGTGAACATTCGCGGCTACTTCTTCATGTCGGTCGAGGCCGGCAAGCTGATGAAGGCGCAGGGCGGCGGCGCGATCGTCAACACCGCGTCGGTGAATGCGCTGCAGCCGGGCGACCGGCAGGGCATCTACTCGATCACGAAGGCCGCGGTCGTCAACATGACGAAGGCGTTCGCGAAGGAATGCGGGCCGTTCGGCATCCGCGTGAACGCGCTGCTGCCGGGCCTGACGAAGACGAAGTTCGCGGGCGCGCTGTTCGCCGACAAGGACATCTACGAGACCTGGAAGGCGAAGATTCCGCTGCGCCGCCACGCGGAGCCGCGCGAGATGGCCGGCACCGTGCTGTATCTCGTGTCGGACGCGGCGAGCTACACGAACGGCGAATGCATCGTCGTCGACGGCGGCCTGACGATCTGAGCGCGCGATGAAACTCGACAGCTACGCCGGGCAGGCCGTGATGATCACCGGCGCCGCGAGCGGCTTCGGTGCGCTGCTCGCGAGCGAGCTGGCCGCGATGGGCGCGCGGCTCGCGCTCGGCGACCTGAACGAAGCAGCGCTCGAACGCGTGGCCGCGCCGAAGCTCGCGGCCTACGCGGCATCGAAACACGCGGTGGTCGGGCTCACCAAGACGGCCGCGCTCGAATACGCGCGCCACGGCATACGCGTGAATGCGGTGTGCCCGTTCTACAGCACGACGCCGATGGTCACCGACAGCGATCTCGGCGAGCGCCAGGACTTTCTCGCACAGGGCTCGCCGATGAAGCGGCTCGGCCGCCCCGAGGAAATCGTCGCGACGATGCTCACGCTGTGCGCGAAGGAAAACACCTATCTGACCGGGCAGGCCGTCGCCGTCGACGGCGGCGTCTCGGCCTTCTGAACCGAACTGAACCGAACGAACGGAAACCGGAATCTCGAGGAGTCGATCATGGACTTTGGCTACACCCCGAAAGTGGAAGAACTGCGCGAACGCGTGCGCGCGTTCATGGACGCGCACATCGTGCCGCGCATCCGTCAGTGGAACGAGGAAGTGCATGCGGGGCAGTATCCCGTGTCGTTCATGGAGGCGCTGAAGGAGCGCGCGAAGGCCGAAGGGCTGTGGAACCTGTTCCTGCCGCACCTGAAGGCCGACGAGCCGGGCACGGGGCTGACCAACCTCGAATACGCGCCGCTCGCCGAGATCATGGGGCGCGTGAGCTGGGCGTCGGAGGTGTTCAACTGCAACGCGCCGGACACCGGCAACATGGAGCTGCTGCACCTGTTCGCGACGCCCGAGCAGCGCGAACAGTGGCTGCTGCCGCTCTTGCGCGGCGAGATCCGTTCGGCGTTCGCGATGACGGAGCCCGACGTCGCGTCGTCGGATGCGACCAACATCACGACGCGCATCGAGCGTGACGGCGACGAGTACGTGATCAACGGCCGCAAGTGGTTCATCACGAACGCCGCGCACCCGAACTGCAAGATCTTCATCGTGATGGGCAAGACCGATCCCGACGCGGAATCGCACCAGCAGCAGAGCATGATCCTCGTGCCGCGCGACACGCCGGGCGTGACGGTCGTGCGCAACATCACGGTGGTCAATCACTACGCACCGGAAGGGCACTGCGAGATCACGTTCGACAACGTGCGCGTGCCGGCGCGCAACCTGCTCGGCGAGGAAGGCAGCGGCTTCGCGCTCGCGCAGGCGCGCCTCGGGCCGGGCCGCATTCACCACTGCATGCGTTCGATCGGCGCGGCCGAGCTCGCGCTGGAACTGATGATCGACCGCGCGCAGTCGCGCGAAGCGTTCGGCAAGCCGCTGACCCGGCACGGCACGATCGGCGAATGGATCGCGCGTTCGCGCATCGAGATCGACCAGGCGCGCCTGCTGGTGCTGAAGGCCGCGTGGATGATCGACAAGGTCGGCGCGAAGGCGGCGCGCAAGGAAATCTCGATGATCAAGGCGCTCGTGCCGACGGTGTACACGGACGTGTGCGACCGCGCGATGCAGGTGTTCGGCGCGATGGGCCTGAGCCCCGACACGCCGCTCGCCGACCTGTGGACCTGGGGCCGTGCGCTGCGCTTCGCCGACGGTCCGGACGAGGTGCACCTGCAGGCGATCGCGCGGATGGAGATCAAGGACGCCGTGCGCGGTTCGACCGAACCGTACCTGACGCGGCCGCCGCGCGACTGAGCGGCTGAGCGGCGGGCAGGACCTGGGAGCGTCATGGACGAACGGGCGGCGCGCGCCGTAAGATGCCGGCAAGGAGATCCGGCGATGCGCCTTTCGAAGATTGATCTGAACCTGTTCGTCGTATTCGAGGCGATCTACAACAAGCGCAACCTGACGCGCGCGGCCGAGGTGCTGAACCTCACGCAGCCGGCCGTCAGCAATGCGCTGGCGCGGCTGCGCAAGACGCTGAACGACCCGCTGTTCGTCAGCACGCCGGCCGGGATGATGCCGACGCCGATGGCCGAGAACATCGTCGGCCGCGTGCGCGAGGCATTGCAGTTGCTCGATTCGAGCGCGCACGAAGGCGACGTGTTCGATCCGGCTTCGTCGGAACGCGTGTTCCGGCTCAGCATGAGCGACCTGACGGAGGCACTGCTGCTGCCCGCGCTCGGCGAACTGCTGCAGACGCATGCGCCCGGCATGCACGTGCGCAGCTACACGATGGACCGTCGCGAAGTGGCGACCGCGCTTGCGAACGGTTCCGTCGACATCGCGATCGATGCGCCGCTGATCGGCGATCCGCACCTGCACCAGGCGCTGCTCGTGCGCGACCGCTACGCGTGCATGATCCGCGACGACCACCCGTTCAACGGCGACACGCTGACCATGGACGACTACCTGTCGATGGGGCACATCCACGTGTCGAGCCGCCGCAAGGGCAGCGGGCACGTCGATGCGGAACTGACGCGGCTCGGGCTGCGCCGCAACATCCAGATGCGCGTGCAGCACTACATGGTCGCGCCGCTGATCGCGATGCGCGGCGACCTCGCGCTGACGGCGCCGCTGAGGCTGCTGCAGCGCTACCCGGCACGGATTCTCGAACTGCCGTTCGAGATGCCGGGACTCGAATACTTCTGCTACTGGCATCGCAGCGCCGATCAGGATCAGGGCAGCCAATGGCTGCGCGAGCAACTGATGATGCTGATGGGCGGGATCAGTGAGTCGCCGTGATGCGACGCGGTGTGTGCGCCGTGCGCTGGCCTGCGCCTGCTTCGCTCAAGACGAATCGTCGTCGAAGCGCGACGATACCGGCCGGCGTTTCATGTCCTTCAGCCAGTCCCTCACGTAGTCCGGATCCTCGAACTCGCGCAGCGCGACGGTCAGGTCCTGGTTGCCGCGCTGCATGCCGGCGATGTCGCGCGTGAGCATGCGGATCACGGTATCGGGCGCGACCTTGACGGACGACGCGATGCCGTAAGTCCGCCGGAAATCGTTCTCGACGTGCCGGATCTCCTGATCGAGTTCGCGCAGCTGTTCCTCCAGGATGCCGTTGTAGCGCGTCAACCGCGCTTCGCTGAGCCCGTCGATCGCACGCCGGTCGATCTGTTCGATCTCCAGTTGCAGTTCCAGCAGCTGTAGCAGGTTGCCCTTCGCATACGCGTGGTTGACGCGCTGCATCAGCACGGTCTTGCGTTCCTGTTCGCGGGGATCGGTTTCGCGATCGGGATGCAGCGCGCTGGCCAGCTTGCGATAGATCTCGCGAATCGACTTGCTCGATTCGGCCTGTTCGGCTTCGCGCTTCGCCTGCGCGGCCGATTGCTTCGGTGCTTTCTTGCGCTTCGCGCGCTGGGCCTCGCGGGCCGCGTGAGCGGCCATGTCGCGCTCGAACTGGGCGTCGAGTTCGGCCTGCATCCGCTCGGCGAGTTCGTCGGGCGACAGCGAGTCGAGATCGTCCGCCGGTTCCATCGCGGGCATCGGCTCCGGTTCCGGCTTCATCGGTTCGGGATCGGCCGCGGCGTTGCCGGCGTCGTCGGATGCGTGATGCCGGCGGCAGATGACCTTCAGCGCCGCGTCGTCGCTGACGTTCAGCAAGTCGCGCGCCATGTCGGCGATCAGGTCGGACAGCGTGCGCTGTTCGGCCTTGCTCAAGCCCTTCTGCAGGAACGCGTCGTCGAGCAGATGGATCAGCCTGATCCGCAGCGCCGTCGCTTCCCGTTCGAGCGGCAACAGCCCGTCGACGAATTTCTTCTGGAACGCCGGCATGACGGCTTCCCACGCGCCGAGCCGCTCGCGCCGCTTTTCGATGTGCTTGACGAGCGTATTGAAGGCTTGCTGGGCTTTCGACAGGCTGGCTGTCTCGTGACCGGGCGCGATGGCGACCGCGGCACCGCGACGTGCGGTCATGATGAATGTCCTCCGGCCGCGGCAGGAGGCGCGGCAGGCCGGTATTTTAGCCGGACGGGCCGGGGCGCGTGCCGGCCTGCGGTGTACTGATGCCGACGCCGATGCGTTACAGCACGGCCATCGATTCCGTCATGTTCTGCTTCATGTAGTCGAGGAAGCGCTTCTGGAACAGCATCGTGTGCTCGTGCGCGGCGCGCTCGGCCGCATCCGCATCGCGCCGCACGATCGCGTCGATCAGTTCGTCGTGGTCGCGGCCGAGCTTCGCGGCCGTCGGCGAACTCACGGTGAAGTCGAAATGCAGGTGGAGCAGGCGCTGCCCTTCGCCGAGCAGCCGTTCGTAGTAGCCGACGAAGTACGGGTTGTTCGCGGCGTGCGCGATCGCCATGTGCAGCGCCTTGTTGGTCTCCGACATCGCCTGGAAGTCGCCGCTCGCGACGGCTTCCATGTAGACGTCGTCGGCCTTGCGGATCTTCGCGAGGTCGGCTTCGGAGCGCTGCGTGGCCGCGAGTCGCGTGACCGCGCGCTGGATCAGGTCGAGCGCCGAGATGTATTTCGGGAATTCCTCGATCTCGAACGGTGTGACGAGCGTCGTGCGGTTCGGCAGGATCGTGACGAGCCCTTCGCTGCTCAGCCGCGCAATGGCGTCGCGCACCGGCGAGCGCGACAGCCCGAACTGCGCGGCCAGCGAGATTTCGTCGAGCTGCACGCCGGGTTTCAGCTTGAGCGTCAGGATCTGCTTGCGCAATTCCTCATACACATACCGCCCGCCGTGCCGGCGGCCGCCACCTTCGGTTTCAACGGCCTCTTTGCTCATCTCGCTACCCTTCCTGTAATCGGCCCGGGTCGCCGGGCGCGCTCTGGAGTTTAGCATCGCGTCCTCACGTGCCCGACGCGGCCGACGGCCCGAATCCGTCGCCCCACGTGTCGCTGAGCATGAATCCGGCCGCCAGCGGATCGTCGGGATCGACGCCGAGCTGCTGGAACCCGAACACCCACGCGCGCCCGGTGACGCGCGGCAGCACGGCGGGCCGGCCGCCGACCTCGGTCGTGCCGAGCAGCTCGACGCGGAATTCGCCGCCGATCGTCGAGCGCGACGTGAGGCGGTCGCCGACCTGCACGCGTCCGCGCGCGGCGAGCGTCGCGAGGTTGGCCGAGCTGCCGGTCCCGCACGGCGAGCGGTCGACACGGCCGGGCGGCAGCGTCGTGCAGGTCTGGTACAGCGTGTCGTCGACGCGGTGGCGGAACATCACGTACGCGACTTCGTCGATCTCCGGGTACAGCGGATGCTGCACCGTGACTTGCCGGTTGACGATCTCCTTGAGCCGCACACCGTGCGTCGCAAGCTGGCGCGCGTTGTCCGGCGCGATGTCGAGCCCGATCTGGCCGACGTCGACGAGCGCGTAGTACACGCCGCCGAATGCGATGTCGACCTTGATCGTGCCGAACGCCGGCGTGTGCACGTCGACGTCGAGGTGTTCGACGAACGCCGGCACCATGTCGAGCGATACGCCGACGCAGCGGCCGTCGCGGCACGACGCCCGCGCGGTGACGAGGCCTGCCGGCGTGTCGAGCACGACGGTGGTTTCGGGCTCCTGCATCGGCACCATCCCGAGTTCGAGCAGCGCGGTCACGACGCAGATGCAGTTGCTGCCCGACATCGGATGGGCCTTGTCGGCCTGCAGCACGATGAAGCCGGCGTGCGCGTCGGGCCGCGTCGGCGGCAGCAGCAGGTTGACCGACATCTGCAGGCAGCCGCGCGGTTCGAGCACGACCAGGCGCCGCAAGCTGTCGTCGGTCTCGTTGATGTGGTTCATCTTGTCGAGCATAGTCTTGCCCGGCACGTCGAGGACGCCGCCGGTGATGACCTTGCCGATCTCGCCCTCGCAATGCACGTCGACGAGCTGCAGCGTTTTGTTCCAGCGCATGATCGATTCACCTTCCTACTTGATGTACCAGCCCCACGGTTTGTCGCTGTCGTACCGCGTGATCTGCTTGATCTCGAGGTAGTTGTTCAGGCCCCACTCGCCGAGCTCGCGCCCGATCCCGCTCTGCTTGTAGCCGCCCCACGGCGCCTCCGTGAACGTCGGCTGCGAGCAGTTGATCCAGACGATGCCCGCGCGCATCGCGCGTGCCACGCGCTCGCAGCGCGGCAGGTCGGCCGACATGACCGCCGCGGCGAGCCCGAAGCGCGAATCGTTGGCCGAGCGAACTGCTTCGTCTTCCGTATCGAACGGCCGCACGCAGACGACCGGCCCGAAAATTTCCTCGCGCCAGATCCAGCTGTCTTCCGGCACGTCGGCGAACACGGCCGGCTCGAGGAAGTAGCCGCGTTCGAGATGCGCGGGCCGGCCGCCGCCCGTCACGAGCCGCGCACCTTCGTCGCGGCCGCGCGCGATGGCCGCCCGTACCTTGTCGTACTGCCCGCGGCTCACCAGCGGCCCGAGCAGCACGCCTTCGTCGCGGCCGTTGCCGATCCTGATTTTGCGCGCTTCCTGCGCGAGCCGCTCGACGAGCGGCGCATACAGCGACCGCTCGACGAGCACGCGCGACGTGGCCGAACACACTTCGCCCTGGTTCCAGAAGATGCCGAACAGGATCCATTCGACGGCCGCTTCGAGGTCGCTATCACCGAACACGATGAACGGCGACTTGCCGCCGAGTTCGAGGCTCACGTTCTTGATGTCGCATGCGGCGGCCTGCATGATCCGGCTGCCGGTCGGCACGCTGCCGGTGAACGCGAGCTTGTCGATGCCCGGATGTTCGGCGAGCGGCGCGCCGGCGTCGGCGCCGAGGCCCGTCACGACGTTCAGCACGCCGGCCGGCAGCCCGGCCGCGTCGGCGATGCCGGCGAGTTCGAGCGCGGTGAGCGGCGTCAGTTCGGACGGCTTCAGCACCATCGTGCAGCCGGCCGCGAGCGCGGGCGCGACCTTCCACGCAGCCATCAGCAGCGGAAAATTCCACGGGATGATCGCGCCGGCGACGCCGATCGGCTCCTTGCGGACGACCGTGCTGAAGCGTTCGTCCGCGAGCGGCACCGGCGTTTCGGCGTTGCCGTCGAGTTGTTCAGCGAGCCCGGCATAGAAGTCGAAGCAGCCGGCGGCGTCGCCGAGATCCCACAGCGCTTCGGGCAGCGGCTTGCCGTTGTCGCGCACTTCGAGTTCGGCGAGTTCGGGCAGGCGGTCGCGGATGCGTTGCGCGATCGCGCGCAGCACGGCGGCGCGCTGCGCGCCGGTCATGCGCGGCCACGGGCCTTCGTCGAACGCGCGGCGCGCGGCGTTGACCGCTGCGTCGATGTCTTCCGCGGTCGCGGCGGCCACTTTGGCGATCACGGTTTCGTTGGACGGATCGAGCGTGTCGAAGGTACGGCCCTGAATGGGCGCCACCCAGCGGCCGTCGATGAAAAGTCGTTCGTAGGAGTGCATGAGCATGAAAGGTCTCGAATGTCAGGCGAAGCGATAAGCGCTGAACGGCGCGAGGTCCTGCCGCGTCGGGCGGCCGGCGACAAGGTCGCCGACGAGGCGCCCGGTCGTCGCGCCGAGCGTGAGGCCGAGTTGGCCATGGCCGAACGCCATGATCGCGTTCGGCAGCCGCTTCGAGCGGTCGATCACCGGCTTCGTGTCGGGCAGGAACGGCCGATAGCCGACGCCGTATTCGACGCGCGCGGTCTGCAGCTCCGGCAGGATGCGTCGGGCCTTCTCCAGGATGATGTCCGCGCGCCGGAAGTTCGGCGCCGCATTGCGGCCCGCGAACTCGATGGTGCCGCCGATCTGCAGCCCGCGCGTCATCGGGCTGAAGCAGAAGCCGCCGTCCGCATAGATGACGGAGTGGCGAAACTCGACGCCCGGGTCGGTTACGAGCGCCTGGTAGCCGGCGATGCCTTCGAGCGGCACGCGCACGCCGAGCTGGCTGAAGAATTGCCGCGAACCGGTTCCGGCCGCGACGACCACATGGTCGGCCGCGATGCGCTCGCCATCGGCAAGGGTCACGCCGGTCGCGCGTCCGTTCGCCTCGTCGACGCGCGCCGCATTCGCGCGGATGCGGCGCCCGCCCTGCGCTTCGAAGCTGGCCGTCAGCGCCATGATGAAGCCTTCGGTATCGTTGACCGCGCGCCAGTCGGGAAACAGCAGCCCATGCTTGAACCGGCCGGCGAGCGCCGGTTCGAGATCGCCGATCTCGGCGGCGTTCAGCCGCTGCGATGCGAAGCCGAGCGACTGCCGCAGTTCGAGATGCGGCTGTTCGTGCGCGATGCCGGCCGGATCGTCGAACACTTCGAGCACCGGGCGCTGGCCCAGCAGCGCGCGGTCGCCGCACGCATCGAGCAGCGGCGCGTAATCGGAATAGACGTCGTGCGTCAGCGTCGCCATCGCCTGCGCGATCGACACGATCTTCGCGTGACGGGCCGACGCGACGAACCGGAAGAACCACGGCAGGATGCCCGGCAGCGCGCCGGGCCGCAGCGCGAGCGGCCCTTTCTGGTCGATCAGCCAGCGCGGCACCTTCATCAGGATGCCGGGCTTCGACAGCGGAATGACCTCGCTGACCGCCATCTGTCCGCAGCTCCATTTCGCGGTGCTGTCGCCGGGCGCGGCCGGATCGATCAGCGTGACCGCACGGCCGTCGCGCTGCAGATAGAGCGCGCAGCACACGCCGACGATCCCGCCGCCGATCACGACGGCCGTTTCCTCGCGTGCGGTGCCGGGTGCGGCGGGTGCGGCGGGTGCGGTTGGTCGCGGAATCGCGTTCAATTGACGAACTCCTGCAGGCTGAAGCCGTGTGCATACGGCTGGGAGGCATCGACGCGATACTGCGCGCGGCCCGTGACCCACGCGCGCCCTTCGATGCTCGGGCGTACGGCGTCGAGCCCGCTGTTCAGGCGCGTGACCGATTCCACGCGGCCGATGAAGCGGCTGCCGATCAGGCTCTCGTGGCAATACGCGTCGCCGGCCGCGAGCCAGCCACGTGCGAAGCGCTGGGCGACGCGCGCGGAGCTGCCGGTGCCGCACGGCGAGCGATCGACGAGACTGTCGCCGGCGATCACCACCGCGCGCCCGTGCGCGTCGTCGGCGAGCGGCTTGCCCGTCCACATGCAGTGATGCACGCCTCGAATCGCCGGCTCATCGGGATGCACGACGTCGAGCGCCGCGTTGACCGCGTGCTGCACGGCGCGGCCCCACGCGAGCAGCTGGTCCGGCGTGAAGTGTTCGCAGCCGGGGAAATTCGGCTGAACCTCGACGATCGGATAGAAGTTGCCGCCGTACGCGATGTCGACGGCCAGCGCGCCGAGCGCGGGAATGTCGATCTCGACGTCGCGTGCGAGCAGGAAGCTCGGCACGTTGGTGAAGCGCACCGACGTCACGCGCGCGCCGTCCATCTCGTAGCGCGCGACGATCTGCCCGGCCGGCACGTCGACCGTCACCGTGCCCGGCCGCTTCGGCACGACGAGCCGCTCCTCGATCGCGAACGCGATCGAGCCGATCGTCGCGTGGCCGCACATCGGCAGGCAGCCCGACGTCTCGATGAACAGCAGGCTGAAATCGGCGTCGTCGCTGACGGGCGGATAGAAGATCGTGCCCGACATGTGCGCATGGCCGCGCGGCTCCAGCATCAGCGTGCGGCGCACCCAGTCGTGATGCGCGACGAAGTCCGCGCGCCGCGCGTTCATCGTCGCGCCGTGCAACGCCGGCGCGCCGTCGATCACCATGCGCACCGGCATCCCCTCGGTATGGCCTTCGATGCAGGTAAAGCTGTGAATCGTCATGTTGAGGTTCCTCGGTCGGCGCACCGGCGCCACGCGGCGCCGGTGCGGGTACGCATCACGGGATTAGGCCTGCGACGCCTCGAAGATCGCGCGGAATTCCGCTTTTTCCTGGTCGGTCAGCGGCTGCAGCGGCATGCGCGCGTTGCCGACCTTGAAGCCGGCCAGTTCGCAGCCGTACTTCACCTTCTGGATGAACTTGCCCGACTCCATGCTCGCCATCACCGGGAACAGCGTGCGCATCACATTTTGCGCGCCGGCGATGTCGCCTGCCGAGAATTTGTCGTGGAAGCTCACGACCTGTTTCGCGAAGCAGTTCGCGGGCCCGCAGATCCAGCTCGTCGCGCCCCACAGGAAGAAGTCGAGCGCCTGGTCGTCGGAGCCGCACGACAGCTGGTAGTGGTCGCGGTACTTGCCGCCGATCTCGATCGCACGCAGCAGGTTGCCGCTGCTTTCCTTGATGCCGATCACGCGCGGATGATCCTTGAACGCGTCGAGCACGCCGAAGCCGACCTCGACGTTCGTGCGCACCGGATAGTTGTACAGGATCACGTTCACGTCGGTCACCGCGGCGAGAATCGCGTCGTAGTGGCCGATCAGTTCGTCCTGCGACGGCAGCGCGTAGTACGGCGGCGCGATCAGGATGTTCGTGTAGCCGGCATCGCGCGCCTGGCGAACCTGCTCGATCACCTCGCGCGTCGACGAGCCGTTCGCGCCGGCGATCAGCGTGCCGCGGCTGCCGACCACTTCGCGCACGGTCTTCATCACCGCGCGGCGCTCGTCGTTCGTGAGCGCGTAGTACTCGCCGGTCGACCCGAGCGGCACGAAGCCGCTGACGCCCGCGGCGAGCTGATATTCGAGGATCGACGCGAGCGTGTCGTGATCGACCGCGCCCGAGGCATCGAACGGCGTGACGAGGGCGGGCAGAATGCCTTTCAGTTGCATGAGATTTCTCCAGCGTGACGAGAGCGTTGCGGGTTAATAGGCATAGCGCCTGAGCATCCTGGACTCCACTACGCCGACCAGGCGGGTCAGCGGAAAGGCGACGAGGAAATAGATGACGGCGACCGTGGTCAGGAACTCGACCGGGCGCGCGGTGCTGTTCGACACGTTCTGGCCGACGAACATCAGGTCGGCGATCCCCACCGACGAAATGAGCGCGCTCTCCTTGAACAGGCTCACGACGTTCGACAGCAGCGGCGGAATCGCGCGCAGCAGCGCCTGCGGAAAGATCACGTAGACGATCTTCACGTGCGGCGACAGGCTGAGCGCGATGCACGCGTCGTGCTGCTCGCCGGCGATCGACTTCAGCGAGCCGCGAAACGTTTCGCTGGTGATCGCGGCCATGTACAGCGTCAGCGAGATCAGCACCGACAGGTACGGCGGGATCGGCAGCCGCAGCACGACCGGGAAGCAGAAAAACACCCAGAACAGCTGGATCAGCAGCGGCGTGCCGCGGAAGAATTCGACGAACGCGGTGATCGGGCCGCGCAGCCAGCGCGACGGCGACATGCGCAGCAGGCTCAGCACGAAGCCGAGCAGGCTGCCGACGAGCGCGCACGTGGCGGTGAACGCCAGCGTCAGCGCGAGGCCTTTCGCGAGCACGAGCCAGTACGGCCAGACGACGGAAAAATCGAGATTCACGACAGGCTCCTCAGCGCTGGACGGCGACGTCCTGGCGGCGCTCGATGACGTTGACGAGTTTCGCGATCGGCAGCGACAGCGCGAAATACACGAGCGCGACGACCGAATAGGTTTCGAGCGGCCGGTACGCTTCGGTCGCGATGCTCTTCGCGACGTACATCAGGTCGCCCACCGCGACGATCGCGACCAGCGCGCTTTGCTGCAGGCTGCCGATCCCGTTCGTCAGCAGCACGGGCATCGCGCTGCGCAGCGCCTGCGGCAGCACGACGAAGATCGTGCGCTGCCACGGCCGCAGGCCGAGCGCGATCGCCGCGTCGAGATGCTCCTTCGGCACCGCCTGCACGCCGGCGCGATACGCTTCCGCGTTGAACGCGGTCAGGTTCAGGCCGAGCGCGAGCACGCCCATCGTGACGGGATCGATGAACACGTCGACCATCATCGGGATGCAGTAGAAGAACCAGATGATCTGCAGCAGCGCGGGCGTGCAGCGGAAGAATTCGATGAAGAGCTGTGCGGGCCAGCACACGAGCTTCCAGCGGCTCATCGCGAGCAGGCACAGCACGAAGCCGAGCACGAGGCCCATCGCGTTCGCGGCGACGGCCAGCACGACGGTGACCTTCAACCCGTCGAGCAACGCGCCGAGGCTGCCGGCGAGGAAACTGAAATCGAAGTGATAGTTCATGGCTTCGGCCTCAGTCTAGATGCAGCACTTTCTCGAGGAATTCCCGCGTGCGCGCTTCCTTCGGACACTTGAAGATATGGTCCGGCGCGCCTTCCTCGACGATCTTGCCGTTCGCGCAGAACACGACGCGCGTCGCGATGTCGCGCGCGAAGTGCATGTCGTGTGTGACGATGATCATCGCCATCTTCTGCTCGGCGAGCTGCAGCATCACGTTCTGGACTTCGACGACCATCTCCGGATCGAGCGCCGACGTCACTTCGTCGAACAGCATCAGCTTCGGTTCGAGCATCAGCGCACGCGCGATCGCCACGCGCTGCTTCTGGCCGCCGGACAGCTGGCTCGGATATGCATGCAGCTTGCTTTCGAGGCCGAGGCGCGCGAGATACATTCGGGCGCGCTCGGTCGCGTCCGCCTTCGACAGCCCGCCGACGCGCACCGGCGCGAGAATCAGGTTGCCGAGCACCGACAGGTGCGGAAACAGCGTGTAGTGCTGGAACACCATGCCGACCTGCTTCTGCAGCTTCGCATCGATGCGCGACGCGCCGCGTGCGTCGCCGCCGCGGATGTACGGCGCGCCCTGGAACGCGATCTCGCCGCGCTGGATGCCTTCCAGGCCCATCATCACGCGCAGCAGCGAGCTCTTGCCGCTGCCGCTCGGGCCGATGATCACGAGCCGGTCGTCGGCGCGCATGTCGAGGCTCATGCCATCCATCACGACGAGGTTCGGACCGTACGCCTTGTGCACGTCGCGCAGCCGCACGAACTCGCCGTCCGGCGCGGACGCGGCGAAGCGCATGGTCGAAAGGGGATGCATGGCCGACCTGACGGCCGTCGTTCGAGGCGACAACATGACTGTCTCTCCAGCGGCGCCCGACGTCGGCGCGCAAAGTGCGAATCGGAAAATCGGCGCCCGGCTGCGATCCGCCGGGGCCGTCTGCGCGGTCGGCGCTTACTTGCCCGGCGCGAGCATCGCCTGCACGGACGTCTTGATCAGGCGGTTCACCGCGCCCGACTTGACCTGTTGCGACAGGTAGTCGTTGAGCGCGTCGAGGTCGGCCTTCGGCGTGTCCTTGCGCAGGCCGAACGCGACTTCCTGCTGCGCGAGCGGCGGCGTCGGGTTGAAGCTGGCCGCCCAGTCCGGGTGCGCTTCCGTCAGCAGCATGTTGGTGATGTTCGCGTCGGCGAGCAGGTCGGCGCGCTTCGAGATCAGCGACAGGCGCGTCTCGTCGTTGCCCGGCAGCCGCATGATCCGCGCCTGTTTCAGTTCGGCCGAAATCGCCTTGTCCTGCGACGTGCCGGACATCACCGCGATCGTGACGTTCGGCTTGTCGATGTCGGCGAGCGAGCGCAGGTTCTTCGCGATCTTCGGGTTGTGCTTGTTGTAGACGAACGAGACGTTGTAGTCGGTCGCCGGCGCCGAGAACGCGACGGCCTTTTCACGCTCGGGCGTGTCGTTCAGCGCCATGGACAGATCCCACTTGTCCGACTGCAGGCCGGCCACGATGTTGTCCCAGCTCGTGTCGACGAATTCGACCTTCACCTTCAGCACGTTCTGCCCGAAATCGCGGCACAGATCCGAGAAGAAGCCGCTGTATGCGCCCGTCTTCGGGTCGCGCATCACGTACGGCGGCGCGACCGCGGCGCCGCAGCGCAGGACGCCCGCCTTCTTCACGGCGGCCCAGGCGTCGGGACCGGCGGCGTGCGACGGCGCGGCCGCGACGAGCGATGCCGCCGCCACGGTGCACGCGGCGATTTGACGGGTGAAACGAGACAGTCGATTCATGGTGACCTCACTTGAAATGGGTAAACCCGTATGCCTGCTGATATCTACACACATAGATGTGTGTTTTATTGTGTGCAGCGTTGTGTGCATATTAGGGGGGCAAAAATCGGCGTGTCAACGAGAAGTTGGGCTGTGAGGGGGCGGGTTTTCCCCGGGACGCACGCGTGGCGGGGCGGGAAGGCAAGCGGAGAAAGGCGGTGCGACGCGCGGCCGGGGCGCGGCTAGGCGAGGTTTGGGGCGGGAAAGATCAGCGGCAGGCTGCGGCCGGTCGGAAGGGGCGCGCGTGCGGCGCGAGGACCGGTCGGGAAGGGCGGGATGGGTGCGAGGAGGCGACCGTGCCGCGTGTCGGCGGCATCGCCATGCCGGCCGGCGAGCGGGGCGGCTCGGAAACCCGGCCCGCCGCGCGTTGCCGTGCCGCGACGCTCGGCGCAGCGTGACTTACCGCTTCACCGCCGGTGCGCCCGAGAGCGTCCCCGGTGCGCCGGTCGAGCCGTAAGCGGCTTCGCTGCTCTTGCGTTCGGCGAGGCGCTTCGCGGCCAGGCGTTCCTGTGCGGCGACGATGTCGTCCGGATAGTTGTCGCCGTCGCCGGTCGATGGGTTGTAGCCGACCGATTCGAGGTCGAGCAGTTCCTGGCGCACCTGCGCACGCGTGAGCGTCGAGTGCGACGATTGCGCGTACGACGCGGCCGGTGCGGCGAGCAGAACGGTGGCGGTAGCGGCGATGGTGACGATGATGGATTTCACGATTTCATCAGGTGGTTTCGTTGCAGTCCGGCGCGAGTGAGATGGCCTGAACCGATGTGACAAGTTTAGGAACCCGGATCGCCCGGATATACGGCGAATCCTTGCGAGCACTGTTCCAGAATGAGCGAGAGTGGGCGGCTACGACGGAAGGCATGCCGCCGATCGTGTGGTGCGCTTTCAGCGGAGAAGGGGAAGCGCAAAGCGGTTGCGGTCGCAACCCTATGAAGAAACGGGCGCGCGTATGTCGCCACGCCGTCAGTCTCAGAACAATTGCCCCTGCCCCGAAATCACCCGTTCGAAATCATCCCGCAGGAACGGCAGGATCGCATCGGCGACCGGCTGCAGCTGGCGGCTCACATAGAACGCGTAGTCGATCGGCGAGCGCATCGTCTCGAGCGGCTCCGGGCCGGCCGTCGTCATCACGTAGCTGATCCAGCCGCCGCGCTGGTACTGCAGCGGCCGGCCGCGGGCCTGGTTGAATTCGTCGGCGATCCGCGCGGCCCGCACGTGCGGCGGCACGTTGCGCTGATATTCGCTCAACGGCCGGCGCACGCGCTTGCGGTAGATCAGTTGCGCGTCGTATTCGCCGGCGAGCGTGCGTCGCACGTAGTCGCGAATGAAGTCCTGGTACGGCTCGCGCTTGAACACGCGCCGGTAGAGTTCGCGCTGGAATGCCTGCGCGAGCGGCGTCCAGTCGGTGCGCACCGTTTCGAGCCCCTTGAACACGAGGTCCTCGCCGCCGTTCGCCGCGAGCGCGAGGCCCGCATAGCGCTTCTTGCTGCCTTCTTCCGCGCCGCGCACGGTCGGCATCAGGAAGCGCCGGTAATGCCGCTCGTATTGCAGTTCGAGCGCGCTTGCCAGCCCGAAGCGATCGCGCAGGTACGCGTGCCACCAGCGGTTCACGTGCTCGACGAGCGCGCGGCCCTTGGCGGCGGCCGCGTCGTCGTCGTGCTCGCGCCCGAGCCACACGAAGGTCGAATCGGTATCGCCGTAGATGACTTCGTAGCCCTGCGCCTCGATCAGCTCGCGCGTGCGGTGCATGATCTCGTGGCCGCGCATCGTGATCGACGACGCGAGGCGCGGATCGAAGAACCGGCAGCCGGTCGAGCCGAGCACGCCGTAGAACGAATTCATGATGATCTTCAGCGCCTGCGACAGCGGCGCGTTGCGCTGGCGTTTCGCTTCGTCGCGGCCCTCCGACACGCGCCGCACGATGTCGGGCAGGCAATGCGCGGTGCGCGAGAAGCGCGCGCCGAGAAAGCCGGGCACCGACGTGTCGTCGCCCGGATGCGCGAGCCCTTCGATCAGCCCGGCCGGATCGATCAGGAACGTGCGGATGATCGACGGATACAGGCTCTTGTAGTCGAACACCAGCACCGAGTCGTACAGGCCGGGCCGCGAATCCATCACGAAGCCGCCGGGGCTGTTCTGGCCGGTCACGTCGCCGAGGTTCGGCGCGACGTAGCCGAGCCGGTGCATGCGGGGCAGGTACAGGTGCGTGAACGCGGCGACCGAGCCGCCGGTGCGATCGGCCGCAAGGCCCGTGACGGTCGCGCGTTCGAGCGCGAAGGACAGCAGGTCGGCCTTGTCGAAGATGCGCGTGACGAGTTCGCAGTCCTTCAGGTTGTAGTGCGCGAGCGCGGGCTTGTCGTGATCGAAGCGGCGCTGGATCTCGTCCATTCGCTGATACGGATTGTCGATCGACTTGCCTTCGCCGAGCAGCGACTGCGACACGTATTCGAGGCTGAACGACGGGAACGTCCACGTCGCCGATTTCAGCATGTCGATGCCGTCGAGGATCAGGCGGCCGGCCGCGCCCGCGAAGAAGTGGTCGGGCTGCTGGCCGTGCGCGCGCCACTCGAGCACGCTGCCGCCTCGCCCGAGCTTCAGCGGCACGCCGTATTGCTCCGCGTGCGCATGCAGGATGCGCAGGTCGAACTGCACGAGGTTCCACCCGATCACCGCGTCGGGATCGTGCTCGGCGAACCACTCATTGAGCCGGGTGAGCATCTCGGGCCGGCTGTCGCAGTAGTCGAGACGGAAGTCGGCGGCCGGCGCGTCGCCGTTCGGCGGGCCGAGCATGTAGACCTGCCGCTGTCCGCAGCCTTCGAGCGCGATCGAATACAGCTCGCCGTGGACGCTCGTCTCGATGTCGAGCGACACACAGCGCAGCGCCGGCCGATAGCCGGTCGCGGGTTTCAGTTCGCCGTCGGTCAGCGTGCCGTCGCGGCCGGCCGTGCCGCGAAACTGCACGGGCGCCGTGATGAAGCGCTCCATCGTATAGCGGTCGGGCGGCTGCACGTCGGCTTCGTAGACGTCGACGCCGGCCGCGGCGAGGCGTTTCTGGAGTCCGGACAGATGACGGTAGCGGCGGCAGTAGAGGCCGACGACCGCGCGCTGGCGGAAGTCGCGCAGCGCGAGCGGGCGCAGTTCGGCATCGCGCTCGCCGGCCAGCGTGCGTTCGGCGAGCGCCTGCTGCTCGGCCGGCACGAACGCGACGGCTTCCTGCGGGCGCAGCCGCACGCGGCGCGGACCGTGTTCGGTTGCCAGCCAGAACTCGATCTCGATGCCGGACGCGGTGTCCCGCCAGTGGCGGGTGAGGATGAAACCCTGCTCGAACTCCGTCAAAACGCTTGCTCGTCGTGGATGCCCAGGCGGCGGATTTTAGCGCCTGCGCGCGCTGCCCGCCGGGGGCGCGCGGAATGCCGGTACGAATGCGCGATGCGGATCGACGCCACCCGCGCCCTTGCCCGACGGCATGGCCGTTTTCGTGCCGAAGCGGGCGCCGTGCGCGAGCATGCCGGCCACACTGTCGCTTTCGACGGGAAGAAGGCCCGGCGTAGCCGCGCGCCGCCGCGCGGAAAGGCGCGCCTCGGACGCCGCGCAAGCGTGGACATTCCTCGGGTCGTATTTGTCGTTGTACGGACGGGGAGGCCGGTCGAACCGGTCAATGGATCGACGCGGTGCATTCGCCACGTCTGGCCGGGGACGCTCGTTTCGAGGTTGGCCTCAATAAAATGCATTGACATTGCATATATATCGGCCTGGCGCATCGAAAAAATCCCCGACCGCATCGATGTGCGGCCGGGATAGAAGACACCGTCTCTTGGCACGAGGATGGTGCGCGGCAAGTATATGACGTGACGCGCAATTACGAAACATCACGACTCAACAAACGGTGAAATTTCGTGATTGATGCTCAGAAAGAAATATTTGCGTCGCGCGTCACCTTTGGCGATTCAGGTGCCGGATCGCCGTGCATGACGTCCCGCCCGCGTGCCGCGGTTTTTTCAGCGGGCGTGCAGCCGGGGACAGCCGCGCTTCAGAAGTCGTTGCGCATCTTGTGGAGCAGGTCGCGGGGCGATTGATGCGTGTCCACGGCGGTGAGGATGTCGGTCAGGAACCACGGCAGGTTCAGTTGCGTATCGGAATCGCCGACGCACACGCGGATAGGCGGGGCTTTTGAGGCAGCGCGGGAGGCGGGTGCCGTGGCGGCGGACGTGGAGGACGGTACGCAGTTTTTCGCTTGCTGCGGAACCGGTGCAGCGGCATTGTCCGTGCCGGCGACCGCCGGCAGGCTGGCGGCGGCAAGCAGGATCAGGATGGCGAAACGGGCGGCGTGTTTCATGTGACTCTCCGGCGATGCACGTTCGACACCGTCGGCGAACCCGAGTTCGGCGCTGCCGATGGCGGCCGGTGTTCCGGCCCCGCCGGTCGCGATCGTCAACGACGCCGTTTCAGCCGTGCGCGACGCGCGCGGCCCGTGCCGGTTGCCGGCTGCGCCACTGCTGCGGCGATTCGCCCGTCCAGCGGCGAAATGCACGCGTCAACGCGCTGTGCTCCGAATAGCCGAGCAGCCAGGCGACTTCCGCGAGCGTGAGACGCGGATCGTTCAGGTAGTCGATCGCGAGCCGCCGCCGCGTGTCCTCGCGCAGCGTCCGGAAGTTGAGCCCGAGTTCGGCAAGCCGCCGGTGCAGCGTGCGTGACGACATGTGCAGGTCCGACGCGATCTGCTCGATGCTCACTTCGCCGCGCGTCAGCAAGCGGGCGACGGCCTCGCGCACCGACTGTTCGAGATCGTCGGTCTGCCGCAGCTCGGCGAGCAGCGCGCTCGCCTGCCGCTCCATCATCTGCAGCAGCGCATCGTCGGGCTGGCGCAGCGGCTGCACGAGCAGGCGCGGCGGAAACGCGAGCCGGTTCACCGGCTGCCCGAACCGCACCGGGCAGCCGAAGTAGTCGAGATACGGCTGCACGTCGCCGGGCGGCGGATGCACGAAGCACACTTCGTCGGGCCCGTCGTGCGTGCCGGTGATGTTGCGCGCGAACTGGACGATCGCGGTGAGCGCCACTTCGTCGACGAGCGCGCCGAGCGGTTCGGGCGCATCGTGCCATTCGATCGTGACCGACGTCGCCTCGACCCGCACTTCCATGCGCGCGACGTTCGCGACCAGGTGTTCGTATTGCTGCCAGCGCGCGAGGGCCGCGCCGGCGTCGCGGCACGCATGCAGCGCATAGCCGAGCGCGCCCAGATGCGCGGGCGTGATCCGCTGGCCGACGTGCAGGCCGAGCAACGGATCGCCGAGCACGTCGGCCGCGCGTTCGAGCAGACGCCGCCAGTGCGCGCTCGCGTACAGCGTGAGCCCGCGATCGTCCTCGGGCGGCCGCGCCTCGCCGAGCACGCGCGCCGCGTCCTGCCGTTGCGCGGACAGATAGTCGAACAGCAGCCGCACATAGGTGCTCGAGTAGTAGACGCGCTGGGTCGGAAGCGGGGAGGCGGCGGGCATGGCGGAAAGTGTCAAAGAATCGTCGGCAAGTGTCAACGCGGGCCGACCCGTGCGCGACCATACTGCCCGTCGGTGATTGACGGAGGCGATCGACATGCCGGCAGGGTGGATGACGTGGCTGCAGGCGTTCCTGGGCCACGAGGTGGACTGGAAGCAGGTGCTCCTGATCGGCATGACGCCGGTGTTCCTGATCGCGTTCATGATCGAGTTCGCGATCGCGACGAAGCGCGGCCAGCGCGCGCGGTTTCGCTGGAAGGAGATCGTCGCGAACCTGTCGCTCGGCGCCGGCTATCAGGTGGCCGAGACGGTGATGGGAATCCTGTTGACCGGCGCGATCTTCGCATGGGTGTACCGGCACCGGCTTTTCGACGTGCCGGTGAACGGCTTCACCATCGTGCCGATCTTCGTCGTCGTGGAGTTCTGCTACTACTGGTTCCATCGCACGTCGCATCGCGTGCGATGGTTCTGGGCCGCGCACGTGCCGCATCACAGCGGCGAAGTGATGAACTTCACGACCGCGATGCGGCAGTCGCTGCTGAACGCGTTCGTCGGCGTGTTCCTGTTCTATCTGCCGCCGGTGTGGCTCGGCATCCCGCCGGCCGTCGTGCTGTTCCTGCTGGCCGTCGATCTCGCGTACCAGTACTTCGTGCATACCGAAGCGATCGGGCGGCTGCCGCGCTGGTTCGAATACGTGTTCGACACGCCGTCGAATCATCGTGCGCATCACGGCCGCAATCCGCGCTATATCGACCGGAACTACGGCGGCGTGCTGATCGTCTTCGACCGGATGTTCGGCACGTATGTCGAGGAAACGGAGCCGGTCGACTACGGCATCACGCAGCAGATCCGTTCGTACAATTTCCTGGTGCTGAACCTCCACGAGTTCGTCGACATGTGGCGCGACGTGTGCGCGCCGGGGCCGATCGGACAGCGGCTCCGGCATTTGTGGATGCCGCCCGAGTGGGAGCGGCCGGGGCATCGGCCGATTCATACGTGGCGTGTCGAGCGGAAGGGGGAGGACGAAGGCGCTACGGGCGAACGCGGTGCGTAACCGACCTCACGCGCCCGATCGATCGTTCAAACGTTAAGAATCGTTTGAATCACCCGCCGAACGCTTGCGATGCCGAATGCGCTCATTTATTGTGCCGCCACGACGGCGCCGATACAGGCGTCAAGCCAGTTCGCAAGGAGCATTCGTCATTACCGCATTCAATCGTCGCACGCATATTCGTGCCTTTCTCGTCGCATCGGTCGCGTATCTCAACCTGTCTCAGCCTGCGTCGGCGGCTTACACGGAATCGTGGATGAGCGACCACGACGTCAAGGAGTACGCGCACCAGGTCAAGCATCCGCCCGTGGCGGCGAGCAGTGCGGCGGCCGTGAAGCCGGGGCGGCAAACCGTTCGTGCGCAGTCGAATGCACCCGCCGCCGCGCATGCCGACGCGAAACCTGCGTCGAAGGCACCGGCGGCGCCGGCAAAGACAGGCAAGGTTCAACAGGCGGCCGGCGCCGATCCGAAGACGCACGTCGCCGCGAAGCCGAAGGCCGCGCGGCCCGCGCACACGAGCGCGGCCATCCGGCATTGATGCGGTACGCAGGCCGGCGCGCGTCGATCCGTCGATGCACGCGGCGATAACCGGAGCATTCGACGATTGCGGAGAACCTCATGTCGCTGATGGACCGCCTGTTGTCACGCGGCGTGCAGAGCAACGCGTCGAGACGGCGCGTGATCGTGCGGGTCTGGCTCGACGAACACGGACGTGTCCGTGATCTCAAGGTCAGGCGCAGCTGCGGCGACACCGCGCTCGACGAGAAAGCGCTGCACGCGATTGCCGTGATGCGTTTCCCCGGCGGCCACCTCGGCTCCGGCGGCAAATCGGCCAAGCGTTGGCACGATCTCGATTATCCGGTGGACTGACGGCGCGTCACGGATACCCGTAACGGCGCTTCAACTTCGCGTAGTCGTAGACGTAGACGTAGACGCAGACGCAGA